>JAAETV010000119.1 GCA_024227975.1 Actinomycetes bacterium
CCATCCCGCCCCTTCGATCAGATCACCGTCGCCAACACTGACATCGGGCTGGAAGTCTTGATCGGGGCCCTCCCTCTTCAACTCATCTGGGGTCTCGGCCCAGACCTTGTCGAACTCGGCCTTCTCCTCGGCGGTGAAGTACTCGTCGAACGAGACCTGGTCGAGGGGGTCCTCGTCGGGCACCTCACCATGGGGGCCGAACCCATATGTGGTTGCCCCCGTCCGATCGACCAGGAGAGACACCCCAGCCGTGTGATCGGAATGGGTATGGGTCACGAGGATCTTGGTGATCTGCTCGTCCGGGCCGAGGGCGGCTTGTATTGCGTCAAGATGCTCAGCCAGGGTCGGGCCAGGATCGATGACGGCAACATCGCCTCGCCCCACCAGATAGACACCGGTTCCGGTGAACGTGAACGGGTTGGGGTTCTCAGCTATCACTCGCCTGATGAGGGACGATAGCTCGTCGACCTGCTGGTAGACGGGAGTGAAGTCTTGGTTGAAGGCGATGGCCGCCATAGGTGCTTGTCCCTTTCCCCATTAGCCAACCCAGGTTGTGGCTGGCCCCTACAGTGGCCCGTCAGGGTCGAGAATGCCAGTGAAGACGAGACGATCGTTGTGGCTGACCTCCGCCCGATAGCGCCGGCGGCCCTCGATCACGATGAATACGATCCCGTCATAGGCCATCTCCACCTCGAACTCAGCGCCGAGGGAGGCCGCAACCTGTTCCCCTTCGTCGATCAGCATGGTCTGGAGCTGGTTGCGACGGTTGCGCTCGAACAGATCCATGTCGAGCTCGACCCAATCCTCTCCGCCAGTGCCGATGAAGCTCACCCGTCTAGTCAAGCAGGAGTTGGAGGCCGGGGAACAACCAATCCGGTGGCTTGCAGGGCTTGCCCGCGTTATCGGTGATCCCAATGGTGACATTCGCCGTCACCATCACCTCATCACCTCTCAGGATGCGCTGACTCCAGACAGTGCTGGCCCGACGTTTCTCTGCGATCGAAGTCTCAACGGTCAAACGATCACCGGCCATCGCCGCCTTGCGGAAGCGCACCTCGATCCCAGTCACCACCAGCTGGTTGCCACGCTCCGCGATCTCATCGATCGGGAGTTGGACTGAGGCCAGGGCCTCGGTTCGAGCCACCTCGAAATAGATGAGGTACACGGCATGATTGACGTGACCATAGGGATCCAGCTCGGAGAATCGGACGTCGATGGTGCTCGAATAGGCCATAGCGGACTGACACCGTAGCCGCTGCCGACCCCCGCCGCGATCCACTACCGTGGGCCACCACCGCTCGACCAGCCTCTTGGAGCCCATGGCCAGCCGCCAACCCATCGAAGACGTCACCATCATCGGAAGCCAAGGGGGCACGCCTGGCGGCAGAGCTGCATCGTCCTCCTGAGCAAGCGAAGGGTTCGGTGTTGCTGGCCTCGGCGAGTCTGGCGGCGATTTTGCTGCCACCTCGATCAGCGCCAACGTTGCGGATCTGACCCGGGCCGCTACCACCCTGATCAAGATGGGCTTCGGGCCATGCGGCCTGATCATCGCCGCCGTCACGAACTGGCTCGACGCCACCCTGTAGGTGGTGCCCTCGATCCGACATCAATCGGCCCGCTTGCCCATGACGAGGCGCCGGGCGAGACTCGACAAGTGAGCGACGCCGTCACCGATGGAGCCGGACAGATAGATCGGGCAGAGACCGAGCCCGGCCACTCCGAGCCGACCTCCGACCTCGATAGCCCGACGGGGTGGCTGGTCGCTGGCGCCACCTTTGTGGCCACGTTCACCGTGTTCGGCGTGGCCTACAGCTTCGGCTCCTTCTTCGGCCCCATGGCCGACGAGTTCGGAAGCGACCGAGGAGCCACCGCCTTCTTCTTCGCCCTCACCACCTTCCTCTACTTCGGATTGGGGGTGATCTCTGGTCGGATCGCCGATGTGAAGGGGCCACGGCCCGTGCTCATCTTTGGGGCCGTTTGCCTGGTCATCGGGCTTCTGGCCACATCTCGGGTCCAATCGATCTGGGTCGGCTACCTGACCTATGGGCTCGGTGTTGGCCTCGGAGTTGGCTGCGCCTACGTCCCTATGGTGGCCGCCGTCGGGGGTTGGTTCGAGCGACAGCGGACCACCGCGCTCGGGGTGGCAGTGGCCGGGATTGGGGTCGGGACCCTCACCGTGGCTCCTGCCACCGAGCAACTCATCGAAGCCTACGGTTGGCGCCAGACCTATGTCATCCTCGCTATCGGTGCCACCATCTTGTTGAGCATCAGCGCTGTCGGGGCCCGCCAGCCTGCCATCTCCGTCGCCGCCGGACCGGGATCACCCCTACGATCCATCCTCACCTCCAGCCGGACATTCTGGGTCCTGTACACCTCCCTACTGACGATGAGCATCGCCATCTTCGTGCCCTTCGTGTTCCTCCCTGACTATGTCGAGACCAAAGGAATCAGCGGCTCGGCCGGCTGGCTGATCGGTATCATCGGTATCGCTTCGGTCATCGGCCGCCTGGGGCTGGGGGCACTGGCTTCCCGCTTCCCCGCACTACGCCTCTACCAGGGGTCAAACCTGGTACTCAGTCTCAGCTTCTTGTTATGGATCGGGGCCGGTAGCAGCTATGAGATGCTGCTGCTGTTCACCGCGGTGTTGGGGGTGGCCTATGGAGGTTTCATCGCCCTGTCCCCGGCAGTCACCGCCGAACAGTTCGGGACCGGTGGACTGGGGGCCGTCCTCGGCGCTTCCTACACCGCAGCCGGGATCGGGGGCCTGATCGGTCCGCCAGCCATCGGCCGCATCATCGATGCTTCCGGCTACCAGAGCGCCCTCATCGTCGCCTCGGTCGTGTCCTTCTTGTCGTTTTCCGTGCTGTTTCTGATCCCCAATTCCACCCAGGAATGATCGCGGCCCAATGGCGGTTCAATAGAGCCATGGATTTCGCAATGAGTGAATCAGCAGCCGAGCTGGTCCGGGCCAAGGGGGGCACGGCCGCCATCGACTTCATTCCCCCCACCAGTTGAGGTGGTGTCTCAGAGGTGTCGGTCGACACCTACCTCAAAGGCAAGAACACTTCCCGCTACCAGCGCATCCATGATCAGGACGAGGTGACCGTCATCGTCGCGCCCAGCCTCGTCGGCTACGCCCACAAGATCGAGCTGATCGCCAGGAAGAAGCTGGTCGGCTCCAAGCTGGTGGCTGTGGCCTACCACGAGCACTCGGCCTCCTGCCGCCACTGAGCAACCGAAAGCCTCCAACCTGGGGAGATCAGAGCCCCGGCAGCATGTCCACGGGTTTGGGGCCCCCGGTTCCCGTCGTCCCGGGGATGGCGTACCACTCATTGGCGAATACGGCGGCGAAACGCTCGGGGGGCATGTACAAGAAGAAGCTCTGATCGGAGATCTGGCTCTTGTGGACGGCCATTGCCGCCCGTTTTGCTTCGAGGTGGGCCGACACGTCGAGGGAGAAAGCAAGATCGTCTTCGACGAGCCCGAACTCGTCGAAATCATCGATGTCGGGACCCTCGACCCCACCCGCTTCCATCTCGGTTCGCATCTCGACGATTGACTGGAGGGCCCGGTCACGGTTGACGGTCGCCTCATAGACATGATCCACCGACGCCAGTTTGGCTGCTACCAGTCCCACCCGGTGGACCTGGATGTGGTCAGGGTGGCCGTAGAGACCATGGTCGTCGTAGACAGTGAGCACGTCAGCATCGACGTCGCTCAGAATGGTGGCCAGCCGATCGGCCGCTTCGTCAATGTCAGCCTGCCAGAAGCAAGCAGGATTGTTGTTGCTCTGCTCCCCGATCATGCCCGAGTCCTCATAGTCGAGGAAACGGGGCGGCTCTGCCCCCAGAATCGATGCCGATTCGGCCAACTCGACCACTCGGCGCTCCCACAAGACCTCATCTGGCCTCAACACGCCCGGTTGGGGCTCTCCGTACTCGCCGCGGGTGGCGGTCACCAGAATCACCCGATGACCGGCGGCAGCCGCGCTGGCCATCAAACCTCCAGTCGACAGAGCCTCATCATCGGGGTGAGCGTGAAAACAGAGCAGGGTCGACACCCTGGACAGGCTACAGACCAACCCACCCTCCAGACGGACCAGACGGCGGCAGATCTGGAGCTGCGGTATCGAATCCAAAGCTGAGCGGCTACGAGCAGGGTGACCATTGCCGATAACCATCTCGCGGCCCAGTCTCTCGCCACCCGCTTCACGGATGCCGTCAGCGCATCTCCCAGCAGTGACGGACAGGGTTCCCGACCTAGTCAGGCTTTTTGCTGGCTCTCAGCCTCGGTTGCAAGCTCGTCCAAGAGGCCAGAGAAGTTCTTGGCCATGAACCTGGACGCCATCGGGCTGAGAAGGCCAGCGAGGAAGCCCGGCATCTTCGGTACCGCCTCAGCAGCGACCGTGACCTCGGTGCTGTCGTCGTCAACGGCCCGAACGGAAAATGTGGTCAGAGACGACTTGAGCGGTAGTCCCTCGACGTTCCACACGTCGACGGTCATGCTCTGACCTTCGGTGTAGGCGCTGATGCGCTCGTCGAGGAGCTTCTCGCCTCCAAGCTCGCAGCGGCGTTCAGCACCGAGCCCGGTGACCTTGGACGCATCACCGGTGGTGAAGCTCTTCTGGATTCCGGCGCTCCAGTTGGCGATACCGGGAAAGTCGTCGAGAATCTCCCACACTACTTCCTTGGGTGCGTTGACCGTGCGTTGTACTCGTGCGTGAGCTGGCATGACGGAGGGTTCTCCTTGGGCTTCTACACTATCTAGTGCAGATTATCACTGCTAATATACACTGTGTGGTGGAAAAGACAACCCCGAAAGCCAGCCGAGGACGTCCTCGCCAGTTCGACACTGACCAGGTGATCGATGCCGCCATTGGCGCGTTCATGGCCAAAGGGTTCGAGAGCACAACACTCGCCGATATCGAAGCTGCAACCGGAATAGACCGGTCAACCCTGTACAACAGCTTCGGCGGCAAACAGGGCCTCTACCACAAGGCCACCGACCGCTACCTCGACCGCGCCGCTGAAAGCCTCTTCCAACCCCTCCAGAGGGGCAGCGACGATGGCCTAGCCGACATCATCGAGTTCCTCGAGCATCTTCGCTCCGGCCTTGCCAGTAGTGATGTCTCACCAGGCTGCCTCATCGTGAACGACATGGCCGCCAGATCGGATCCAGAAGCCGCCCGGCGTTATCGAGACCTCCTCGAAACCAGCCTCCGGGCTGCACTGGACCGTGCCGCCGGTGGAGGAGCCGTCGATCCCTCCAGGGTCGACGATCGTGCGGTCCTCATATCGGCCACCATCATCGGAATCAACCTCATCGGCCGCCATGCGGGCGATGACCAGCAGGTCAACCAGCTGATCGATGCAGCAGTGGCGGAAGTAGCCTCCTGGCGCCGCAGCCCCTAGCTCAACCAGCCAATCCGGTACCTCGCAGAAGCTACTTCCCCCACTGCATCTGCTCGTTGGTCACCTGGACATCGTGGGGGTGGCTCTCGCGCAGTCCGGCCGAGGTGACCTTGGTCAGGCGAGTCATGGTCCGCAGTTGTTCGAGGTTGGCGGCACCGGCGTAGCCCATCCCCGAACGTAGGCCACCGGCCATCTGCTCGATCAGGGCCGCCAAGGTTCCGGCATAGCGAACACGGGCCTCTACCCCCTCGGGGACATGCTTGCCTCCGAGCCCTCCAGGGTGACCTGGCGTAGGTTGACTGGTGGCGTAGCGATCGGCCGCTCGACCCCGCATGGCGCCTGCCGACCCCATACCCCGGTAGGTCTTCCACATCGACCCCTCCACCAGTTCCAGCTCCCCGGGGGCCTCATCGACTCCGGCCAAGGCGTTGCCCAACATGACGGCGTTGGCCCCGGCGGTGAAGGCCTTGACAATGTCGCCCGAGGTGACGATGCCTCCATCGGCAATGATGGGAATCCCGCGGGGACCAGCGGCCATGGCGCACTCATAGATGGCGCTGAGCTGGGGCATACCAGCTCCGGCCACGATCCTGGTGGTACAGATCGAACCGGCCCCGACCCCGACCTTGATGGCGTCGACACCAGCATTGATGAGGGCTTCGACCCCTTCCCTGGTCACTACGTTGCCGCCAACGATCCTGATCTCAGGCCACTTCGCCTTGATGTTGGCTACCGCATCGACGACACCCCGGCTGTGCCCATGGGCAGTATCGACGACGAGCAGATCGACACCGGCATCGGCCAGGGCCTCGGCCCGATCGATCGAGTCGTTGACTCCGACGGCGGCGCCGACCCGCAACCGACCTTCACCATCGAGGGTCGAATTCGGTTTCTGGATCCGCTTGTTGATGTCCTTCACCGTGATCAGGCCCCGCAGCCGACCGGACGCGTCGACCAGGGGGAGCTTCTCGATCCGATGGGCGTGAAGGATGCCGACAGCCTCGTCGACCGAGGTCCCCTCGGGTGCCGTTACCAGATTCTCCGAGGTCATGAAGGCGGTGACGGGCTGGTCGTACTCTGCCTCGGTGCAGAAGCGAATGTCACGATTGGTCAGGATGCCGACGAGACGGTCATCACCCTCGATGATGGGGACTCCCGAGATGCTGTGGCGAGACATCAACTCTTCGGCATCGGCCAAGGTTGCGCTCGGTGAGAGGCTGACAGGGGCTGTGATCATGCCCCCCTGGGACCGCTTCACCCGATCGACCTGTTCAGCCTGATCGAGGATCGACAGGTTGCGGTGGAGTATGCCAAGGCCTCCCTCGCGGGCCAAAGCGATCGCCAGCGGGGCTTCAGTCACCGTGTCCATGGCGGCAGACAAGATCGGCAGAGACAGCTCGATACCGGCCACTGTGGTCGAGGTCGAGACCTCCACCGGCAAGACATCGCTCCAGCCGGGTACGACCAGCACGTCATCGAACGTGAGTGATTCGAACCCATTGAATAGCGCAGTGTTTGGAGAGGAAACTTCGGTCATCGTCGACCTCCGGTCATATCGGCCTCAGCCAGAACGGTACCGATCGATGCCACCAGAATGCGGTGCTCGACCTGGTGAACCCGTTCTGAATAGGAATGCAACGTATCTCCGTCGACGAAGGGCACTGGTTCCCAGCTGATCACGGGCCCGTCATCGACGCCTTCATCAGGAACATAGTGGACCATCACTCCACCATGGTCGATCGTACCCTCCTGCCAGGCGGCAAAGGCTCGCTCGATTGCCCCCAGGCCTCGAAACGTCCCGGGCTTGGCCGGATGGAGGTTGATGGTGCGGTGATGAGAGACGAAATAGGTAGTGAGGATCCGATCCCAACCGGCCAGCACAACCAGATCAACATCGTGAGAGGCAACGGTGTAGGCCAGATCCTGGTCGTAGGAGGCCCTGTCGGTGCCCTCATGGGGGGCGACTTCGACGGCGATACCGGCGTCCTTGGCCCGTTCCAACGCGTAGGCATCGACGCGATTCGAGATCACCACCCCTATCTCAGCTTCAAGGCTGCCGTCCGAGCAGGCGGCGATGATGGCGGCCAGGTTCGATCCACTGCCCGAGACCAACACCGCCAGCCGTGGCTTCGAGGCCGGACTCACGCCAGGGTCACTCCCTTGCCGATCGTGACCTCTCCCAGGATCCAGGTCTCCTCGGAGACAGCGTCCTGGAACGCCTTGACCTGATCGGGAGCCACCACGGCCACGATGCCGATGCCACAGTTGAACACCTGGTGGGCGCTGAGCTCGTCCAGCCCAGCCCGGGCGATCAGGTAGTTGAACAACACCGGCCGCTTCCAGGCACCGGGATCCACGGTGGCTCCGCATCCGGCGGGCAGGACCCGGGGAATGTTGTCGATGAACCCGCCCCCGGTGAGGTGAGCCAGCCCATCGACCAGACCGGCGTCGAGGGCAGAACTGAGGGGCCGGAGGTAGCTGCGGTGGACCGCGAGCAAGGCCTCGCCGATCGTCTCCCCCGCCCCGCCGGGTAGCGATTCCTCCAGGTCCATTCCGGAGAACACCTTGCGGGCCAATGAGTAGCCGTTGGTGTGCAACCCCGACGATGCTAAGCCGATCAGCTTGTGGCCAGGAGCGATGGTGTCGGTCGGCAGGAGTTGCTGCCGTTCGACGACCCCGATCATGGTGCCGGCGATGTCCACTGCCCCCGGACTCAAAACGTCGGGCATCTCGGCCGTCTCGCCCCCGAGGAGGACACAGCCAGCCTCCCGACAGGCTTCGGCCATCCCGTCGACGATACGACCGACGATCTCCGGGTCGAGCTCGGCCGAAGCCACCGTGTCGAGGAAGAACAGGGGACGGGCCCCTTGCACCAAGACATCATTGATCCCGTGGTTGACGATGTCGGCCCCCACCCCTTCCCAGCAGTCGAGGTCCTCGGCCAAGATCGTCTTGGTTCCAACCCCGTCGGTACTGGCCACGAGCAGGGGGCCGTCCATCTTCTGTATGGCTGAGAGGTCGAAGACCCCTCCGAATGAGCCATGGCCGGCCAGGACCCGGTCATTGTGGGTCGAGGCCACGGCGGCGGCGATGCGGTTCGATGCGGCCGAACCGGCGGCCAGTGACACCCCAGCGCCGGCATAGGCGGATGACGCCGCTTTGGCTCGGGGTGCGTGCCGCCAACCGATATCGGAACGGGCGAAGAGTCCGGACCCGGTCAGGCGATTGACGACGGGGTAGGCCCGATCGAGGGCCTCGGCCAGATCGTCGCCGGTCCCCACCACACTCAGTACACGACCACCGGCGCTGACCAACCGGTTGCCGGCATAGCGGGTACCGGAGTGGATGAGCTGGACCTCGGCTGGCACCTCGACCGATGGCACTGACACGTCGACGCGGGGGGAGGTTGGGTAGCCGTCGGCGGCTACCACGATGGCAGCCGCGGTGCGATCAGAGAGCTGGATAGTCGTTTCACTCAGGGCACCGGTGGCGGCCGAGTACAACAGATCAAGCAGGTCGGAATCGATCAGGGGGACGATGACCTGTGCCTCGGGATCACCGAATCGACAGTTGTACTCGACCAGCCGTGGCCCGACGTCGGTCAACATGATGCCGGCATAGAGCACGCCAACGTATGGCATCCCATCCGCCGCCATCCCTTCGATGGCGGTATCGAGGAATAGCTCAGTCAGTTCTCGAGCGAGTTCGATCCCGATCCCCGGTACGGGGGCGAAGGCACCCATACCGCCAGTATTGAGCCCGGTGTTGCCCTCACCGACCCGCTTGTGGTCTTGAGCCGTGACCAGGGGAATGACGGTTGTTCCATCGGCGATGCCGAACAGGGAGATCTCCTCTCCCATGAGACGTTCCTCCAGCAGAAGGGTGTCGCCCGCCTGGCCCATACTGCGCTCGGCCAGCATGGAAAACACGGCCCGCTCGGTCTCGACCCTCGTCTCGGGAACGATGACGCCCTTGCCTGCGGCCAGACCATCGGCCTTGACCACCACCGGACCGTCGAAATGGTCGAGCCATTCCATGGCTGCGTCGACCTCGGTGAACGACTCGCACACCGGGCCCGGGATGCCGTGGCGAGCGGCGAA
>JAAETV010000120.1 GCA_024227975.1 Actinomycetes bacterium
CACTGAGGCTGGACTCGGACCAGGGTTTGACACAATGGCAGGATGCAACCCCTTCCCCTCGCTGTTCGTCGCCTCTGGCGCTCGATCGCCCTTGGGCAGGGGGTCTTGCTGTTCATCGTGTTGGGCATCATCGAACTGGTGATACGTGACACCGTCGACCCTCCCTACCCCGCCCTTGTGGTGCCGATTGGAGCCGGTCTCATCGTCGGTACGGCCGGATGGTTCCTGGCCACTATTCGCTACCGGTCGTGGCGCTTCGAACTGACCAGCGAGTGGATCCAGGCTCGGTGGGGGGTGCTGACCCACCACACCGCCACCATTCCCCGCAACCGGATCCAGACGCTGACCAGTGAGAACGGCCCTATCGACCGGTTGCTAGGGCTGACGTCGGTGACCGTGCACACCGCGGGTGCTGGCGCCCCTGATCTATCGATCCCCCATCTCGAGGATCAGACCGTCGAATGGCTGCGAGGTGAGCTGGCCCGTGGGTCCGTCTGAGGCGACACCCGACCAACCAGAGCTGTCGACGATCCTGCCCGAAGCGAACGTCGGGGCCGGACAACTCGACTGGCGCCGGCCCCACCCCATGACGATCATCATCGAGATCGGCAATGCCATCCGCTCGTTGATCGTGCCGCTGGTGATCCTCCGGGCTGGGTTCTCGGGGGCGAGCAACCTGATCCAGAATGCAGTCATCATCGCCCCTCTGGCTACCGCCATAGCCCGCTGGTACACCACCCGCTACGCCCTCGATACCGAGTCGATCTTCCACCAGTACGGCCTTGTTCGGCGCCACAAGCAGGTCCTCCCGAGGGCGAACGTCCAGAACCTCTCGACCAAGGCCGGCATCGTGGCCCGCTGGGGCTCGGTGGCCGAGCTTCAGATCAGCGATGCATCTGCCAGTGGCGACATCAGCCTGAGGCTGATTTCCCGCCAGGAGGCCGACCGGCTGACCACCCTGCTCCGGTCGTCGATTCCTCAGGAGGCTATGGCCGAGGCCGACGGTGGTGGGCCTGAAAGAGTAGAGAGGACCAACATCCCCGCCGGTGACGCCCCCATCGGGACCCCTGTCGAGCAGGCCCCCCTCGTCATGCCAACGATGAGCGAGTTGTTCCGGGCCGAGATCACCTCGATGACTACCGTGGCCCTGGCCCTCTCGGGCGTGGCCGGTGGATTGGCCGCTACTTTGCTGGTCTGGTTCCGGCCTGCCCTCCTCCCCGAAGATGGTGCTGCGCCCCTGATCCTCATCAGCTTCGCCGTGCTCGTTCCGCTTGTCATCGCTGGATTGAACCTGGCTTCGAGGCTGCTTGTTCTCGGTGGCTACCGACTCGACCGCGACCCTGATCGGCTACGCATCCAGGCCGGCCTGCTCACAGAGGCCCGGGTCGCGGCCCGCCGGGAGCGACTCCAACAGATCCAGGTGATCAGGGACCTGCCTCACCAATGGTTGGGCATCGAGCGGGTCAAATACGAAACAGCCGATGTCGAACTGAACCTGACGGCGGCCACCAGCTACCTCGACCCAGCAGGGACCCCCGGCCATTGGCGCCAACTAGCGACCGAAGCCATAGGCGAGGTCCAGGTCGACGAAGCCGATTTGGACCACGTCAGCCCTCTGACCAAGCGCCGGATCTGGATCCGGTTCGCCATGGTCGCACCCATAGTCGTCGTACCCGTGGCCGTCATCCATCCCCTGGTCGCAGCCGTGGTCGGTGTGGCCTGGGCCGGATTCGGCTTCTGGTATGGGATCCGGCGTTTCCAGGTATTGGGCTGGACCACCAGCGACGACCAGTACCTTGTGCGCTCGGGGGTCGTATACCAGCGTCTGACCCTGGTTCGGCTGGACAAGATCCAGAACCTGCGGCTGAAGTCCACCTTCTTCCAGCGACGCCTCGATCTGGCCACGGTCTCGGTGTCGACCGCCGGACACGGCTTCGTCGATCTGATCGACCTGCCTGACCTCCCGCTCAGAACGGCAAGGGAGCTGCACGATGAGCTGGCGACAAGAGTCGCTCAGACCCCTATCGCAGAGACGCTTTGAGCCGACCCCGTGACATCAGGTGGAGGTACAAGTAGTACGCCCCGGCCACGATGGCCAAAACGAAGCGGACGAAGGTATCTGTGAGGTTTCCCACCACGACCGATTGGGCCGTCAGAACCGAACCTGCGAGTACGGCTACCGCCAAGCCGACTGCTGTCATCACCGATGTGAAAGACACCTAGATACCTCCGCCAGCATTCGCCTCCTTACCGCCCACCACCGAAGGTACCGAGGCCGATCCGTCTCCGGCTAGAGCATGGTTGCCCAAGCAGCGTGATGCGAGCGGAAGGTTCGAGACCCTACACAAGCCCGAAAACGTCACCAGCCGAGGTGCAGGGTAGGGTCGGGGGATGGTCGACGTGGCGCAAACCCTGCACTGGCAAGACACCGATACTGAGGTTCACAAGGTGGTTGTAGGCCCCTTTGAGAACAATGTGTTCGTCATCCGCTGCCGCCAAACCGGTGATGCCGTCCTCCTCGATGCTGCCAACGAGCACGACCTACTACTCGACCTGTGCAAAGCCCTCGGAGTTCGAACCGTTCTCGAGACCCACGGCCACTGGGACCACATCCAGGCGGTTCCGGCGGTGCGAGACGCCGGCTACATGGTTGGCGTCACGGCCGAGGATGCAGCCATGCTGCCCAGCTATGACTACCTCCTCGAAGACGACTCGATGATCGAGGTCGGTCGGCTCAAACTCCACACCATCACAACTCCGGGTCACACTCCGGGCTCGATCTGCTTCAAGTTGGTCGACAAGCCCCTCCTGTTCAGCGGTGACACCCTCTTCCCCGGGGGTCCGGGGAAGACCGAGACTGGTGACTTCGACCGCATCATCGAGTCGATCGACCAGCGCCTGTTCACCCTCCCGCCCGACACGATCGTGCTGCCTGGCCATGGGCTCGACACTGTGATTGCGAATGAGCGACCCAGCCTCCAAGAGTGGGTAGACCGGGGCTGGTAGACCAACCCCGAGAAAATCCTGCACAGCAGACATTTCTACTATGCGCATTGTGCAATTAGACTGAGCCTCATGGCCGTTCCCCTGTTCGAGATCGAGGACCTGCACGTCCGCACCAGGAACGATGTCGGCGTTGACATCTTGAAGGGGGTGTCACTGACCGTTGGAGTCGGTGAGATTCACGCCCTGATGGGTCCGAACGGGTCCGGGAAGTCAACCCTGGCCTCGGCCCTGCTTGGTTCTCCAGACTATGAGGTCACAAGTGGCGCTATCCGCTTCAATGGCGACGACATCACCGACTGGGCGGTCGACGTCAGGGGCAAAGCCGGGCTGTTCCTGGCCTTCCAATACCCCCAGGAGATCGCCGGTGTCTCCGTGCTCAACTTCCTGCGTCAGGCCCTGAGCGCCCGCAAGGGCATCGAGATGAGCGTGCTGGAGCTCAGGTTGTCTCTGATGGAATGGATGGAGAAGCTCGGCATGGACAACTCGTTCATGGAGCGCTACGTCAACGAGGGCTTCTCCGGTGGCGAGAAGAAGCGCAACGAGATCCTCCAGATGGCCGTGCTCGAACCAGAGATGGCCATCCTCGACGAGACCGACTCTGGCCTCGACATCGACGCCCTGGTTGCGGTGGCGCAGGGGGTCCAGGCAGTCCGGGCCGAGCGACCGGAGCTCGGGCTACTGGCCATCACCCACTATCAGCGGCTGCTCGATCACCTGAAGCCCGATCGGGTCCACGTCCTCTATGACGGTCGCATCGTGGCCTCCGGGGGGCCGGAGCTTGCCCTCCAACTAGAACGTGACGGCTACGAGAGCTTCCGCCAATGAGCAGCCTCGACGTTGCCACCATCCGCAAGGATTTCCCCATCCTGGAGCAATCCCAGAACGGTAGGCGCCTGGTGTTTCTCGACTCGGCTGCCTCGTCCCAGCACCCCCGTCAGGTGCTCGACGCTATGAACCAGCTCTACGAGACGAGCTATGCCAACGTCCATCGTGGCGTGTACCAGGTGGCTGAACGGGCGACGAACGCCTACGAACAGGCTCGCGCCAAGGTCGCCTCTTTCATCGGGGCAACCAACGGAAAAGAGGTGGTATTCACCAAGAACGCAACCGAGGCCATCAACCTGGTGGCCAGTAGCTGGGGTCGGCAGAACCTGGGTTCCGGCGATGCCGTCGTGCTGACCATGATGGAGCACCATGCCAACATCGTGCCGTGGCAGATGCTGGCCCAGGAGCGAGGGTTCGAGATCCGCTGGATCCCGGTCACCGACGAGGGCTACCTCGACCTGAGTGAACTGGACCGGCTCCTCGACGGAGCCAAGCTGTTGGCCTTCACCGCCATGTCCAATGTGCTGGGCACGATCAACCCCGTCGCTGAACTTACGGCGGCCGCCAAAGCCCATGGTGCGCTGAGCTTGGTCGATGCATGCCAATGGGTCCCCCATTTGCCGACCGATGTGGTCGACATGGGGGCCGACTTCGTGGCCTTCAGTGGCCACAAGATGTTGGGACCATCAGGGATCGGTGTGCTGTGGGGAGCTATGGAGCATCTGGACGCCATGCCCCCCTTCCTCGGGGGTGGCGGCATGATCCTCAACGTCACCACCGAGGGATTCACCCCCGATGCCGTGCCGGCCAAATTCGAGGCCGGAACCCCACCAATCGCCGAAGCCGTTGGGCTTGGGGCCGCCATCGACTATCTGGAGAACCTGGGCATGGAGGCTGTACGACGCCATGAGGTCGAGCTCACCTCCTACGCCCTGCGGACCCTCACAGCCGAAGTGGGTGAGGCTCTGACCATCCACGGACCGTCGGAGCCAGCGGCTCGAGGCGGGGTCCTTTCCCTTGCCCTGGAGGGGGTCCATGCCCACGACATCAGCCAGATCCTTGACGAATATGCCGTGTGCATCCGCCCCGGTCACCACTGTGCCAAGCCCCTGATGCGCAAGCTTGGGGTGTCGGCAACGGCCAGGGCCAGCTTCTA
>JAAETV010000121.1 GCA_024227975.1 Actinomycetes bacterium
CAGACGAGGTCGGACCCGATCCCCGCGCATGGCAACAGGGCGACCAGCCATGCCCCAGTTCGCCGATCGACTATGGGCCCTTGGCCACGACGTGTTGTGGTCCGAAGGCTACAGCTACGCCTTGTCACGAGCCCTCTTCGACCATATCCCCGTCGATGTCGGCGTCTTCACCCAGTTCGGATTCGACCACTTCTCCATGCATCGCTCGTTGGCCGCCTATTGGGCCGCCAAGGAACGACTGTTCAAAGCCATCGTCGGTCGTGAAGGAACCATCGTCCTCGATCCCTCCACCGAAGGGGCAGACCGGATCCTGGCCATCGCCGGGATCCGAAAGCTGAAGGTGCTGACGACGGGGACCGGCAATACAGTCGAGATCACCAACCAGGGCCTCCGGGTCGGCGAGCGAACCTTCCCCTGTAGGGTCCCGATCACCGAGGCGGTGATGGTCTCCAACTTGGAGCTGGCCGTTGGCGCCAATATCGCCCTCGGTCTCGACCCAGTCCCTCTGGCCAAGGGGATCGAGACCCTCCTAGCTCCTCCGGGCCGCTTCGAGGAGCTCGATCTGGCCACCCCGTTCCGGGTGGTGATCGACTCCGCCCACAACGCCGACGCCCTCGAAGCGTCCCTGACCGAATGGCGAGCCCAGACCCCGGGCCGGATCCTGGTGGTGGTAGCCAGTGTGGGCTCAGCCGACCAGAGTCGATGGGAGCCGATCGGTGAGGTCGCTGATGTCATGGCCGACATCGTCGTCGTCACCGACGAGAGCCCGCATCGGGGTGATGCTGACCGGATTCGCGACGCGATCCGTCGAGGCTGCCCCCGAGCGGTCGATATCGCCGATCGTCGGGCCGCCATCGACTGGGTCGTCACCAACGCCACCGAGGGCGACACCGTGCTGGTAACCGGACGGGCCGACGAGGACTTCCTGGTCGACGAGCACGGGTCGGTCTCCTACCCGACCGACGCTGAGCTCTTGGCCGACTCCATCGACCGGCTCCTTGGCCCTCACGGCTCGAGCCCGGGTGCAAGCGGAGGCTCAGCCGCCGATCGTCAGCCGATCCCGGGCTGAGTCCATGATCCGGTTGATCAGCTCCGGGTACTGTAGGCCGGCCCAGCGGGCCGAGGTGGCCAGGAGCTGACGGGGGGCCAAGTTCGGTAGGGCGTTCGCATCGAGCAGGACGGGGCCCCGCCCGGCCACCACCCGGAAGTCGAAGCGGGCGTAGTCCTGGAGTCCGAGGCATTCGAAGAGCTCGATCGAAGTCGACGCCAAGCCGAACCGACCGGAAGCATCAGGGGCCCAAGTCGTGGTCGACCAGTTGTAGACAGCGGGGTTCGTCCCCTCCCGCTTGTTGCGGATACGCATGACGGGGAGCGTCATCAAACCCCCGCGCCCATCACCGATGACCCCGACGGTGTACTCAGGCCCGTCGAGGTACTCCTGGATGAACGCCCCCTCAGCGGGGGGCGCGTCGACCAGCTCCGCGGGGTCGGTGATCAGCCGCACATCTCGGTGGGCGGCGCCAGCCCGAGGCTTCACGACCAACGGGCGATCGTAGATGACGGCCTCGTCCAGGTTGAACTGGCGGGGCGACTCGACCCCGATGGCGGCCACCA
>JAAETV010000122.1 GCA_024227975.1 Actinomycetes bacterium
CATGTTCACCAGCGTGTCGCGCTCCCATGCCGGACCCTCATCGCGGATCGAGCCACCCCAGAGATCAACGACGACACGACCGCCGTGAATCAACGCCACGGCGGCGCCAACGTCGCCCGGATCGGTGTCGGTGGGGGCGAAGTTTCGTTCGAATGCCTCCCGTACGGCCTCGTAGCCCGGGGCGCACCTGCCGGTCATCGTCATAGATACCAAGACCTATCACGGTGGAGGCGTAGGCGACACCTTCTCAGTTGATGGGGCCCAGACGCTTCAGACCTTGGTCACCACCATCGAGGCGTTCTGACCACCGAAACCGAAACCGTTCACCTGCATCGTGTTCAGCTCACCGGGGCTGGGCTGGTCGATCACTACCTCGAAGTCAGCTTCCGGTTCCACATCTGTAGTGCCTGCCGTGGGGACCAGAGCGCCCTCGCTCATGCTGTGTAGGGCCGCAAGGATCCCCATCACTCCGGCCGCGCCGGCCGTGTGCCCGACATTGCCCTTGATGGAGGTGACCTTCAACGGTTTCTGACGACCGCCAAAGACCCGGTTGATGGCCTTGATCTCGGCGATGTCACCCAACGGTGTGCCGGTGCCATGAGCAATCATCGCATCAACGTCGTCGGCTCCACCCGGCAGGCCGGCATCATCGATGGCTCGTTCCATGGTCCGGCTCTCCCAGCTACCGTCGGGATTGGACGACGATGGGTGATATCCATCGGACAGTGACGCATAGCCACGCACGTAGCCATGGATCTGGGCGCCACGGGCTTCGGCCAGCTCAGCTCGCTCGAGGACAACGATGCCAGCTCCCTCACCGCCCATGATGCCGAAGCGCTCGGTGTTGAAGGGTCGGCATGCCTTGAAGGGATCTGGCTGGGGTGACAGCATCCCGTACAAACCTGCTCCGATGAGGGTCACCTGGGTGCGCGATGCGTCGGTGCCGCCCGCTATGGCGACATCACAGTCACCCCTCTCGATCAGGCGGGCCGCGGTGCCAATGGCGTCGATCGAGGATGCACACGCCGTGGAGACCGTAAGGAGGGGGCCGTGGAGCTCCCAACGCAGGGCGATCTGGCCTGCTGCCATATTCGGCCACGCCTTTATCTGCAGCTTCCGCGAGACCCCCGAGGGCCCCTCCAAATCTAGGCCCCTCTGAGACTCCGCTATCGTCTCAGTTCCTGCGCACGACGTCCCAACGACAACTCCGGTGCGCTCAGGATCCAGGTCCAGCCCACTAGCTTCGACGGCTTGGACCGCGGCCGCGATGGCGTACTGAGCGAAGGTATCGGTGCCGTCGACGACCCTGTCATCCATCCAGTCCTCGGGGTGGAAGTCCTCCACCATGGACATCCAGACATCGGCCAGGCCTTCCTCTTCCGGCCACGGTGTCGGGCCGGCGGCCACGAGTCCCTCGGAAAGGCTGGTGCAGAACTCGTCTACGTCCTGACCGATCGAGGAAATGACCCCCATCCCGGTGATCGCGATTCCGTCCATGTCTGTACCCCCCTGTCTGAGCCTACGTTGGCGTGCGGCTCCAGGTCTTCGACCAATCGTAGGCCGGATCGGCCACCCGGAACAGATCGAAGGATCTAGCCGCCCCCTCAGCCGTTGGGCAACCGCACGCTACGAACCCGGTCTCGAGCGATCCATCGCGGGGACCCGAAGCCGGACTCTCACACCGACCCCGTGAGCGATGATGATCGAGATGCAGAATAGGGCTACGCCGGTGCCCTGATGGGCGAGAGCCAGCCATTTCGGGACGCCCATCACCACCACTCCGATGCCGAAAGTGATCTGCACCACGATTACAGAGAGAAGCAAGCTGGTCGCGGTCCGGAGGCTACTGCTTCCCGCATACTCGCGGCGGACTGTGACGAACACGGCAACGGCGACCGCGGCCACCAGGAACGCGAACCAGCGATGAACCCAATGCGAACCAACCGACTCGAACAGATTGCTCCACCACGGCTCATACATCGTCAGAAGACCCGGTGGAATGAAACGACCGAACATCAAGGGCCAGGTATCGGACACGTATCCGGCCTTCAAGCCGGCCACGATTCCTCCGAAGGCGATCTGCGTCACCACCGCCGCCAGCAGTACGGACGAGAGCGTCCTGCCAGTACTCCGCTGGGTGGGAATCTCCGCCGTATCCCCCGATCGTTCAGATCTCAGCCGGTCGAGAGCCATCCAGAGCACAATTCCGAGTAGTGCTAGCGCGGCGAGAAGGTGGATAGTCAGTCGGAAGTGGCTCACGCTTGGCCGGTCGCGCAGCCCGCTCGACACCATCAGCCAGCCCATGAGCCCCTGGGCCCCGAACAGGGCCACAATCCCCCAGTACCGCAGAGATTCCCGCACACTCAGGAACCCCTTGCGGA
>JAAETV010000123.1 GCA_024227975.1 Actinomycetes bacterium
CAGCATCGTCGTCGCTGTCGCTACCGCAAGCGGCAGCTATCAACGCAAACGCGAACAGCAGGCTCAATAATTTGGTCAGTTTGCTCATTGGTTGGTTTCTCCTCTCGCCAAGCCCGTCAAAAGTCGGACCTAGATCATTCATAACTAGATGGTGCCGCACGATGCCTGGGGGTAGGCACCTACGAACGTTGGAAAGCGGAACTGCTAAAACTCACACTGCCGGTTCGGGAACCGCTTCTTCCCCTTCTCCCCCGGCTGGATCCACACTCGAAGACTCCAGCGCCACTCCGACCGGGGGTTGTGGCACCACCTGGATGATAAGCGCCTTCACCTTCTTCGTGAGACCTATGACGCCACCGGGGCTGAAGAACGTAACCAAAATCAAGATCAGCCCGAACAACGACTGAGACAAGATGTCGAGCCCAAGATTCTTGGTGAACTCACCGACAAACACGACAACCAAGGCACCAACGAGACCGCCTTCGAGAGTGGCGACACCACCGACTACCAGGCCGACCAGTAGGGGGATGGCCAGCGGAGCGAAGCCGAAGTCCTGCTCACCGACGAAGGCTGACTGCATCACCCACATCACTCCCGCCAAGCCGCCGAGGGCGGCGCTGACGCCAAAGGTGAGAGTCTTGTAGAGGGGCAGGTTGATGCCGCTCACGGCAGCCCCGGTCTCGTTGTCGCGGATGGCGACGATGGCTCGGCCCGGCCGGCTCTTCAGCAGATTCCTGGTACCGATCCAGGCCAGCATGGCCAGCGCGGCGATGATGTAGTACTTGTAGATAGCTTGCTGCTGGGGAGTGTCGTCGATCCGGATGATCGATCGGACCCACGACGGAGCCACTAGCTTCTCATCGATGTTGCGACCGTTCACCCCTCCGGTTCGGTCGGCAATCCCCCATTTGTCGAGCTTCATCAATGTGGGGAACACCGCAGCGAAGGCGATCGTCAACAGGGCCAAGTAGAGGCCCTTGATCCGCAGCGCCGGCACCCCGAGTAGAACACCGACGGCGAAGGCCGCGATCATGGCGGCCGGGATCGTCATCCAGTAGTCCCACCCATGATCCATTATCAGGGTCGTTGTCAGGAAGGCCCCGGTACCCATGAACGCGCTCTGAGCCAGGGCGATCAAGCCCGAGTAGCCAACGACCAGGTTGAGGCCGAGTATGGCTACGCCGAGGTAGATGGCCCGGTTCATACGCCCAACCTGGAACTCACCGAACACTGCGGTGAGGATGTGGGGCAGCAACAATGCGAACACTAGGAACAATCCCCAAGTCACAACCAGGTAGGTGCGGTGCTGGGAAGACCCCTGCTTGAAGGTGAACATGGCCCCGCGGTTCATATGCGTTGTCCTCTCACGAAAGTCGACTGCATCACACTCGCTCCACTCGGGCCGTGCCAAAGAGGCCAGCAGGCCGGAACCAGAGAACAATCAGGATCACCACGAAGGCGACAGCCAGGCTCAAAATGATGAACGCTGGGTCATAGTCGCCCAGGTAGCCGACCAGCAGGCTCTGGATGAGCCCGATGGCGATACCACCGACAACGGCGCCAGGCAGGGAGTCGAGGCCCCCGATGGTGGCAGCGGCGAAGGAGAAGATGAGCAGGGTCGCCATCATGTTCGGCTGGATGAACAGCTTTGGTGCCACCAGGGAGCCACCCAGGGTGCCGAAAGCGGCAGCCAGGGCCCACCCGAACATCAGGGTGCGGCCAACACGGACACCAACCAGACGGGCTGACTCGGTGTTCGACGATACGGCTCTGAAGGCCAGACCGACCTTGGTCCTGATCAACAGGAACCACAGGACAACGAACATCAGACCCAACACGGCCCAAGTTCCTACGACCGTGTAGCGGAGGCGAGCACCTCCTATGCCGATGAAGTCATCAGATCCGTTGGGGAACAGGCTGGGAAAGGCCCGAGGGTTGAAGTTCCACAGGTAGCCAGCGACCGAGTTCAGGATCAGGAATAGCCCAAACGTGATCAGCACTACCGGTAAGTGGTCGGTTGGATCGAATGGGCGTATCAACACCCGCTCGATCGCCGCCCCCGCCCCGGCGCTGATGGCCATGGCCACCAGGATGGCCAGTATCAGTCCCAGCGGGATGCCACCAGGTCGGAAGTCATTCCAACCAAGGGTGTAGCTGAGAAGCGAGTCCTCTTGAGGGGCCGCTATCACATAGGCGATGAACGTCCCGAACATTGCCAGCTCACCCTGAGCGAAGTTGATCAGCGTGGTGGCCTTGAAGATCAGGACTAGGGCGACGGCGACGACGGCGTAGACCGCACCGTTGTCCAGACCGTCAAAGAGTCTTTGGAGGAAGAGTTGCACGTTGGGCGAACCCCTTTCACTTTCTACCGAACGTTGTGGACATGACGGTGCTATGCACCGAGGTAGGCGTCTTGGACAGCGCTGTCGTTCTGCAATGCTTCGGCCGTCCCGTCGAGCACGATCTGACCGGCTTCAAGTACATATCCGTAGCTAGCCAGTTCGAGCGCCAGGTTGGCGTTCTGCTCGACGATGAGCATGGTCACGCCAGATTCCTCGTTTAGCTCTTTGAAGGTGTTGAACAGATCTTCGATGATCAGTGGCGCCAGGCCGAGTGACGGCTCGTCGAGCAGCATCAGCCGTGGCCGGGACATCAGGGCTCGGCCCACAGCCAGCATCTGCTGCTCACCACCACTCAGCGACCCAGCGAGCTGGTCCTTGCGCTCCTTCAGTCGAGGGAACATCTGGAACCAGCGATCCAAGTCATCGCGGAGATTGTCTGTGCGGGTGTAGCCCCCGATCTCCATATTGTCCTGGACCGACAGTTCGGGGAACGTGCCCCGCCCCTGAGGAACGTGGGCCAGGCCCATATGAACGATCTTGGCGGTATCGGCCTTACTGATATCCACGCCATCGAATACGATTGACCCGGTCGAGGACACCATGTTGCACACTGCACGCAGGGTGGTGGTCTTGCCGGCGCCGTTGGCCCCCAGGATGACCGAAACCTCGCCTTCGGGTACCTCGAAGTCGATCCCCCGCAAGACCTGAACTTGCCCGTACCGGGCGGTGACGTTCTCGGCCTTCAACATGATGCCCTTGGGGGCTGAAGACCCGTTCGTGTTGTCTTGGCTCGTATCTTCGCTCATTGCGACATGCTCCCACTCCCGAGGTAGGCCTCGATCACCGACGGATCCTCTCGCACGGCGTCCGGAGCCCCCTCGGCAATCTTTTTACCGAAGTTCAGCACGACGACGTTCTCGGAGATGCCCATCACCATCCTCATGTGGTGCTCAACCAGCAAGATGGTGAGGTTGTGGTCATCGCGGAGTTGGCGAACGGTCTCCCCGAGCGAATCGACTTCACTATGGGTGAGGCCGGATGCTGGCTCGTCGAGCATGATCAACCTCGGGTTCCCAATCAGGGCCCGGGCCAGCTCGATTCGCTTGAGCGTCCCGAAGGGCAGCCCAGCGGCTGGATGGAAGGCATGCTCCTCGAGGCCAAGCTCTTCGAGAGCCCGCCAAGCCTTGAGTTTCGACTGGCGCTCCTCACCACTGGTCCCGAGCCGTAGCATCGAGGTGATGAAGTTGGCCTTGGTGCTGGTGTGGTCGCCGACCATCACATTCTCCAGCACTGTCATCCCTGGCCAGAGGGCCAGGTTCTGGAAGGTGCGGTAAACACCTTTCTGGGAGATGACGTGTGGAGCGAGGCTCAACAAATCGAGGTCGTCGAAGGTCACCGTTCCTTCGGTTGGGTCGTAGATACGGCTCACGACGTTGAAAAGGGTCGTCTTCCCGGCTCCGTTGGGTCCGATCAACGCGCAGATCTGGCCTTCTTCGATACCGAATGAAAGTCGATCCAGCGCGGTGATACCGCCAAACTTCACCGTGATGTCAGAGACATCGAGCAGAGACACGTACTGTTCCTCCCCCTGCGTCCATGGGTCTGGGTTCTGTAGCATCCGGACGGTAGAGGGGAACGGTAGGCCACGTCAAAGTGAACTGCCCCACAGCCGCACGGCGTCCCCCCAACCTGGGGAGACGGCGTAGCCATTGTCACACCTCCGCCCCTGACAGGAGTGTCGTTTACGTTTCGTTTCAGCGTCAGCGAAGTGGCGAGATGAAGACGGATTCGCCTTCGCGTCGACCGCCTGCCCCGGAAGCCAAGCGAGGGCGGACATGAGCTACTTATATATAGTGACCGGGCGTCTAGGAGGAGGCCGACCCTGCGGATTGCAGGACGGCGCTAGCGAAGGTTCACCCTCAACCCGGCGACCATGACCTGATCGTCGGTGACGTAGCAGTCGCGAGACCGAGCCCCAGCCAGGATGGCGTCGCGGTCATTGGCGATCACGTCGATGCCTCCCAACCCCTCGCCCCGACCGTCGACCTCCTCAACGAAGCGGACCACGGCGTTGTCCAGCTCGATCTGGGGGTTGCCGTCATCGTCGCTCGACAGATCGATCTCGGCCATGGCAGACCAGCGAGCGGCCAGGGCATCAGCATCGGGGCTCTGGAGCTCGGCGGCCGAAATGCCGCCGACGATGTCGGTGCGGACGTAGGGCTGCCAGTTCTTGCCCGCTGGAACCCAGGGGCCCCCGTCAGTGTCGCCCCCCTCCATCGTCATCTGGTCCATCTCGAAGAAACTGCCACCGGTGTCGCCTGGGTGGAGCTGGATCCCATCATGGCCCTGTTCGGGGTGGTTGAGATCCCAGGCAATCCGGATGTCGAGCTCGGCCGCTCGTTGCCGACGACGGGCAACATCATCGACCTGGGTGATCACCATGTAGCCACCATCACCCCCCCGACGCTGTATGTAGCGTCCCCCGGCGGTGTCGGCTTCGATCGGGGTGACGACCTCCAGGAATTGGGTTCCGATGGGCCACAGGGTGTTCTTCAGACCGAAGGTCTTGACTCCTGGATCAGTGAAGCAGGCTTCGGCCCCGAGCACGGTTCCGATGTCCAAAGCTGATTTCCGGAGATCCTCAGTCACAACAGCGATTTGACGAAGACGTATCCACATACCCCTGATCCTGTCACACCACTCTTTCCGGTGCTCAGGCAACGAACAGGCCCGACTACGGTCAACCCGTCAATCCACATCGATCGAGAGGACTCCATGGACAAGATCGGCTTCATTGGCCTCGGCAACGTCGGAGCGAAGCTTGCGGGATCGCTGGCGCGAAACGGGGTCGAGCTCACCGTTCGCGATCTGGACCGCGCCGCGGCCGCTGCGCTCCTTGCTCAGGGCGCAACCTGGGGAACCAGCCCTCGCCAGATGGCCGAGGACTGTGATGTCGTCATCACCTGCTTGCCCAATCCTGCGGCCTGCTCAGAGGTCATGGAAGCAGAGGACGGGCTGTTGGCCGGATTCGGGCCCGGATCGATCTGGGCTGAGATGAGCACCACCGACGAGACCGAGGTGCAGCGTCTCGGTCGCCTCGTTGATGAGCGCGGTGGGCACCCCGCTGACTGCCCCGTGTCCGGCGGTTGCCACCGAGCCACCACCGGCAATATCGCTATCTTCGCTGGCTGTGAACGCTCGGTCTTCGAGCGGCTCCTTCCCCTGCTCACCATCATGGGCCGCCAGATCCTCCACACCGGCGACCTCGGCTCGGCTTCTGTGCTGAAGGTGGTCACCAACTATTTGGCAACGGCCAACCTGATCACGCTGGGCGAAGCCCTCGTCACCGCCAAAGCAGCCGGGCTCGACCTGAACACAGCCTACGAGGCGATCAGGATCTCGTCTGGTAATTCCTTCGTCCACGAGACCGAGAGCCAGGTCATCCTCAACGGGAGCAGGGACATCAACTTCACTATGGACCTGGTGGTGAAGGACCTGTCGTTGTTTGCCGCCCTCGGCCAGCGGGCCGGCGTCCCCCTCGAGGTCTCCCCTATCCTCCTCGACGTCTTCCTCGATGCCCTAGACCGCTATGGCCCTCGGGCCTGGTCGCCGAATGTGATCAAGAGGCTCGAGGAAGCAACCGGACTGAAGATCCTGGCCCCCGGTTTCCCAGCCGAGCTGATCGACGACGAGCCGGAACGAGTAGGGGCAGAAGTGATCCCTTTTGTTCCCGACCGGCCGGCAGCAGATCCTCACGACCAATAGTCGACTGCCTTTGAGGCCCCGAAGACGCCTCCAACGAGTCCGATCAGGGGGATGGGCTCAGAGCCCATCCCCCCTAGTCGTCACGCACCATTGGGGACGACGATCGCTCCGCTGACAATGCCAGCGATGAGCTGATCCGCTCGTTGGCGGACGCCTTCGGAGAGGGCATATGAGGGGTTGAACTCAACGACGAGTCCTCCGTTTGCCAAGTTGGCACTGGAGCTCTTGCCCTGCACTGCTCCAGCGTCGATGTCGACAATGATGGGCCGCAAGATCACTTCCCAGTGATAGACCTGCGAGGCGACAACCAGCGTCGGGGCCAACGATGCCTGATTGGACTGGGTCCCGAACCAGAGTGCCCCGTTCTCGCTGGCGATCGAGACGGCTCCGACCACCATCTGGGCCGAGCCCGTCATCACATCCGCTCCAGCACCGACATGAGCCTGGGCTGCCTCTGCCGCCAGCGTCAGGTCGGAGAACGAACCGGTGTAGGTCACCTGAACATCGACCCCTGACGCCTCGGCTCGGGCTCCGGCCTGGAAGCCGTTCACATAGAGCTCGGCATCGCCGACCTCTATCGGTCCCACCACACCGATGACTCCAGAGCTGCTCAGCAGGCCAGCCATCCCACCCATGACATAGCCCCCCTCCTGGGAGGCAGCATCGTAGGCGTAGACATTGGGTAGCCCGAAGGTGTCGCTGGCAGTACCCCAGGCAAAAGCGACGTCCGGGAACTCCGGAGCGATTTCCAGCAAGGCTCCCCCGAACTGCGAACCGTGGGCAATCACTAGGTCATAGTCCTGGGCCGCATAGTCGCGAATGGCGGCTGCGGCTTCGTCGGGCACGAATGTGTTGTCGGTGATCGAGACCTCGACATTGCCCCGCTCGGCGGCAATGATGTTGACCGCGTCAACCATGCTCTGGGTGAAGGCAAGGTCGTTGCGAGCGCTCGGGGCGACGATGGCGATTCGAAGAAAGGCGTCGCTGCGGACCAGCGGAGAACCGACGGGGGCAATCACTTCAAACTCAACCCGTCGTTCCAGGCTGGCCAACGCTTCCGACCCTGAGGAGGTCTCCTCCCCTCGCGGCTCGACTTCAAGCGCAGAGTCGGAAACACCGTGACCTACCAGATAGTCCTTGACGGCCTGGGCTCGGGCCCGACTGAGCTGTCGGTTGCTGTCATCAGGTCCACTGTCATCGGTGAATCCAACGATGGTGACGGGCAGATCGGGGTAGGCCACCATGATCGAGGCCACGGTGTTCAAGATCCTGATATGTAGCTCACTGAGCTTGGTCTCGCCGACGTCGAAGATGATCGGAGTTGTAGCAATGACCCGATCGAGCTCAGCCTGGAACGCGGCCGCTCGATCCCCTGCCCCCTGGCCAGTAGGGGGAACCGCAGCCGAGCCTTCGGTGACAGCTAGAGCCGATTGGTCGACCGGCTGGTCGCCGGCCAGGGCTCGGGCCGCACCGAGGGCCGTCTCTCGCTGGGCCTCCGAAGGGACCGTTCCTGACAGGTAGATAGTGCCATCACGGTCTTCGACACCGATGTTGTCGAAGCCGAGCCCTCGGAGCACAGCAACGATCTCATCGACCCTCGTGTCGACGGCCGGGCCAGCAACCGCGGTCGTGTCACTGGCCAGCTCACTAGCCACCGTGCTCGGCTCCGAGCTGCGTCCAAACGGCATAGTCAGGGCCAGGTAGGCCACACCGATGACAGCCAAGACGACCCCGACCATTGCCGCCAGCCGGCGGGGCGGCACCTGGGATGGCGCCAACGCCGGTCCGGTCGCGCCTCGTCGACCAGCAGCAGCGGAGGGCGCCGCTGGCCGAGCAGAGCGGGCCGCAGCAGATGGAGGCATGGGCTGGCGATGACCCAAGGTGTGATCGTTGTCCCCTACCGGTCGCTCCCGGCCGACCTCGTGTTGATAGGTATGGTCGAATTGGCTGACCTGCCGACGTGGTGCGTCGTAGTAGGCGCCGGTTTCGAAACTGATCTGATCCTCGAATCCGTCTTGGACCAGATCCTGCTCACGGCCATAGAGCTGCTCCCCACCCTTGTCATGATCGTTGGGAAGGCCTTGGGGCGGTTCGAACTGATCGAAACGGCCCAGTCGATCGACATGATCGGACTGGACACGCGGCAGCGGATGGGTGGACCGATCGGGCTGTGCCGGTTGGACAGGCACGTTCGCCGCCTGGGGCTGAACCGCAAGATCTCGTTCCGGGAGTTGGGCACGATCGAGGAAGGGCGGAGGGGCCAGACTTGGGTCGTGGGGTGGCCTCGGTTCACGCTCAGCCAATGGGGCTCGCTCCAGCTGAGGAGCGGCCACGGACTGGGAAGCCGTCGACTCCACACGATCCGAGTCGTCACTATCAGACGGGTTGAGGTGGTGCACGGGAGCCAGCGGCGGCTCTTGGGCCACGGTTCGACTTGTCGCGACTGGATCGACGAGCTCTACCCGGTATTCGAGCTTGTTCACCTGGGAGATCTGAAGTCCGAGGGCCTCGCTCAGCCTGACGATGGATGCCCGGTTCTCACTGAAGTGAGAGAGCAGCGCCATCCGCGTTTCCGGATCC
>JAAETV010000124.1 GCA_024227975.1 Actinomycetes bacterium
CCCACCCCGACCCATCAACCCGGAGGCCTCGACCTCATCGATGACCCCTGATGGGCTCCGGGTGAAGGCCTGGGTCAGTGCCCGATAACCACCAGATCCGACATAAGCCGAAAGATCCGTCGGCGAAGTCACCCCGACCCGTCGTAGCAAACGCAGACGAGGATCCCCCGCCTGCGGTACCGACCGGGCACCACCAGCCAACACCCCATCAGCATCAACACCGTCAGCATCCACATGGTCAATGGGAACATGGTCGGGCTTGGCTCGACCTTGGACGAAGAGCGCCACCGGCCGCTCGCACTGGCCTAGACAGGCGCTGGCGTGGATCTGCCGCCCCTCGGCCTCCAATGCCGCCACAGTGTCAGTTGAGCCGGCTAGCTGGCAGGCGGCGTCGACGCACACATGGACGACATCGTCATCGTGGCCGGGATCCTCCACTCGGAACAGGTCATAGAACGTCGCCACCCCATAGGCCTCGGCCGGCGGTACTTGGAGCATGTGGCTGACATGGTTCAGTCCGCCGGGTGAGATCCACCCGGCCATCCGTTGCAGAGCATGGAGGCAGGGCAACAGGAGGTGGCGCCGCTCATGACGACGAGCCCTCCCCCCGATGACCAGCCGTTCCCCGCTGGCAACCGTTGCTGGACCAAGCGATGCGTTGACGACGGCATCGACGGCGGCAGCCTCGACATCGGTCGGTCGATCCTGGGAGAAGTGGAGATCACTCACGTATGCATCCTAAGTTCACGATGGGCTCGCTACCTTGAACCAGGATGCGATGGTCGAATCTGTTCATTCCAACCCTGCGTGACGCCCCCGGCGATGCCGAGGCCGTAAGCCACGCGTTGCTGGTGAAGGGCGGCTTCATTCGCCAGCTCCACGCCGGCCACTACTCCCTGCTCCCCCTGGGGTGGCGGGTCCACAACAAGGTGGCCAACATCGTCCGCCAAGAGATGGACGGCATCGGAGCCCAGGAGTTCCTACTGCCCACCATGCACCCGGCCGATATCTGGAAGCAGTCCGGGCGGTGGGAAACGATGGGTGAGATCATGTTTCGCCTCACCGACCGGCGCGACAACGACATGGCCCTTGGCATCACCCACGAGGAGATCTTCGCCACCGTCGCCACCGAGCTCAGCTCATACCGTGAGCTCCCCCAAGTCTGGTATCAGATCCAGCTCAAGTTCCGCGATGAGGCCCGCCCCAAGTCCGGCCTGTTGCGGGTCCGGGAGTTCGCCATGAAGGACTCCTACAGCTTCGACATCGACTGGGCCGGTCTCGACCGAGCCTTCGAGACCCACCACGCCGCCTATAGCCGCATCTTCGAGCGCTTCTCCCTGCCCGCCATCCCCGTCGAGGCCAGCAGCGGAGCCATGGGCGGCCGCGACTCGACCGAGTTCATGGTCCCCTGCGCCGCCGGGGAAGACGATGTGATCGTGTGCCCAAACTGCGACTACGCCGGCAACATCGAAAAGGCCACATCGACCCTACCCCCGGTAAGTGACAGCGCGGCACCGACGCAACCTGAGCGATTCCCGACCCCCGGAGTACGAACCATCGCCGCCCTGGAAGAGATCGAGGGTGGAGCCAGCGCCGAGCGCCAGATCAAGACCATGGTCATGGTGACCGACGGCGAGATCACCCTGGCCCTGATGCGCGGCGATCACCAGTTGAACCTCCAGAAGCTGATCGACGCCACCGGCACCATCGAGCTGCGACCCGCTGATCCGTCGGAAACCGTGTCATCGCTCGGGGCCAACCCCGGATCCCTGGGCGCCGTCGGGGTGAAAGGTCTGCACATCGTGGCCGACGAGGCCCTTCGGGGTCGCACCAACCTCACGACCGGAGCCAACGAAGACGACTGGCATCTCAGCGGTGTCGACATCGGCCGCGACATCGACGTCGACCTGTGGGCCGACCTACGTGAGGTCTCAGCCGGTGAGGCCTGCCCCAAGTGCGGCACCTCGCTCGACATGGTCCGCTGCGTCGAGGCCGGCCACATCTTCAAGCTCGGCACCCTCTATGCCGAGAAGTTCGGGATCACAGTTGCCGACGACGAGGGCAACCAGCAACCAGTCGTCATGGGCAGCTACGGCATCGGGATCGGGCGCAACATGGCCACCATCGCCGAGACCCACAACGACGAGCACGGCCTCATCTGGCCGATGTCGGTCGCCCCGTTCGAAGTCGTACTGACCCCGGTCAAGCTCGACGAGGACACCATGACCACGGCAACCTCGATCTACGACCAACTTCGACGACGGGGGATCGATGCCCTGTTGGACGACCGCGACGCTCGGGCCGGAGTGAAGTTCGCCGACTCCGAACTGATCGGGGTCCCCTATCGGGTCACCCTCGGCCCCAAAGCGCTGGCCGACAGCCAGATCGAGCTGACCGAACGGGCGACCGGAGAGACGACCAGGATCGACCTCGACACCGTGGTCGACCAGATCACAGCCCTGGTCACCGCCGCCCGCTGATACCAGTGCGCTCAACGAGTCACTGGCCAAACCAAAACCGGTGACTGCGCCGATGCTGACTACGATGGTAGATCCGAGATGCGAAGGCGTGTATGTCAGGTGTCCAGTCAATTGAGCGAGCATTCGCCCTTCTCCGGGCCTTGGCCGTCGGCCCCGCAGGGGTAACCGAGCTGGCCGACCGGGCTGACCTGCCCAAGAGCACCGTGGCCCGACTCCTGGCTGCACTCGAGACCGAGGGTGCCGTCGAACAGGTCGAAACCGGCGGCGAGTACCGCCTCGGCGACACCTTGGCCGACCTAGCCGGAGCCGCCGCCCCCGGCTACAACCTGGTGACAGCCGCCCGCCCCCACCTCCAGGAGCTGACGAACCTGACCGGCGAAACGAGCGGGCTGGCCATCCTCGATGATGACGCCGTCTACTACCTCGATCACGTCGAAGCTGAGGAAGAGGTGATGGTCAGGAGCTGGACTGGCGAGCGGATCCCCCTCCACCTGGTCCCATCGGGCCTGGCCTTGTTGTCTGGGGTGTCAGTGTCATGCGTCGATCGCTATGTGACGCGAGATCTGGAGCGAGCTACGGACCATAGTGTGGTGACCCCAGCCACCATCCGCCAGCGGGTCCAAGAGGTGCGCAGCCGCGGCTACCTCTGGTTCCACCAGGAGTTCGACGAGAGCATCTGCTCGGTCGCCGCCCCAGTCAGACGGGGCGATGGGACGGTGATCGCCGCCATCCACGTCCACGGACCTGCCTTCCGCTTTCCCGGCGACAGTGACCAAGGCGAGATCGGCCAACTCGTTCGCCAAACCGCCGAGCGCCTGGCTGGCCAGCTCCACTGAACCCCGACTGCCTCGCTGATCATGCTCGACTTGAGCCTCACGGCATGGCTCATCGCCATTCTCATTGTCTTGCTCGGATCAATCCTCCAAAGCACAACCGGGTTCGGCCTCGGCCTCGTTACGGCCCCGGTGCTGGTCCTGATCGACCCCACCCTGGTACCAACCGTGATTCTCGGTATTGCGGTTCCCCTGGCTCTCCTCATGGTGGTCCGGGAGCGGCACGAGTTCGATATCCATGCCGCCAAGTGGGCCCTGACCGGCCGCCTGATAGGAGCGGCGGCCGGCAGTTGGGCCGTTGTCGTCCTCGGGAGCCGGGAACTGTCAATCGCCTTCGCCCTGTCGTTGCTGGTTGCGGTGGCAGTGAGCGCCAGCGGTTTCAAGGGAGGGGGCGGTTCGACCGGGGTCATGGCCACCGCCGGCTTTTTGTCCGGGGTCATGGGCACCGTGACATCTATCGGGGGTCCGATGATGGCCCTCGCCCTCCAACACGAGACTGGGCCCCGCCTGAGGACGATGATGGCCTCGTTCTTGGCCTTCGGGGGGTTGCTCTCGCTGATCCTGTTGGCCATCGTTGGCGAGTTCCGGCCTCGCGAGATGGCCCTGGCCGCCATCCTCGCCCCGATTACCCTCATCGGCCTCTTTGTGTCGCGGTGGACGGTCAAGATACTCGACCAGGGCGCGGTTCGACCGGCGATCCTTGCCTTCGCCTCTATTGCTGCTGTACTGATCCTGGGCAGGACTCTGTGATGAAGA
>JAAETV010000125.1 GCA_024227975.1 Actinomycetes bacterium
CACCCTTTCTTCATCGAGAGGGGAGCGGTCAGAACGGTGAACGATCCACTTGCTGGCCGGGTCACCATCCCCGGATTCCCCATCAAGTTCTCCGATGCTCCCCCCGAACCCGACCTGGCTACCCACGCCCTTGGTCAAGACAATGAAGCCGTGCTTGGCGACATGCTCGGCTACGACGAAGCCACCATCGCCGCCCTGACCGCAGAGGGCATCATTGTCTCCAAGCAGCACTGATCATCGTGAGGTGTCGGGCTGAGTTCTAGTGGGGCCAGGTCGTCCCGTACTATGCGGGCCAAGTACCTGCTTGCCCTGGGAGCCCCTGATGATCCTGACTGAAATCGACCATGTCGCTATTGCCGTCCACGACATCGAAGCCGCCATTGGCTTCTACACCTCGGCGTTCGGGGCCACGGTCGAGCATCGGGAGAGCATCGAGCGCGATGGGGTCGACGAGGCCCTGCTCAAGGTGGCCGAGAGCTATATCCAGCTGATCACGGGCAGCCGCGACGACTCGCCGATCACCAAGTACCTGGCCAAGCGGGGGGAAGGTCTACACCATGTCGGCTATCGGGTCGACGATTGTGCTGTCGCTCTAGGGGCAATGGTCGCCGCCGGTGCCACTCCTATTGATGGCGAGCCCCGGCCGGGCTCTCGCGGGACCACCATTGCCTTCATCCACCCCAAGGGAGCATTCGGAACCCTGATCGAGCTGGTTCAGGAGTAGCCCCACTACGGGAACCAAGTGGCGATTCATCGACAGACTTGTCGATTCAGGTAGATTCACCTATGGAGTTGGGCTAGATTGCCTACAAGACGCCACCGGTGTCCCTCGGCTGATGGCGTGGCAGCAGATATCCAACAACATTACGAGGATGGAAATGAGAAGGCGTATCTACGCAATTCTTGCTGTACTTGCCGTTTTTGCTGCCCTGCTAACGGGAGGAGTCGCTGAAGCGGGTGAGCTTGAAACGACCGAACCCGGTGATGCCAAGATCATCGAAGAGAGCGACACCGGGAGCTATATCGTCGTCTTGGAAGATGAACCGGTTGTAGCTGAGGTCGGTGCCGACAACCTCGGTTCGGCCGAGGCTGAGGCCCTATCCGAGGAGATGGAAGACTCCCACGACGAGGTCATGTCTGCGGCCGGTGTTAGCACCGATGACAAGGTCCAGGACTTCACGATCGCCCTCAATGGCTTTTCCGCCACCATGTCCCATGATGAGGCGGTCGCCGTGGCTGCTCAGTCAAAGGTGAGGTTGGTCATTCCCGACGAGTTGCATCAGGTCACCACTGACTCCAGCCGGGAGTTCCTCGGTCTGACCAAGGGAGGGGGAGCCTACAAATCCGGCATGACTGGTGAGGGCGTTGTCGTTGGTGTCATCGACACTGGCATCTGGCCCGAGCACCCCAGCTTCGCCGATACTGGCTACTCGGCCCCACCAATTGTCCTGGAGGACGTCCCGGGCCACCCGGCATGTGAGTTCGGCAATACAGCTCATCATCCCGACGATGCCCCCTTCTCCTGCAACAACAAGCTCATCGGGGCTCGCCAGATGCTCGGCACCTACCGCGCCCTGATCGGAGCCGACGGGACCGAATTCGACTCCGCCCGCGACGACAACGGACATGGCACCCACACCGCATCCACTGCCGCCGGAAACGACAAGGTGAAGGCCTTCATCTTCGGTGAGAATGTGGGCAAGATCGGCGGAATCGCTCCTCGGGCTCACATAGTCGCCTACAAGGGCCTCGGAGAGCTCGGGGGCTTCACCTCCGACCTGGTTTCAGCCATCGACCAAGCCGTGGCCGACGGGGTCGACGTCATCAACTACTCAGTCGGAGGTGGTCCAGGGCTAACCAGTCCCGACGCCATCTCCATGCTTTTTGCCACTGCGGCCGGCGTCCACATTGCCACCTCAGCCGGCAACGCCGGACCGGGACCATCCACGCTCGGTGGCCCCGGTGATGCACCGTGGCTGACCACCGTCGGGGCCAGTACCCAGGAACGCTTCTTCGAAGGTCGCCTGAAGCTGGGCAACGGCTCGGAGTATGTCGGCGCATCGGTCACACAGCCCCTGGACACCAAGACGCCAATGGTCGATGCTGCCGATGCTGGCGGCGACCTCTGTCTGCCTGACACCCTCGATCCCAACATGGTGGCAGGCAAGATCGTGTTGTGTCGTCGAGGCGCCATTGCCCGAGTGGCCAAGAGCCTCTCGGTGTATGAGGCCGGCGGGGTTGGCATGGTTCTGTACAACAACACCGACGACGACGATCTACACACTGATGCCCACTGGGTGCCATCGGTGATCCTCGATTTCACTCCGGGGTCGGCGGTCAAGAGTTACATCGCCAAGGCTGGGTCGAAGGCCAAGGCCAAGATCGAGGGCCCCGAGGTAGAGGACCACGAGAACGCCCCCAACATGGCCAGTTTCAGCTCGCGGGGCCCGAACCCTTCGAGCTCCGACGTCATCAAGCCTGACATCACGGCCCCTGGGGTTCAGATCGTGGCTGGAGGCTCACCCTTCGTCGACGTTGGGTCGGTGCCGGGCGAGCTGTTCCAAGCCATCGCTGGTACCTCGATGTCGAGTCCTCACGTCGCTGGAATGTATGCCTTGTTGGCCCAGGCTCATCCGGACTGGACGCCTGCCATGGCCAAGTCGGCCATCATGACGTCATCCAGTCAGGATGTGCGTGACAACGACCGAGTCTCCCAAGCGGGGCCGTTCGCCATGGGCTCTGGTCACCTCGATCCGGGCAAGGTCAAAAAGAAGGGCTCGGCTTTCCGGCCCGGCCTTGTCTACGACGCTGGTCTGCTCGAGTACGCAGGTTTCACCTGTGGCGCCGACCTCGGCGTCTTCACCCCCGACAGTTGCACCTTCCTGGATTCGGTCGGGGTGCCGTTCGATGCCAGTGATCTGAACCTGCCGTCGATCGGCGTCGGTGAGCTTGCCGGGTCTCAGACCGTGGTCCGTACTGTCACCAGCGTTGCTGACAAGACGGTGAGATTCAGGGCCAAGGTCGATGCTCCTGCTGGCTACGACGTGATCGTGAGCCCGGCCAGGATCAAGCTGGCTCCTGGCGAGTCGGCAACATTCGAAGTCACGATCACCAACGATGGATCTGGTGCGGCCAATGTCTGGAGCCACGGCTCACTGACATGGAAGGGCGGCGGATACGAGGTGTACAGCCCGATTGCGGTTCAGGGCGCCCTGTTCGACGCTCCGCCGTCGATCACGGGCGCCGGTACAGCTGGTTCGGCCAGTTTCGATGTCTTGTTCGGCTACACCGGTGCCTACTCTGCAGCAGCCCACGGGCTGGCGGGCGAGGTCGTGACCACTGACACGGTCGAGCAGGATCCGGATCAGACCTTCGATCCGAACGACGGCTATTCCAATGTCCACGACTTCGATCTGACCGGGGTCTCCCACTTCCGGTTGGCCCTACCTCCGGGTTCGACCGAGGACGAAGCCGATCTGGATGTCTTCGTCTTCGATCCAGCCGGCAATCAGGTTGCGACCAGTACCGCTGGTGGGACCAATGAGCTGATCGAATTGGTGGCGCCGTCCCCTGGTGTCTGGAGCGTCTACATCCATGGCTGGGCGACGATCGGGCCTGACTCGGACTATGACCTGTCGACATGGTCGGTGCCCGATACGGCTGGCAGCTTGAGTATCACGGCCGCCCCGACGGCCGCCGTCATCGGCAATATCGACACCATTGATGTTGCCTGGACCGGTCTCTCCGCCGGCGTCGAGTATTTGGGCGCCGTTGCCCACAGCGATGGGGCCGGCGTGATCGGCTTCACCCTGGTGGAGGTCAGCGGCTGACCTGAGCTCATTCGCGGGGTGGGGTTCTGGTTGGGGCCCCACCCCGAAGGGTGCTCTGCCTCTGGCCCCTCAGCCCTGTTCCCGCAAGATGCTGGTGCAGGGGAAGGGGCCACGGGTACCACCCGAGTGGTACCAGTAGGTCTTGGTGTTGGCGATGAGCTCGATGACGGAACCGTCGGTCACGACCTGGGTGTACTGCATCCCCGGTTGGGGGCATCCGGCACTGGAGTCACGCCATTGGACGAGCCGGGCCGACTGAACCGTGATATCTGACTTGGCCAGAGATTCACTGGCAACGAGCTGGTCGACGGCATCATCTATGAACGGTTGAAGCCCAGGGTCGATGGATCCCGTGCCCCGTATCGGTTCTCCGCCACCTGGGTCGTCGGTACTCACGCTGGTTGAGCCCCCCTCGCTTGTCGTCGTTGACGACGTTGTCGGAGCCGAGCTTGAGGTAGTCGAGCCCTTCTCGGTTGAACTGGTAGTGGCGAGCGTCGTCTCTTCTGCCTCATGGTTGGCCGTTGTGTCGTCGCCAACCGTCGCTCCAGCTTCGTTGCTTGTGGTTGAATCGTCGCCAGTCGTGGACTCGTCTGACGATTGACCACATGCCGAGAACAGCAGAACGGTCGCACCGACGATGACACCGACTCGGTCCATTCTTCTGATCATGGAGCATTCCTCCGCCGTCAGAAGTGAACACTAGTGGTTCAAGATCAGAGATGGTGGTCGGCCCCGACTTCAGCCGCGGTGTCCTTGAAGTACTGGACGACGTCGGGGTGGTAGGGGATTCCGTTGGCTCGTCGTTCCTGCTCGGTTTCATGTTCGGCCAACCCGGCATACAGCACCCGTTCATGGCTCTCAACCGGCGGGGTTTCTCTCAGGCCTTTGAGGAATTGGGCCATGTGCTGATCGAAGTCATCGGGGTCGCAGAAGGCATCGATCTTGTAGGCCAGGAAGTGGTGCGAAACATCGCCCATGGGACGGACGAATCCTGGAGGGTCACCTCCGAGTAGCCCGCACAAGATGTCGACCATCACCGCCAGGCTGTAGCCCTTGTGGGAGCCCCCATCGCGGGTACCCCCAGTCGGAAGCATGAAGAAGCTCTCGGGGACCTGCGACTCGGTCATTATGGGTGTTCCGTCTGATCCTGCGATCCACCCTGGGGCCACCGTGGCTCCCAGCCGTTGGGCAATGCGGATCTTGTTCCCGGCGACCGAGCTCATCGAGGCGTCGAACACGAATGGGGCTTCATCGCCGCCGGCGACGGCGATGGAGATCGGGTTGAGCCCAACCATGGGCTTGGCCCCGAAGGTCGGGAGCACCATCAGCCCTCCGATGGTCATCGACACCCCGATCATGCCGTGTTCGATGGCCCGATGGGCGTGGTAGGAGGCCGCCCCATAGTGGCGGCCATTGGTGACCGAGACGGCCCCGATCCCGCACTCGTCGGCCTTGGCTATGGCCAGGTCCATGGCCCGGGGGCCCGTCACCAACCCGAGGCCTCCGTCATCGTCGATGGTGGCAACGGCCGCCGCCTCCCGTATCACCTTGGGTGAGGGCGTGCGATTGATGAAGTTCTCACCGAACCAATACATATAGATCGGGAACATGTTCGACACCCCATGGGAGTCGATGCCCCGAATGTCGGCATAGAGGAGGGTGTCGGCCGCTTGGACGGCGTCGGCCTCGGGCAGCCCAACGGCGATCAGGATCTGTTCGACGGTGAAGCGCATATCGGCCTCAGCCACCCGAACCGCAATCTCATCAGGAACCGTGAACCGTGCTTCGACCATGATCGGGGCTCCCTAGAACGTCGAGTAGGTGATCTCTTTGTCGGTGATGAACTCGATGAGGGCGGGGACACCCTCCTCGGTCTTGGCGATACCCCGCTGGAGAGCGGCCACGATGTCGTTCGGGTCCTCGACCCGTTCGCCGTAGCCGCCGAAGGCCTCGGCCATATTGGCGTAGTGACCCGAGATGGTGGTGCTGCCGTACTTCTCTTCCGCTACCTGCATGATGGGGATCTCGATGGCCATGGAGAAGTTGTTCAACAAGATCGACAGGATCGGAATCCGTTCCCGCGCCGCTGTCTCGAAGTCCATGCCGGTGAAGCCGATGGCGGCGTCGCCCCACACATTGATGCAGAGCTTGTCGGGGTGGGCCAGCTTGGCTCCCATAGCCAGACCGAGTCCGTAGCCGAGCTGGGTCGTCTTGCCCCAGCCCAGATAGCTGAGAGGGCTGACGGCATCGAAGAACGGGGACATCTGATCCCGGGGGCTGCCGGCATCGTGAGTGACGATGCAGTTCGACTTGTCGACCAGGCGGTCGAGCTCGCTGACAACCCGGTAGGGGTTGATGGGAGCATCATTGTTGTTGAGCTTGGGGGCCCAATCGTCGAGCCACGAAGCCTTGGCCGCTGCGATCTCATCGCTGACCCCGGCCCTGGCTTCGGCCGCGGGATGGGGGCCGGAACCGATGGTGTCGATCATGGCCCGCAGGGTGAGCTGGGCATCACCGACCATGGCGTGCTCGACCCGAACGTCTTTCTGGATATCGCCGGGGTTGCCAGTGGAATGGATGACGGTGGCGGTTGATGGCATCCGCTGACCAAACCCGGTCCGGGTCAGGCTGGCCCCAACGGCGAAGATCACGTCGGCCCCGTCGAGGAAGTCTCGGACCTGTCGGCCGATCGTTCGGCCGGCGGTGCCGAGGGAGAGGGCATGGTCCTCGGGGAACGCGGACTTGCCGGCCAATGTGGTGGTGACCGGGATCTGGAGCAGTTCGGCCAGCTCCATCAGCTCATCCCAGGCCTTGGCGTAGTGGACTCCTTGGCCGGCGTAGATCACGGGGCTGGACGCGGAGGTCAGCATCTCGGCCGCCCTGGTCACCGCGGCGGGGTCGGGTCCGGAGCGGGTAGCGAAGGAGGGGACGTAGGTGTCGGTCGGGTCGTTGGCCTCATGGCCGAACACGTCGGCCGCGACCTCAATGACGACGGGTCGGGGTGGGCCGTTGCGCAAGGCGGAGAAGCCCCGCAACATCGACTCCTCGACCATCTTGGCGTCGCCGATGTGGTCGGTGAGCTTGGCCACCCCCTTCATCTGACGCCATGAGGAGAAGTTGGGGTCGACGTTCATCACCCGGGTCGGGTAGCCCATGGGGATGACCATCAATGGCACCGATTCGCCGTAGGCCTGGGCCACCCCGCCGTAGGCGTTCTCGGCACCGGGGCCGTGCTGCATGCAGAACACCCCGAGCTTCTCACCGGAGCTGAGACGGCTATAGGCATCAGCCATGTGCAGGCCGACCCGTTCCTGGCGAACGATCACGGTTCGGATGTCGACTTCGGCCGCAGCCTCGATCAATGGATTCACCGGGTAGGCGAAGAGGATCTCGACCCCTTCAGCCTTGAGAATTCGGGCAATGGCCTGGGCCACGTTCACAGCAAGTTCCCCTTCGTGTGTCGTCCGCTCGTGAGCTGGATTCGACCTTAGCTCCGGCTGCGTGTCGGAGCCTTTTCGTGACCCGGGTGGGCACCGATCGGGTGCTGGTTCTCAATACCACCCGGGCTGAGGCCCTGATCCACCCGACCCGGCTCGGGAGGTTTGATGCCGTCGATGCGGAGCTTGATCGGCTGGGCTTCGAGACCTGTGTCCTCGACAACGACGTCGCCAATCGGGCCCGTCAACTCCAGGCGACCCATGGGAACAAGAACTTCCCGATGGTAGATGCCGCTGTCGTTGCCCTTGGTGTGGAGTTGGGTTGCCCGGTCATCACAGCCGATACCAAGTGGCCCGAGATCCCGAAGGCTGCGATGGAGACGATCTCGTTGGACCGATGAGCCTTTGGCGGTCGCAGTCCACCCAGATATTCAGCCGACCGGCCACTGGCGGCAACTTTCAGCTCGCTTTCAGTCGCTTCCGCGGCGTCCTCACCGAGGGCTGAGTACTCCGAGCTCGATGAGCTGGGACCGCAGGGGGCCAGCTCCCGTGAACGGTTCGGCCACGAGGCCGACTTCGGTGGCGGCAATGACGTTGCCAGGGCTGTCATCGGTGAAGAAGATTCTGGCCGGGGACAGCCCGAGCTGGGCGCACACATGGTGGTAGATGGCCGGATCGGGTTTGGCCACCCCAATCTCAGCCGTGTTGAACAAGGTATCGAAATGGGTGTCGATCCCAAGGTCGGCTAGCTCGGCGGGAACGGTGTCGGTCCCATTGGTCAAGATGGCGGCAGGAATCCCGTGGGCCCGAACTTCGTCGACGATGGCCAGCACCTCGTCGTCGGCCACGGTCCCCACCTCGGCCCAAGCCCGGACCGCGGCCGGTGCACCAACGAGCTCGCCGACCTGGAGCATCCATTGGGCCCGGGTCAGCCCTCCGGTGACCAACGCCTTGATCCGATCTGGCTCGAACGCGGAGCGTCCGATGGTGCCGGGGGTGAGCCCATGGGCTCGCTCCACTGCGTCGTAGCGTTCACGGTCGAACTGGCGAACGACCCCATCGAGATCGAACAGGACGCAGCGAATGTCGAACTTGGATTCCGTGGCCCCGCTCACGATGCTTCGTCGATCCTCCAGGTGGTGGCGTCGGCCCCGAGATCGAGCCGGTCGATCATGGTCAGCCGTAGCCCCTCCATAGCAGCCAACCCTTCCCACAGCCCATTCCAGCATTCGAACACCTCGGGTGGTTCGTCGGGCCCGAATATGTTGTTGGTGCTGAGCGCGACCATCCCGTCAGCATCGGGGCCAGTCCTGAGACTGTCGACGACCTCGATCGAGCGGCCGTGGGCGGTCAGCAGAGAGCGGAACCGGTCAGCGAAGGAGTCGGCCGGGTCGAGGGCGGCCATGACCGAGCCGTGGTATTGCATCCCGATCTGGCGCCCGGCCACCCGGCCCACAGCGGCCCCGTCGGCTGGGCCCAGAACTGAGCACAACTCGGGCAAGATCGATCGCACATAGGCCATGGAGTAATTGCGCTCCACCTTGGCTAGCCGTTCCGCCCCCCACTCAGGTGTGGCCAGCTCGACAGGGGGTCCCGGTGGCTGTTCCCCAGGACGGAACCGGACCCGGTCCTCGGGAGCCAATGGTTCATCTTCTTCGATGTAGTAGCCCTCCAGCCCCGGTTGGCCATCGGTGGTCTGCATGGTGCAGACGAATCCCAGCCGGTCATTGTCGAGGGTCACCCCGTTGTGGCCGTGCCACCCCCACAACATGGCTCGGCTGACCTCGGTGGGGATACCACATACGGCGGTGCCGTCGAAGATCCAGCGGGGCGGAAGGTAGCGCACCCACGACTTGGTGTCGGACTCAGGGATCCACACCACACCAACCCCGCCGAGCGCGTTGGACAAGACGTGATACTGGGCGCAAGCCACGGCATTGGGCATCTGGTCGAGACCGAGCTTGCCCAGGCCGGGGAGGAACAGCTCGAGGTGCTGGCGGCGGAAGGTGCGGAACACGACTTCAGCGGCTCGGGCTGTCCCCTGGCGGGAGACGAGGGCCAGCACCACCCCCGTCAGGTAGCGGTGATAGAGATCGCCAACCGCAGCCCAGCGGTCTGCCTCGGTGCTCGGGCTCGGATCGGTCATGCCCGCACCCTAGCCAACCGGCCGTGACCCTCAGAGTTGAGGCATCTAGTCGGAGCTGTCTCCGTCTCCGTCTGTCTCTCCGGGGGAGGGGAGGCGGCCGGCTCGACGGAGGGCATCGCGCAGGGCGAACTCGATCTGGGCATTGACACTGCGCAGCTCGTCGTTGGCCCAACGCTCGATGGCAGCGTGGACCGCCGGGTCGATGCGGAGGGGATAGCTCTTGCGGCGTTGGGCCAACGGTCGTGGGCTCCGACTAGTAGAGGGATCCGGCGTTCACGACCGGGGTTGTCTGCTGCTCACTGGTCAGTACCACCAACAAGTTGGAGACCATGGTTGCCTTTCGCTCCTCGTCGAGCTCGACGACGCTTCTCTCGCTGAGCATGTCGAGGGCTTCTTCTACCATGCCGACGGCTCCTTCCACGATCGTTCGCCGAGCGGCGACGACGGCCTCCGCCTGCTGGCGGCGGAGCATGGCCTCGGCAATCTCGGTGGCATAAGCCAGGTGGCTGAGCCGGGTCTCCACCACTTCCACTCCGGCGGCATGGAGGCGCTCCTGTACCTCGGCGTGGAGGGTGGCGGCAACCTCGTCGGGGTTGGCCCGCAGAGAGATCCGATCACCTTGGAAGTCGTCGTAGGGATACTGCATGCCGAGATGACGGATGGCTGTCTCGCTCTGGACATGAACGAAATCCTCGAAGTCATCGACGTCGAATATGGCCTTGGCCGTGTCGACCACCCGCCACACCACCACGGCTGCGATCTCGATCGGGTTGCCCTCGGCATCATTGACCTTGGAGACGCTGGTGGTGAAGTTATGGACCCGGGTGCTAATCGTGCGCGACTCGATCCTCGTGAATGGGTTGGTCCAGTACCAGCCCGGAGATTCGACGGTGCCCCGGTAGCGGCCGAACAGGATCACGACCAGGGCCTGGTTGGGTTGGACGAGATAGTGGGCCGGTATGGCGTAGATGGTGATCAGTGCACCGGCCAGGATCGGGATACCGAAAGGCGCTTCCTCGGTAACGGTGGCGCCAATGATGCCGCCGATGATGGTGGCGATGCCGAACAGCCCCACCAGTACTCCGACGAAGCCTGGCAAGAGCTTGGCTTGGGTGGTTTTCCGCTCCGTAGTCATACCAATATGATATCACATTAATATCAAAGTGAATAGCCCTCAGTCGAACAGGGAAGGGGGCACGGCAGGGCAGCCTTCGATCAGGAGCATCTTGCGTTTGGTTTCGATGCCCCCGGCGGCCGAGAAGCCGGTGAGGTGTCCTCCGGCCCCGAGCACCCGGTGGCATGGGATCACGATGGGAAAGGGGTTTGCCCCCAGGGAGCGTCCAACGGCCTGGGCCGCCCCTGGTTCGCCGATACCGGCGGCCACCTCGCCATAGGTCAGCGACTCCCCGGGTGGAATCGAGCGGGTCACCTCATATACGGCTCGGTCGAAGGGGCCGACGGCGTCGAGATCGACGTCGATCCCGTCGAGGTCGACTGCTTCTCCGTCGAGCAGTGAGGTGATAGCACCGATGGCGGTTTGGATGGCGGGGGGAGCGGCCGCCGTCGTCAGCTGGTCCGATGTGGTAGCGGTGATCGCCAGTTGGCGCAGGGTCGTCCGGTCGTCGAGCTCTGGTATCTGGACCCCTATCACCACCTCGTCCCGCCAGGCGATGCCGACCCTCCCGATGGAGGTGTCGAACAGGGTCATGCCGGTTGCCGCCACTTCGGTCATGGGGCCCGGCGTTCTCGTAGCAGGACCTCTTGGGCGACGGAGGCGACGTGGCTACCGTCGGCGGCGAACAGGTTCCCGACCGTCATTCCCCTCGCCCCTCGCAGGCCGTGGCAGTCCCACTCGTAGAGGTGCCACTCGTCGGCTCGGGCTGGGCGGTGGAACCACATGGCGTGGTCGAGGCTGGCTCCCATGAACCGGTCATGGTGTTCCTCCTGCGGGACCTGGAGGGGATGGAGGCTCCGAGCTGAGCTGAACTGGACCGTGTCGGAAGTGAAGGCCAGGCCACAGACATGGTAGATCGGGTCGTCGGGGAGGGGATCGACGAGCCTGACCCACCCCATCGAGCGGCCGGCGCCGGGATGGCTGACCATCGACCGCCGCTCCATGATCCATGGCCAATTGTCGGCCTGTGGCTTCATGTCCTCTGGGTTGGGAGCCAGGGGCATACGGGCCGTCTGGATCTCGGCGTCGTGCTCCTCGACCTGGAACGAGCACGACAGGTGCAAGATGGCTCCTCCTGATTGGCGAGCTACCACCGATCGGGTGCAGAAGCTGCGTCCATTGCGGAGGCGGTCGACCTCATAGCGGACAGGCTCGTCGAGGGTTCCGCCGCGGATGAAATAGGCGTGGAGAGAGTGGGGAGCGAACCTCTCATCGACGGTTTGTAGGGCCGACCACAGGGCCTGGGCCACCACCTGGCCGCCGTAGATCCGGCCCCACTTGTAGTCGGCGCTTGGCCCGACCCAGGTGTCTGGCCCGTGGCGGACGAGGTCGAGCACAGCAGCAAAGACAGTGGGTGCGGAGTCCATGGCGGACAGCTTAGGAGGTGCGCCGACAGGGGCACCGACCCGTTGGACCGATGGCTGTTCGACCCGTCAGGGGCGAATGAGCAAGCCCAGCGATCCCTATTGGGCAGAACCCATAGGAGTGTGGCTGTGGCGGTGGCCCGCCGAGCGGGTTCACAATATGGTCACACCACCAACGGAGATCTCCATGCCAACCGCCAAGCCCACCTATCTCGGCCTGCTCAACGCCATCTCGGTGGCAGAGTCCGAGGCCGAGCCGCTCTTCCTCGCCTGGGCTGATAGGACCAAGGACAAGAAGCTGGCCAGGACCCTTCGTTTCGTCGGCATGCGGGAGGGGGAACACGGCAAGGCCTTCGCCAAGCGGATGCTGGAGCTTGGTTATGAGGTCCGACCTCCGGTCGAGGCCAGCCCTAGGGCCGGTGACATCGAGATGGTGTCGTCGTCGGATCGAACCGACCTGGAGAAGTTCAAGGCCCTTGGTTTCGGTCAGGGTCAGGGTGAGACCGATGCATTCGACGCCATGTTCAGTGACAAGACCATCGACCCGACAACGGGTGCTCTCCTCGGTCGATACATCGCCGAGGAGCGTGACTCGGTCCGCTTGCTCACCGCTGACTATGAGCGGCTGGCGGCTAGGGCCAAGGCAGCCAGGAAGCGGGCGGCGGCCAGGAAGAAAGCAGCCAAGGTGGCCGCCGCAGCCAAAAAGCCAGCCTGAGTCTTGGCCGGGACCGCCCTTGTTGTCCACCAATGAAGACGGTTGGTGGGCCCTCACTCGAGAGGGTCCACCTTCATGTCGACGCTTCTTGGGATAATCGCTCTTGCAGCGGGCCGACCCTGGTCTGGACAGGTGGAAGAGGCGTGGCACAGGTAGGGGTGAAGGACAAGCGAATCCTCCAGTTCCTCGTTCTCTTCACGGCCTTCTACATCTTCACCAATCCCGACACGGCCGGCATGCAAGCTCGGCTCTTCTTCGACTGGATCCTCGAACTAGCAGATTCGGCAGTGACATTCATCAGCGCTCTATTCGAAGGCGACCCATCTGTGGCCACGACGACCACGACCACCGCGACGCCCGTCGACAGCTGATCCCAGTTGAGGGATCAGCTGTCCTGACGGCGGCTCCCAGGTCGGCTGCCTTGCTACCGACCTGCACCCCGATGCCACCCAGAACGGCTACCAGGATCTGATTCCCCATAGCTGTCAACAGTGCCAACAAGGGGCTTCAGAATCGATTCAAAGGGTGTTTTGCCTGGTGGGTCCGCTCCAATCGAGCCACCCGAGTGGGACCTGGAGCCGGCGGCGGAAGCGAGGAGGGGGACCTGACTGCTCCACCTCGTCATGATCTGGCATCATGACGAGGTGGAGTTCGTCCGCCTCGAGACCGATGATCACGACGAAGACCCGAATCCCTGGTTCGACCAGGACGCAGCCGAGGCGCGCCCGGCCCCCAGCCGGAAGCGGGGGACGGCTTCGTCGATCCTGATGGCAGCCATGCTCGGCATCGTCGAGGCTCTGGGATGGGAACGTCCCAAGGACGAGACGGTCGAGGTGGCTGATGCGCCAAAGGGTGACGACGGCCTCATTCTCCACTACCGCCATCTCGAACCCCTGGAGTAGCGACACCACGGGCCATCAGGCGGGACTTCTACTCCGGCGCTGAAATGGGGTAACACTGGGGCCATGACTGCGACCGATGCCGCCACGACCGAAACCGAAGAAGAGTTCCGGGCCCGTTGCCAAGCCTTCCTCGTCGAGCACGCCACCGGATTGATCTTCGAGCTCCCCGACCCGCGGGGAGCGAACGAGCTGGAAGCATCCAAGGCCTTCCAGCAGAAGGTTGCGGCGGCCGGGCTGGCCGGTGTCACCTATCCAGAGGCTTTCGGCGGCCTGGGCCTATCCAAGAGCTACGACCGGATCTGGCGGGAGGAATACGCCAAGCACCACGACATGACGGGTCAGCTGACGATCAGTCATGGGATGTGTGTGCCCATGCTGTCCGAGTACGGGACTGATGAGCAGAAGGCGACCTATCTCCCCGATGCCATTGCCGGACGCACCGTCTGGTGTCAGATGTTCTCCGAGCCCGGGGCCGGATCAGATGTGGCCAGCCTCCAGACCAGGGCCGTCCTCGACGGTGAGGAGTGGACGCTCAATGGTCAGAAGGTGTGGACGACCCTGGCCCATGTTTCGGACTATGGGATCATCGTGGCCAGGACCAACCCCGAGGCCCCGAAGCACGCCGGTATCTCCATGTTCATCCTCGACATGAACGCCCCCGGGGTCGAGAAGCGGGCCATCCACCAGATCGACGGCGGCATGCACTTCAACGAGGTGTTCTTCACCGACGTTCGCCTGCCCAAGACGGCCCTCATCGGCGAGCTCAACGCTGGTTGGCGGCTGGCCACGGCCATGCTCATGTACGAGCGGGTGGCCATCGGCACCGGCTTCAGCTCAGGCATCAAGACCCCGACCACCGACTTCTTGATCAAGACGGCCCGCAAACACGACAAGCTCGACGATGTCGTGACCCGTCAGGAACTGATGCGGCTCTACTCCGAGGAGACGGCAAAGAGCCTGGTGTCGTTGAGGACCAGGGCTGAGCTAAAGGCGGGTATGACTCCTGGACCCGGCGGGTCCTTGGGCAAGCTTCACGGGGCCAAGATCGCCCGCCTGTCTCGCAGCCTCATGATGAACCTCGCTGGCCCGGCCGGTGCGGCCTGGGAGCAAGGGGCGGAAGACGACGACCGCCTGGCCAACTCGACCTTGCGCAGCTTCAGCTCCAACATTGCCGGAGGGACCGACGAGATCCAGAAGAACATCATCGGTGACCGGGTGCTGGGACTGCCCCGCGACATCAGCGTCGACCGTGATGTGCCGTTCAAGGATCTCAAGGTTGGGACCCAGGGCGGGGGTGCCTGACGGGGCCTAGTACTCGGGGGTGGCCGGGGTATGTTCGTCGAGAGGGTAGATGGGTCGCCTCACGTTTTCGAAGGTGAACAGGGTGTTGTCGCTACTGGTGACCCCGACCCCGTTGCAGGCGATGTCGCGCACCGAGATGTCACTGAACCCGGCCCGATAGTGGATGCGCGACTTGAGGATCAGGTACTGCATGGCCGTCGGCTCCACCCCAACACTGCGGAAGCATCCTGGGTCCCAGGGCTCGACATTGCGGGAGCAGACAACGATCTTGACCTCGCCCACCTCGAACAGCGCGGTCGGGCCCATGTCGGCCTGGGTGCCGCGGCCCATGGGCACGGTGACGGGGAAGATCCCGTCGGTCAGGGCCCGCACCCGGCCGGTCAGCCGCAGGGGCTCGCCCTGGCGACCGATGGCTGGCATGTCGAGCTTGCCTCCGAGGTCGATGGTCACCTCGGCCCCGGCACCGGCCTCGGCCATCTCCTGAACCGCCGCCGGGTCGCAGATGCCGAACATCGCGACGCCCTCCAGGCCCTGTTCCAGAACCTCGGCCAACACGGCAACGGTGTCCTGGGTTCCGCCCGAAGCGGTGTTGTCGGCATGGTCGAGGAGGATGATCGGTCCGCCAGGATCGCGGCCATCGGCGGTCAGGGCCTTGGCCTCGGCGATCGTCTCGGCCAGGGGCCTGGAGTCGAACACGAACTCGGCCCGCTCGGCCCAGGCTGCATCGAGCAGCTCATCTCGGGCTTCTTCGGCCCGAGCCTGGTCGCCGTCAGTGATCGTCACTACCGACAATCCGGCATGCCAGATGTCAGCCAGGGGGAAGCCGCCGAAGACCGAGGCCGCCAGCAGCCCCTGGGATTCATGGCGGCGAGCCATCTCCAACAAGGGGCCCATAGGTTCGTCCTGATGGCCCATGCGTAGGGTCTGGGCCAGGATTGGTCGGCTGTCCCACACCATGACGGGGTTGATCTCACCCGCCAGCATCGACACCAGGAGCCGGCCCGCGTGCTTGCCGGCCTCGTACATATCGAGGTGGGGATAGGTCTTGTAGCCGACCAGGACATCACAGTTGTCGACGATCTCAGCCGTCATGTTGGCGTGGAGGTCGAGGCTGATAGCGATGGGCAGATCGGGGGCCACGGTCCGCAGCCGACTCAACAGGCTGCCCTCCCCATCGGTGGTGGTCTCGGCCACCATGGCGCCGTGGAGGTCGAGGAAGCAGGCATCGCAACCGGCTTCGACGGCCCCGCAGATGGCGTCGGTCATGGTGGCGTAGGCGGACGCCTCCACTTTCCCTGATGGAGCCGCGTTGGCGGCAATGGGGGTGACGATGTCCCACCCTGCGTCGTCGGCCACGTCGAGAAAGGCTCCGATCCCGGTGCCCGTGCCCTTGTACCGCTGGTACACCTCGGGCCCCGTCGGCACCCCGAACCCTCCCCGGCCGAATCGCTCGTAGGGGGTCGGCACCGGCGAAAACGTGTTCGTCTCGTGTTCCATCATGGCCACGACGACTCGGGTACTCATCAGCCGATCATCTTAGCCCTTGTCGATCAGGCGCCAGGCCTGGAGTTGGGAGACGTATGGGAACTCGAATGAGGGACCCATTGGTTCGACCAGGGCCTCGATCTCAGCCACCACCTCGTCCTGGCGGTCTGGGGCCAGGGCGGCGATGAAGCTGGTCGAGAGGGCTCGATCTACTACGAGCTGGGCGTTGACGAGCTGGGGGTTCACCACCCGCCATTCATCGACGGGGGCTAGTCGGGGGTCGGCGTTGATGGCTCGACGCCAGCTCATGTCCCGATAGCGGGGGGCACCGTTGGCGTGGCGATCGATGATGTTGGTGTAGGCGGCCGCCCATCCCGTCGAGTCATCGCGAACGTTCCACACCGTGACCAGGTGACCACCGACTTCGAGGACCCGGGCGATCTCGTTGATGGCGGTTGGATAGTCGAACCAGTGGAAGGACTGAGAAGCGACGATGGTCGCCGCCGAGGTGTCAGAAAGGGGGATCCTTTCTGCTGCTCCCACCCGGACATCGGCTTCCGGCACTGCTTCGGAGAGGGTGGTCCGCATCGAGATCACAGGTTCGAGAGCGATCACTGGGATCCCGAGGTCGACCAGCTGGCGGGTGAAGATACCGGTTCCAGCACCAAGCTCGACCAGTCCACGTTGTCCATAGCGCTGGGCCACACGGATCGCGATCTCCGGGTGGTAGGTGGGCCGGCCTCTGTGGTACCGGTCGGCTTCCCGGGCATAGCCCGTGGTGGCTGCTTCGTGAACCAAGGAACACATGGTGCCCGAAATCTCGGCGTCCCGCGCTCTCCACGGAGGCAAAAAGGGCCAACTGGGCAATCCTGCTGATGCTCCCAAGTCGTCGGGGGCAGGTAGGAGCGATTCGAGAAGTCAAACAGTATCGGCCGAAGTTCGAGCATCTTGGTCACCTGGCTAGCTCGACCCGAAGGTCCGCCCGACGGTCGTCGTTAGCATCGTGGTCGTGTCCTACGACCTGGTGGTGTTCGATTGCGACGGGGTGCTGGTCGACTCGGAGGCCCTGGTCGTCGACGTCGAGGCTGCGCTATTGACCGAAGCCGGATTCGAGCTCAGCCCAGCCGACCTCATCGACCGCTTCGTTGGTCTCAGCTACCCGACCATGATGGCGACCATCGAGGCCGACTTCGGACGCCCTGTACCCGAGGAGCTGGGCCAGCGGGTACAGCAGGCCGCCCTTGATCGAATCGCCTCGGACCTCGAACCCATCCCTGGCATGGCCGAGCTGTTGGCCAGCCTCACCATGCCCCGCTGCGTCGCCTCATCGAGCGACCTCGATCGGATCACGATGTCGCTGGCCGTATGCGGGCTCGATCGCTACTTCGCCGTCGAGTCGATTTTCTCGGCCCAGATGGTCGAGCGGCCAAAACCAGCGCCTGACCTGTTCACCCTGGCTGCCCGTTCGTCGGGGGTCGAACCGGAGGTCTGCATCGTCGTCGAGGACAGCCCGCACGGGGTCACAGGAGCGGTCGCGGCCGGGATGACGGCGGTTGGGCTGTTGGCCGGCGGCCATGTCGGCCCGAACCTGGCCGGTCGCCTCAAAGACGCTGGTGCAGATGCCGTGTTCCCGACCGCAGCTGAGTTGGCTCACTACCTCGGCTGTTCAGTGGCCACGGGCTAGGACGACGGGTGGCTCCTCAGTCCTACCCTTGCTGCCTTCACCCGTCGGGCTCGCCTGGAGCGTGCCGTCCAGCTCATGCGGGGCTCGCCCCACCGGACGTTGAGCTCGATCGCAGCTGAGGTCGGCTTCGCAACCCCGTCCGACTTTTCACGGGTGTTTCGGGCTCAATTCGGCTGCTCTCCCAGCATCTGGGATCGTCGGTCACGCCTCGACGGCGAGGCCGGACTGGTCGAGATCGAACATAGTCGGGCGTTGGCCCG
>JAAETV010000126.1 GCA_024227975.1 Actinomycetes bacterium
GGCCTATGGATCTGATGTCTCGTCGCCAGCGATACTCGGGGCAGAGGACCGGCTAGCGGTACACCATCACGGTGGTGCCGATCGGCGCGACGCCAGTGGACCAGATGTGGTCCATGGCCGGATAGGTCACCCGGACGCAGCCATGGGAGGCTGGGTAGGGCGGGACGCTGGTGTAGCCGTGGATGGCGACGCCCCCGTAGAAGTACTTGGGCCGGTAGAGGGTACCTAGTGGGGCGTAGCGGTAGCCGTCGATGTGGCGTGTCACGGTGTACGTCCCTGATGGGGTAGTTCCTATGATCCTGCCGGTGGCGGTGTCGTAGATGGTCTGGATCTGACCATCTACGACGACCATCAGGATCTGCCGGGTCAAGTCGATCTCGAGGACGGTGCCGCTGCTGCTGCGAGTGCTTGGGCGGTAGCCCTGGTCGAGTACGGTTTGGGTGCGGGGGTTGAGGACGCCGTCGCGGGATAGGCCGGCTGCCTTTTGAAGGGCCGTCACGGCGTGGGCGGTGTCGTTGTTGTAGACGCCATCGGCGTCGGGCAGCCAATAGCCGAGGCTCAGCAGGCGGTCTTGAACGGCTCGGACCTCGGGTCCGCTGTCGCCAACTTCGAGCGTGTCATCGGGTTCGGGGGCGGTGATGCCAAGGTCGAGGTGGGCCCAGGTCACAGGACCGACCAGGCCATCGGCGCTGATGTTGGCTGCCCGTTGGAACGCGACTACTGCGGTGCGGGTGGAGGTGTCGAACGACATATCGACGGTGCCGGGATCGAAGCCAAGCTCAACAAGGCGCTGCTCGAGGGTCA
>JAAETV010000127.1 GCA_024227975.1 Actinomycetes bacterium
CACCATCGCCCCGGTTCGGCCATAGCCACAAATGACGAGGTGTCCGCTCAAACGTCCCACATTGCGCTCCCTTCGACGTTGGGTGATTCGCCGGATCGATGATTCGACGAGGGCGCCAGCGAAGGCACCCATGGAGAAAACCACCGCCGCGACGCCGGTGACGATCAGAACAATGGTGAAGGCACGACCGCTGCGATCGAGCTCATGGACCTCGGTGAACCCAACCGTTGAGACGGTGATGACCGATTGGTAGAGGGCGTCGAGCAGACCGAATCCTTCGACCAACCAATACCAGGCTGCCCCGACCAGGGTGGTGACACCTACCGCAGCCAGACCGACAACCTGGCGGGGATTCCGCCGCAGCCGGTCTCGCATGGTGGTGGTTCTCGACCTGGAACGCCAGTGGATCAGGGGCATACGACAGCCCTGATGGTACCGGTTGGGTCCTGGAGCACGGGGATCCTCTCGGTCGCGGCTCGGTTCTGCTTGATGATTCATTGGCTGCCAACCGGCTTGGCCAGGATCTCGAGCAACTGGCGAAAGACGAGATCAATCCAGCGATCGCTAGCGTTGCGTGCAGTGAGTCGTCAAAGGGCCAATTCCTTCCCCGGAGCTCGCCTCCGATCAGAACCCTTGCAGCTGAAACCGAAGCGAGCCCCACTGCACGTGTCAACTGACTCGGTCTCTAGACTCGCAAAGTTGTGGTCACATCGCGGGACTAGGCACGTCGTTGCAATCGTCTCGATGTGCCTTCTGATGCTCAGTCTGATGCGGTTCGTTTCCTTCGATACGCCAGTGTTGTACGCACTCGTCCCCCTGGCTCCACCTGCGGCTGCCGTGGTGATCGGGGTTCTACTTGCGATGAGTTCCCGGCGCGCCGCGGTGGGTTGGACGGTTGCCGTCCTCTTGGGCGGTCTCGGTTTGTAGACGACCTGGACGCCGAGATCGACCAGATCTACCCGCATC
>JAAETV010000128.1 GCA_024227975.1 Actinomycetes bacterium
CCCCTACCGAGTGATCTCGGACCCTACTTTCCCCAACAGCCCCTGTCCGGGACGACACCCATCGCGCTCGTGCAGACCATCCCCGGTGGCTTCTCGTCGGCGGCACAGCAAGTCCGCCAGATGATCGACCAGGCCGAAGACAGCCTCGACATCATGAACCCCTATCTCACCGATGAGGGCATGGCCGATCGGATCGCTGCCGCCGCCGATAGAGGCGTCACCGTACGGCTGATCCTGTCAGAGACCTCGAACACCGCCGCGACCGAGCAGGCCACCGAATACTTCTATCCCCGCCTGCTCGACGCCGGGGTCGAGATATGGGAATACCCTGATGCGGTAGTACACGCCAAACTCGTCGTTGCTGACGACCGCGCCCATTTCGGTACCCTGAACCTCGACGCATGGTCGCTCTATCGAAGCTTCGAGATCGCCATGGTGGTTGACGACCCCCAGATCGCCGACAACTTCAGGCAGCGAATCTTCGACCCCGACGTAGCCCGGTCCCTCCCTGCCGTAGAGCCGTCGCTCGCCCAACAAGCCAGCAACTGGGTCTACTACAAGCTGACCTGGTTTCTCTGATCACCTAGCCGACTGCTCGGGATCTGGTTCTAGAGGTTGTAGCGGACGACACGAGGGTGTCCTGCCGACAAACTGGCTGGGTCGATCGGGCCGACAACGATCGGTAGCTTCAGCCGGAAAGCCAAGCAGGCCGCGGCGTGCTATCGAAGAGGGTACGGGCTCGGATCGTCGGGGTCGACCGGCGAGTGGTGGCATGGCGGACCGTTGGCGCTATCGCGGCCCGGGTGGTGGCTGATGCTCGGGCCCAGTGTGACCCCTTCGATGGGTTGACGCGGATCGGGATCGGCCGAGGAGTCCCCGGGCGACCGCCGAACGGCCGAACTTGACCCCCATCCACACGGCCACAAGGCTCCGACCTCCCTACCGGACTGCAGTGGGCCACCCTCGGTCTAGGAAGTCGCGCCGTCGAGCTCGGCAATGAGGGCATTGGCGGCGCGCACATCGGCGACATCGACCTCCGCTCCCAGCTTGCGAAGGGGTCCGCGAACCAACTCTTCGACCTGATCGGGCTCACCATGACGTAGTAGCTGGCGACCCAGACTCAGCGCTGCCCTCAACTCCAACATCACCGACCGCTGAGACCGAGCCGTCTCAATGGCCCGTGAGATCCACGCCTCGCCTTCACGCGACTCCCCATCGACCGCGGCCAAGATTTCGCCGCGCAAACGAAGGAGTTCCGCGTCCCACCATCGACTTCCGGACTCCTCACTGGCAGCCAGCGCCGAATCGAGCCTCTCCAGTGCGGAAGTAGTGTCCCCGACGGCTGCAAGCGCCTCGGAATAGGCGGCATCGAGCGGGCAGGAGAATGAGCCCCAGAGAGGTCTCCAACTCGTCGAGGCTTCACTCATCAGGGCGAGTCCAGCATTCAGCTCACCTGAGGCAACGAGGGCTGCACCCTCGAATCCATTGGCGAAGGCAGCGGCGGCGTCCGGAACCCCTCCCCTCTCCACAATCTGAAGAATCGCCTGACTGTGGGAGTGCAGCGAGTCAGCATCGCGCTGGAGCAGAGCCACCACGAGTGGACCGAACAGCCCCTCGAGGAGACTGTAGTCGTGAGCAAGACACTCGGTGAGCTCGACCGCCGCTTGCGCTTCCTCGCTTGCTGACCCCGGCGCCCCCAGCAACCAGAGAGCGAGACTGCCGATCCCATGCATACATACCCCGGGATCGTGACCCCCATAGGCGAACGTCAGCCAATGGTGTCGATCGGGGTCGTAGATCGACGACGCCTGCTCGGTGTGCCACCGAACGCGCTCGAAGTCGCCCGCCAACAACAACGAAGACCACTGGACATGATGCGCGGTCAACGTCAGCGCCGGATCATCGAGTTCCACTGCTACCGCTGACAGCTCATCAGCCAAGGCGACAGTCAGCCCCGGATCCGCTTGCATGTACTCGCCGTACCATCTGCCCCACAGGGAGCGGTAGCGCTGTTCCAAGGTAAGGACACCAGG
>JAAETV010000129.1 GCA_024227975.1 Actinomycetes bacterium
AGGAAGAATCAGTAGGCGCAGTCGAGGTTGCAGATCGCTCCCGATGGCCTGGCCATCACCTGGAAGCCCAGAGGCGCCCCCTCAGGCCAGGTGGCCGGCAGACTTGGCGCCTCCTTCATGGCTGTGCTCCGGCGGGCGAGCATTGTCGCCGCTTCTCATCGTGAGGCTGACACTCCCGATGCTGTGGTCGTCTCGCCCCCGACATCGGGTTCAGTCCATCTTGAGTTGTTCGTCGGGGGTGAACTCGACAACAGTCGCCGTAGTCGCATCGCACCATGTTGATGGCACCGGTGAGCGAGTAGGGCTGCTTCTCGATCCGGCTTCTGGTGACCGCCCCGTCTCCGACTACCTGAGCGTCCCTTCAACGCCGACGATCAGCTAGCGCCTTGCTCAGATCCGAAGCGCGACGAAGCGACTGTGGGCAGCTCAGTTAGCCATGCCTGTCAGTGGGCCGTGCTCCGCCTCGCGTCGGGCCGCGCCCAGCAAGTCGGCCAGCTCGATCGAGGTCGAGGCCATGCCTATGAGATCGATTACGCCCTCCAGAGCGGCCCGAGGGGGCTCATCGTTTGACCAGCCGGTCACAATGCGACGAGACCGGGGCTCCATGACTGCGGCACTGTACACTCGCCGGCCGAGCCTGTCCTGCCACTTGGTTACCTCGATCGTCCCAGGATCCGGTATCAGGGGGCCGTGATTGGCTGGGACAATGAGGTGGTCACCGACGACCTCGACCTCAGTGCCACCGTCGGCGTCCGCTGTAGTCGCTGCAAGGAAACCAAGGTCGACGAGATGGTGAAGGCACGCCGACATGATCTCGGCTCGCTCAGCCCGGCGCATTGCCCGTCCTCCTCGCTCGACGACGAGTGCATAGCCGAGCCGCCGCTCTGACTCAAGGGTCAGGTCGGCTTGGCGGGCCCAGCCGTCCTGAAGCCACCGAGTTAGCACAGCAACCGCGGAGGCCACTCCCAACAATGCCCCCGGTCGCTCGAACACGAGAGATGAATCGATAGCGGACCGTCCAGGAGGGACCGCGTCGATCCAGAGGGCGGCCAGATATCCGGCGCTGGTGAAGGCCCACGTGGTGAAGACCCCAGCGACGCCGAGTCGCAGTGACGACACAATGATGGGGATGGCCAGCATCACCCAGCCTGCGTCAGGAGCAACATCGCCAATCACTATCACCAAGCCGATTGCAGCGGCTGACTCGGCACCCTGGAGCATCATTCCAGCCGGCCAGCCCCAGAAGTGCCGCCCACCGAGCCAGAGGGTGAGCCCGTGGATGCCGGCAGTAGTGGCCGCGATGAATGCCACCAGGAGGGTGGCTCGCCCATAGTTGGTCTGTGACGCTCTGGCCCCGATGACGACTGAGCAACAGGCCATGGCGAGGACCAAGCGGACGAGGCCGACCGCCCGCTCGATCTCGGTGCGTGAGCCATGCTGTCCGTCTACGGTGCCGCCCCCCACGAGCGTTTCGTTGGACGACGTAGTCATTTGGACAACGACCTCGTCCGACGTCGTACGAGCGTTTCGTTGAGCACTTCGTAGCCTGGCTCCTCTGGGGCCTCGACAAAGCGTCTTCGGGAGGCATATGCCGACCCGACCAGTACGGCCAGGGTGAAGCTGACCTTGAGCCATTCGCCATTGCCCGCCCAGAATCGGGGCAGGCCGACGACGGGCACCAGATAGATACCGAGCCCCGTCACGTCTTGGTGGCGCACCAGCTCGGAGTCCGCAACACGGTTTGCGTCGCCCTGGGTTCGATAGCCAGCCGGTGTGATCTCGATAATCCGGTGGATCCGATGGCCTCCCGCCACCCGGTAGTTGATGACAGTGCCGACCTGGATCCGTTCGGCGGTAGGAGGGGCCAGCACGACGATGTCGGCCTCCCGCAGGCTGGGGGCCATGGAGCCGGAGTCGACCATCACGTTCTGGTAGCCGAGCAGCCGGGGCCCGATCACCAACGCAGCGAGCCCAGCGACGATGGTGAGCACGAAGATGGCCATGATGTTGATGACGACTCGGCCCAGGAGCGACCGTTGCGCCGCCCCGGATCGAGGATCGGCGATGACGGGCCCACCGGAGTTCGGCGGGCCAAAGCCCTGGGCCGCCAGAAACGGACCGGGGAGGGCGTTGCGAGTCGATCTGGCGACGATGGTTGCAGGTCCCATGGGCTAGATACGTAGGTGTTGGTTGGTCAGTGGGGGAGAGTGGTCTCGCTCGGTGGTGGGCTACTCCTGGACCTCGAAGGTGAAGTCAGCGGTCGACGAGAGCCCCTGGGCCGAGTCGTTGTCCTGGAGCGAGACGGTGATCCGGATGACTTGGGTGGTGGGATTCGAGGCGGCGGTGAATGTAGCGAGGCCGGTGGCGTAGCTCGAATGGGTAGTAGCGAAGTTGGTGAGAGTGTTGTTGTAGAGCGTGCTACTGGGAGTGAAGCCGGCGCAGCTAGCGAAGCTGCCCCCGGTTCCGATCTCAATCGTAGTGTCGAGGTAGTCGTCGAGGGTTCCCGTAGTCGACCCGTACATCAGGACATCGGCTGGGAGGACGGACCCAGAGTAGGTCACGGCGAGACAGACAGCGTTCGAGTCATTTGGCGCCATACCACTGATGTTGAACATGACCGAACCAGAGTCGTCGTCGGTCAGGACCACCGTTCCGGCTGCCCAGCTGTTGGCACTGTTGGCGGTAGTCGCCGTGAATGCGGCCTCTGACCTGGTAACTGTCATCACGACTACCAGAAGGAACGCAACCGCGACCGCAGCGGAACGGATGATGCCTCGCACGGTCGCAGCAGAACTGATGGTGTGCATGCAGGCAAGTTCGGCACTCTGGACGGGATTTTGAGGAATCGACTTGGTCTCGATCCGTGTTCGCTCTGCACAGAACCCAAACTCAGCCTTGGTCCTTGGTCGACAACAGCGCTGGCTATTCGGTCAGGAAGAGTCGGGACTGGTATGTGGTGGTGTCATAGGCGAACCACAGGCTCTCGCCGGCGGTCGCTACAAGCGCCACCTTGACCACGAGCGATCTGCTCGTTGTTATCGTGTAGTTGATGACACCGAGATCGATCTCAGCATCCGACCAGCTGCTTGGCCACGAAGGCTGCTGCTCTGATCCGCTACCAAGCAGGACGCACGAAGCGCCCGCGGTCGTGCAGTCATAGAGGCCAACGACGATGCCGGACTCTTTGCCCGTCTGGAAGTTCTTGACTACCGACCAGATCGTGATCTTGGCTTGACCGTTCAACACGAGGTCCGTAGCTGGCACGTGGCTCCACCGCTGGAACTTGACCGGATCGGTCTCCCCAAGACCTGACCCCTTGTCGACGAACCGTCCCGGGAAGCTGTCTCGATCCGTGTCGTAATTGAACAACGTCGCTGCCGTTGGCTGGACGCTATCCAAGGGAAGCAGATCCTGGGAGGCGGTGTCGCCCACAGGAGGGGTTGGGTTGTTGTGTAGAAACAGGATCGGGCCGAACCATTCAGCAGCCGCTAGCGAATTCGACGAGTTGTCGGTGGTTGCAGAGAACGTGGCACCAGTCACCGGCAACACCGCTACCTGCCAAGCGACCAATAGACCAAGGACCAACGTCAACAGCCAGGTGGCCCGGCGCCATGGCACGTGAACGCTCAGAGTTGACCTGATGATCCCAGAACACCTCGCAGCGGCAAACAGGCGCATCTCTCGCGCGTCGGATCAAAGGACCAAGAGTTGAGGCGCTGTCGGCGGCCAGGTGGCCTGCCCACGTTGATATTGGTTCCTGTCTGGGGGTTCACCTGGATGGGTGCTCGCCACCAGCGGATCAGCCGCTTCCCTGCGAACGTGGTTACGACATCCACTATCGCGCAAATGACAATGCCCACGACGCTCCGGTACCACCTGGCCGGTCAGAAGACAGCCAGTACCTCACTGACCCCCTCCATCGAGGCCGGGCGCACCGATCAATATCGTTCCGCCCTGGCGGTCGACAAGCCCCACATCCTCACCTACCGGACGCTCGTAATGCCACCAGTTGAGGCCTCAAGTGAGGCCTCAACAGCCGACCGGCATTGATCTGCCATGAACGGTGGCGACCAACAAAGTCACTCCCGAAGGGTGCGAACCGGCGTTCACCGACCTTCTCTGACCAGCTCAGGATTCCCTGCTAAGGAGGTGGCCTTGTCGGGTCCGTGTGGGCAACGCTGTAGTCACTGGCGACGGACCGCCATGTCATGAGCGGTAGACAGGAACCCATGGCAGATGGACGAAACCCCCCGTGGGCATGGGACGAGATCGTGTTGGCCTTGGACCTCTACTTCCGGATCGGCGTGCAGAGCGCCACGCACCCGGATGTCATCGATCTATCGGCCATCCTCAACCAATTGCCGATCCACTCCGTTCGACCCCAGGAGTAGAAGTTCAGAAATCCCAATGGTGTCAACCTGAAACTTGCCAACTTGGCGCACTTCGACCCTGCCTACGCCGGCTCGGGGATGGACCGGGCCAGCAAACTCGATCACCAGGTGTTCAACACGTTCGTGAATGACCGTGAACGACTCGTTGAGATCGCAGTGGAGATCAAGTCTCTCGCCGTTGCCGTAGACAGCTCCCTACTACCTGAGCCAGATGAAGCAGAGGTTGAAGCGATCGAAGGACGCCTGCTCTATCGGCGCCATCGACGGCGAGAACGAGATCACTCGATCGTTCATCGCAAGAAGGACATGGCCCGCATACAGACCGGGCGGCTTGCCTGTGAAGTCTGCGACGTCGACTTCAGTGAGATGTATGGCGACCTCGGTAGCGGTCTCGGGCGCGACCATCGTTGTCGGTTCGGCCGCTACTGGTCCAGACGGTCGGGGAGCCGGTGCGGCGTACGTGTACACCCCTGACGGTATTGGTGGGTACAGCGAGGTGAAGTTGGTCGCTCCTGACGGCGCCAGCGATGATGGTTTCGGAAGCGCACTTGCGGTTTCAGGCTCCTCGATCATCGTTGGCGCCCCATTCGACGACCACGTCGGAGTGGACTCCGGGTCCATCTATGTTTTCAAAGCCGTTGGGTCTGGTGGTTACAGCACGGCGAAGTACGTTGCCTCCGACGGGGCCGCCGGTGACCACTACGGCGCCTCGGTCGCCTCCGATGGCTCAACGATCGTTGTCGGTGCACCTGGCGATGACGACACCGGCCAGAGCGCAGGGTCGGCCTACATCCTCACCTCGCTGGGAGCCGGCTCCTATAGGGAAACCAAGCTCTTGGCTTTCGACGGCGCCGCCTCTGACGGCTTTGGCGCCCCGGTTGCAGTATCGGACGGCAAGGTCTTGGTCGGGGCGTCTGGCGATGGAGACAACGGATACTGGTCGGGATCGACCTACCTCTATACACCCAACGGGTTGACAACCTACGCCGAGACAAAGCTGATCGCATCCGACGGAGCAGCCCTGGATTCGTTCGGTAGCGCTCTCGCCATATCCGGCCAGACGATCGCCATCGGTGCCTATCGACATGACACCACTGCCGGCGATGAGGCGGGCGCCGTATACGTCTTCTCGGGGCCACCACCACCCCTTCCCCCGACATTCGGGATGACGGTGCTGGCCGCCCCGTGCCCGATCTACGACACGGCGACGGCGACCGGGCCGGGATTGACCGGCCCTCTGCCCGGTAACGAGTTTCGGACCATCTCGGTGACCGGGCCTCTCCCTGCCGGGCAAGGAGTTGGTGTGCACCAATGTGTCCCAGCCGACGCCACCGCAGTCACCTTCACGATCTCTGCCGTCGATCCCCTCGCTTCGGGCAATCTCCGACTCTCACCGGCAGGGATCGTTCCGAACGGTGGAGTGGTCAACTACGCGGCAACGCCGTTGAACAATGTCAATACGGTGACCGTGCCGCTGAGCGATCTCGGTCAGGTGGACGTCTTCGCCAACGTGGGTGGAACTGGGGTCAGACTCGTGGCCATCGGCTACTCCTCGCGCTTGTCCACCTTGTGGTACAACGGCCTGACACCCTGTGCGGCGGCTGACTCCCGGCCCAGCTTCGGCTCCACGGGTGCCTTCGCCGGGCCTTTCGCGGCCGGGGCCGCCTACCCGAACATCGACGTCGTCGGTACCTTCTCGGCTGGTCAGGGCGGCGGCAACACCGACTGCGGTGTGCCAGCCGGAGCGGACGCAGTCATCATCAACCTCGTTGCCGTGAAAGCATCGGGAGGATCGGGCTTCCTCTCGGTATCACCGGGCAGTGCCGATCCCTTCGAGCCAGCGACCCCCTTCGCCGAGATGGGGATGAACAACGCAGCCACAATGGTTGTCCCGCTTCACATGGGCGAAACCATCGCCATTGACATCGACGCTCTCACCGGGACTCCGTCGACCCACGTACGAGTGGTCGTCTTGGGCTACCTGGATGATGCTGGCGACGGCTATTTCCCCCTTACCGGCTGCGCCGCCTTCGACTCTCGACCGGGGTTTGGGGCATCGGGCAGCTTCCTCGGGGAACGTGCCGCAGGGTCTGCCACGACCTACCAGATCACGGGGAGGATCCCAGCTGCACAGGGCGGCAACGGTGGTGACTGTGGCGTCCCAGCTGGGGCCAAGGCGGTGCTGATCAACCTCGTGGCCGTCCAGCCCGTCACCGAGGGGAACTTTCGGGCCTACGCCACTGGAAGCACTCCAACGGGCGGTGTGCTCAACTTCGGCCTAGTCAGTCCTCCCCTCAACAACAGCAACGCGGTGGTGGTACCGCTCTCGGCCATCGGCCAACTCGACCTGTTCACCAACACCGCCTTCAACGACGGGGCCCCAAGCACCCACGCCCGAGGTGTGGTGCTCGGCTACTACCGCTAGCTCGACGACGTCGCTCTAGCACCAGTTCTGGCCACCCCGGCTCAAGCTGCGATCGGTGTTTGTCAGGGTCTCAGGGGGAGCTCGCTGGTTCGTTTGATGACCTTCATCGCCAGCTGGGACGTGAGAGTCTGGATGTGGGGCAGGCTGGCGAGCGTGTCGATGTAGAGCGCTTCGAACTCTTCGGCGTCGGCTGTGACGATTCGGAGGAGGTAGTCGGGCTGG
>JAAETV010000130.1 GCA_024227975.1 Actinomycetes bacterium
CGGCGATTGGGACACCATCCGACAACACCATGGCCTGCGATCACCCTCGATTGACGCCTTCGTTGGCAAGAGCTTCCAATACGCCGACGCCATCCTCGGCACCGGCGCCAGTCCCGACCGGGTGATGTCACCATCCCTGGTGTCGACGGTGAAGCTCCGCCAGGCCGGCTTCACCGAGTTCATGGACACCGAAGAGATGTTCCGCAAGTGGTTCCACCTGTTCCAGGCCGAGCACCTACTCCCCCACCCGCCATAGGGACGCAACACAGAACGCCCTGTGAGAATTTGAGCAAGTGCGTGTCGTTGGTTGTCGTGTGGGGTAGTTTGGCGCCTGCCGGGGATTGGGAGCGGTAGTCAGATGGTGGGCGGAAAGAGGCGTTCTGGCGGCACGTTGGGGCTGCTGGCTTGTGTGTTGTTGATCGGCGGGCTGTCTGCAGCCGAGGCTGCCCCACCTCCCGGGTATTCCGAGACCAAGCTCATCGCCTCCGACGGCGCATTGGAGGACCAATTTGGCCGGTCGGTTGCCGTTGCTGGCGACAAGATCATCGTCGGTGTCGAAAATGACGATGACAATGGCACCAGCTCGGGATCGGCCTACGTGTACACACCGGACGGAACCGGCGGCTACACCGAAGCCAAGCTCATCGCATCAGACAATGCCGCCGGCGACCGGTTCGGGAGGGCGGTGGCCGCGTCTGGGGACACGATCCTGGTCGGCTCTCCAGGTAGCAGTAGCAACGGCAATGCGGGCGACTCTGGAGCCGTCTACTTCTATACCCCCGACGGGCTCGGTAGCTACACCGAGTCGAAACTGACACCCTCTGATGGCACCTTCAACGGTTTCGGTAGCTCCCTGGCCGTCGACGGGGAGACGATCGTGGTCAGTGGCGGGGGATCGGTGTACGTCTACACACCTGACGGCCTCGGCGGCTACTCCGAAACCAAGCTGACCGCCTCCGACGGTGCCTCCGCTGCGGGCTTCGGCGTTTCGGTAGCAGCAGACGGGGGAAGAATCGTGGTCGGCGCCTTCCATGGCGACGCCACTCCTACCACCCCCTACGTTGGATCGGCCTACCTCTACACCCCCGACGGGGTTGGCGGCTACACCGAAACCAAGCTCATCGCCTCTGATGGCTCCCTTGAAGATGAGTACGGAGCGGCCGTTGCCATTGCCGGTGACACAATCTTGATTGGTGCTCCATATGACGATGACAGCCGGTGGTACCCAGGGGAGCCAGACAACCTTGGCTACAACGTCGGATCCGTCTATGTGTATTCACCTGACGGGATCGGCGGCTACACCGAGACCAAGTTCGCTAGCTCTGACGCCCCAGTGTTCCAGCGCTTCGGCGGGTCGATAGCAATCCTTGGCGATGAAATCATCATCGGTGCCACTGGGGATGACCGCAACGGCTGGGAAACTGGGGCCGTCTACCTCTACTCACCTGACGGGCTCGGCGGATACACCGAAACCAAGATCACGACCGCCGACGGTGCTTCCTCGCACAACTATGGCTCAGTTGCGGCTGCCGGCAACACGATAGTGATCGGCGCTCTTGGTGCTGATGGCGTGGTCCCATACTCGGGGGCGGTGTATGTGTACTCGCCAGAACCACCGGGTGAGGCCATGACCATCTTGGACACCCCCTGCCCCGTCTATGACTCGAACACGGCCACCGGGCTCGGGCTGTCTGGACCTTTGGCCGGCAACGAGACGCGGACAGTCTCAGTCACCGGCGCCGTCCCCACCGGCCAGGGAGTCGGCACCGCTGAGTGTGTCCCTGACGGGGCGACAGCAGCCGTGTTCACAATCTCGGTCGTCGACCCACAAGGTTCGGGCAATCTCCGACTCTCCCCTGCTGGTGTCGTCCCCAACGGGGGCGTAGTCAACTACGCCGCCAACTCGTTGAACAACGCCAACACCGTCACCGTCCCCCTCGGCGCCTCAGGCCAAGCTGACATCTTCGCCAACGTGGCAGGAACCGACGTCCGCCTGGTCACCCTCGGCTACACCTCAGGTACCACGGGTCTGCGCTACAACAGCGTCACCCCCTGTGCGGTTGCTGACTCCCGACCCAACCAAGGTCCAACCGGAGCCTTTGTCGGACCCTTCGGCCCTGGAGCCGCCTACCCCGACGTCGACGTGGTCGGAACCTTCCCTGACGCCCAAGGGGGAGGAAACACCACCTGCAACATTCCCGCCGGAGCCGATGCTGTCGTCGTCAACCTCGTAGCCGTAGGCACCACCGGCGGAACCGGGTTCCTATCGGCGGCAACCGCAGGCCTCGACCCCTTCGAACCAGCGACTCCTTTTGCCCCGGTAGGGATGAACAACTCCGCCACCACCATCATCCCCCTCCAAGACGGCGAAAAGATCACCGTCGATATCGACGCCCTCACCGGCACCCCATCGACCCATGTACGAGCCGTCATCGTCGGCTACCTCGACAACACCGGCGACAGCTTCATACCCCGCACCGGATGCGCCGCCTTCGATACCCGCCCCGGCTTCGGAGGATCAGGAACCTTCGTCGGCAAACGGGCCGCAGGAACATCAACCACATACCAGATCACTGGTGCCATCCCCGCCGCCCAAGGCGGAGGCCATAGTGGCAGCTGCGGGGTCCCAGCCGGGGCCAAATCAGTCCTCATCAACCTCGTAGCCGTCCAACCCGACAACGACGGCAACTTCCGTGCCTACGCCACCGGCACCACCCCCACCGGAGGCGTAGTCAACTACGCCCCACTGACCCCACCCATGAACAACGCCAACGCTGTCGTCATCCCCCTATCCACGGCCGGCCAACTCGATCTGTTCGTCAACACCCACACCAACGACGGCACCCCTAGCACCCACGCCCGTGGCGTCATCCTCGGCTACTACAAGTAGAAGACAGGAAACAGAGAGCGGGCGCCCTAGATCAGACTGGCCCGGTGTTCGGGGGCGGCGATGGAGCGGAGGGCTTCGGCCCTCGCCTCCAACCCCAAGCCCCGCAGCCCAACAGCTCCGTGTTCGGTGACGACCATGTCGGCCAGGTAGGCGGGGATCGTGGTCGGGGCGCCGGGTTCGATGTTGGCCACGATGCGGGAGATGGTGCCTCCGGCTGCCGTCGAGCGGAGGGCCATGATGCCCCGCCCTCCGGGGGCGGCGCAGGTGGCAAAGGCGTAGTCGGGGGCACCCCCTGGCCCCGAGAGTCGACGCTGACCTGAGACCTCACTATTACAGGCCCCGTCGAGAGCGACTTCGAGGGTCGATTGGAGCGACGTGAACCTCTCGATCTGACTCAGGATCGCGGGCCCATGGCTGTAGGAGGCGGGGGCCATGATCACGGCGGGGTTGAGGTCGACCCAGCGGGTGAGGCTCGGGGTGCTGACCAGTACGGCCGTGATCATGGGCCCGTCAATGACCCCCGACTCATGGAGGGCGACGCAGGCGTCGCTGACCATCCCACTGTGGACCTTCAGACCCTTCCGGTTCGAGAGCCGATCGAGGATGGCGTCGGGCAGGGCTCCCAATCCGAATTGGATCGTCGCTCTCTCTGGTACCAGCGCCGCCGCCGTCGAGGCGATCCGCAGGCCGATGTCATCGGAGGTGCCAGCAGGTCTGGCTTCCAGCACCGGCTCATCATGTTCGACCAGGAAGTCGATCTCAGAAACCTCTATCTCCGAGGCCCCGTAGGTGTAGGGCATCGAGTTGCTGACCTGGGCGATGACCAGAGGGGCGGAGCGGACGACATCGGCCGCAAGCCCGCTGGCAAGCCCCAAGCTGACCTTCCCGTCAACCACCCGCGACACCGTGACCATGGCGACATCACAAGCCAGAGGTGCCTCCGGCCGGAACAGCAGGGCCCCGTCGGAGTAGCGGAAGGGGACAACGTCGACGGTGCCCGTCGACCACAGATGCTTGAAGGCGGCTGAAGCCTGGACGGTCACGAACCGGAACGGTTCCCCGGGGTAGTCGAAGGGGGCCGGCCTGGTCATCATCCACGGCATCACCAGCTCCAGGTGAGACCACCGGCTCCGGGCCTCGGCCAGAGCCTGGCACAGATAACGGGGTGTGACCGCTCCCCCCGCCAGGTAGATACGGGCCCCATCGTCGATGGCTGCCACCGCGGTAGCGGCGTCGACCCAGGCCGATTGGCGAGCCCCGTAGCCAGGGTGGAGGTAGGAGGAGAAGTCGATGTTGTCTGGTGATGCCAATCCGGTCGTCAAGGGATCCCCTCTTCCTTCAGCGGACATAGCCGTCGCGAGTCTGGGGTAGCTTCTGGCCCAGGACACGGGAGGCGACAACGGTTCGCAAGATCTGAGCTGTCCCGCCCCCGATGGTGAACATGCGGACGTCGCGGTACATCCGTTCCAGCGGGTGGCGGCGGCTGTAGCCAGCGGCCCCGAAGACCTGGAGGGCCTGGCTGACCACCTCGATCGAGGCCTCGGCGGTGAATACCTTGGCCTGGGCCGCCATGTTCGGGTCGGGGAAGGGGCTGGTTCCGGGCCCGTCGGGGCCGGTGCCGCGAGAACAGGCGGCCCGGTAGGTGAGGCTGCGGGCCGCTTCCAGCTGGATGCTCATGTCGGCCAGCATCCACTGGAGACCCTGGAACTCGGCGATGGGGCGGTCGAACTGCTCCCTCTCCTTGGCGTAGGCCACAGCCAGCTCGAAGGCCCCGGCGGCGAGGCCGAGGGCGACGGTGCCGGCCCCCACCCGCTGGGAGTTGTAAGCGTTCATCAGATCGGCAAAGCCCCGGCCGAAACCCGACGGAGGCATCAGTACCATGTCCGGGCCCACAACCATGTCCTCGAACAAGACCTCCATCTCGGGGATGCCCCTGAGCCCGAGGGTGGGTTCGCGGCGCCCGAAGCTGAGGCCTGGGGTCTCGTCCCGGATGGCCAGGAATCCGCCGATGCCGAGCTCGGAGCCGTCCTCGTCGAACACCCGGGCGAAGATCAGGTGGAGGCGCGACACCGACCCGCCCGTGATCCAGTGCTTCTTGCCGTTGACCAGATAGCTGTCGCCTCGCTTGTCGGCCCTCGTCGTCATCATCGTGGCCGACGATCCAGCTTCCGGTTCGGTGATGCAAATGGCGGGCTTGTCACCCGAGAGGACATGGTCAGCAGCCAGCTTGCGCTGCGAGTCGGTGCCGTAGCTCAACACGGCCGAGATGGCGCCCATATTGGCTTCGACCGCGATCCGGCCCGTCACCCCACACACCTTGGCCATCTCCTCGACGACGAGGACGGCGTCGAGGAAAGACCGACCAAGCCCACCAAGGTCGGTGGGAACCGTCATCCCGGTGAACCCATTCTCTTGGAGGGCGGCGACATTGTCCCAGGGGTACTGCTCGGAGCGATCGACCTCGGCCGCCCGAGGAGCGATCACCTCGGTGGCCAGGGCCCGGGCCTTGGCTTGGAGGCCCAGCTGGTCAGCCGTCAGCTCCCAGGGATTCGATGCCGTCATGGGGCGGTGATCTCCTTCGCTCGTTGGGTGGCGGAATCCGCCCGCTCATCATGGCCGGCGCCCAGCACCCGGCATAACGGTGCCACGTCGGTACCGAGTTGGGCCAGCGGCGAGCCCCAGCCCGCAGCAGATCGAGTCACCCCATCCTCGGGAGAGCCATTTCGTGCGCTCACTCCATGAGGCCCCTACTGTCTCGTCGACGGACCCCATTCCAAGAGGAGAACCGATGAGTGCCCCAGAGCAACGCCCCGTGTCCGGCAAGTGGTTCGAGGAGCTGACACCGGGTCTGGTGATCCACCATGCCATCCGCCGAACCATTACCGAGGCCGACAATGTGCTGTTCACCTCGATCACCATGAACCCGGCCTGGCTCCATCTCGACTTCGAGTACTCCAAGAATGAGACGGAGTTCGGCCAACCGATCGTCAACTCCATGCTGACGATGGGCATGGTCATCGGGATCAGTGTCCATGAGACGACGCTCGGTACGACGGTGGCCAACCTCGCGCTCTCTGAGGTGGTGTTTCCCGCTCCCGTATTCCATGGTGACACCGTGCGGGTCGAGACCGAGGTCCTGGCGGCGCGGGACTCGAAGTCTCGGCCGACCCAGGGCATCACGACCTTCGAACACCGTGGCTTCAACCAGCACGACGTCCTCATCTGTCGAGCCGAGCGTCAAGCCCTCATGCACCGCCGTCCCCAGGGCTAGCGCCGAGGCTGAGCCCCAGACCCGGAACCGGGGACGACCGCTGCTGCCTGCCCGGTGCCAGGAGCAACGACCGTTCAGCGGCGGCGCATCACCAGCACAGGGATCGTGCGATCTCGGCCCCGACCTCAATCGTGGTGTCAGGATTGGCCACGAGGTTGTAGCACCAGTTGACCAGTAGGACGCAAACCTATGTGGCCATATCTCCGACTGAAGCATCAGGCGCCCCTGTCCCGGCCCTCGGAGGATCACGCCACAAGGGGCGTGTGAGGCAGGTCGGGCCTCCTTCACACGGGATGCACAGTTCATCGGCATCGAATACGTCGATTTCGCATCCAGCAGAGCGCATCATGGCCACCGTTGCGGGGAAGCCAGCAAGGGCAATCCCTTGTCTGGGCCCCGTGGCCAACACGTTCAGGTTGAGCCCGGCGCTGGCCTCGAACTCCTCGGCCGGGACATGGAGGAGCTGATAACCGGCATCGACCATCCGCTGGTACAGGGCAGTAGGGACGAGGGGGGCATAGACCAGAGCCAGGTCGATGTCGAGGGGATTCACGATCGAGAGGAGATGGAGGCACGCTTCGGGCCCGTGGCCGTAGGGGAGATCATAGATTTCGAGCGTTATCCCGTGGGGGTCGACGATGGCTCCCATCTGGTCGATCCCAGCCTGGCTGGTGCGAAAGCCGCGACCTACAGCCAGGGTCGCCGGGTCGAGCCAGAAGCAATCACCGCCTTCGATCGTCCCCGGCTCCTCTATGGTGCCGACGATAGGCATCAACCCGTCGTAGAGGGCCCGGTGGTATTCGACTTCTCCTCGCCGGAGATCCTTGCCTGGCCTCAGCAGCACCGCCCCCTGGGGGATGACGAACGACGGGTCATAGGTGAACACCAGGTCAGCCAGATCGTGTCCATCGTTTCCGGTCACGACACCCTCTCCGGTCGCAACATCGTCGAGCCAGACGACCTCGGCCCCGTGGCTTTCAACCAGAGCCACGAAGTTGTCGTACTGGCGTTGGAGGGCGACCGGGTCGATGGGTTTGGCGTAGTGCCAGCGGGCGGGGTCGGCATCGAGGATGGCTTTGGGGCGGCACATGGCCACTCGCCGTAGTGGCCCCGCCATCGAGTCGACTCCATAGTTCACGTTCATGAGGCAGTCGTTGTAAACAAGGCGGGGGGGCCGGAAACGAGCATGCTCCACGCCGGCGCCGCCCCGAGAGCGCCTCGATTCTCCCTGGTCTTCGGAACGGGACTGCAAGGCTGGGGCTCCTCGGCCCAGGAGTAGACACTTCGGCTCGTTCCTGCCAGCAGTTCCATTGTGAGCTCCCAGTTGATCGACTACGACTAGTTTGGGTCGAAACCGACTCTCGAGGCGAGGCCGAGCACACAACCTGCCGCTCTCGCCGCAGGTGACATAGGAACGAGTCCCGAGATGACGGTCGAGTGTCGTCGGATACCCCATCTCTGGCTGCAATGAGCCGCAAGCGATACTCTCCAGCTGCATGCAGGATGCAGGTGGAGACGGGGCTCCGTCGGTTGAAGACGCTGACCAGGGCGACGCAGACCACAAGGGTAGCCAGACCGACTTCTTGGCCGAGCGGGAGCGGAAGCAGTCCATCCATAGCCTTGTCGCAGTCGCCGCGCCGACCCTTCTCCGAGAACGAGCTCTTCGCCTTCAGTTGTGGGGACGTGTCGAGGTATCCGAGTCGTTAGACGGCTACCAGGGACCCATCTGATCGACCATGGCCAGTAGGCGGGCAACCACCAACCCGAAACTGAGACGGCGCTTGGCTCTGGCGGTCATGACGGGATTGGCGATACTGGCCGCCGCCCTATCGGTCAACACTGCTGACCTCGAAAGCGGGGCCCCAGACTCATCGTCAACCGTCGATTTCTTCCTCTTCCCCAATCTGACCCCGGGTGAGCCGAGCAACACCACTAGCCAACCAGCACCAAGGGGGGAGCCATCGGAGGTGCAATCAACGCCTTGCCCGTTCGATACCACCTATGTGACCGAGGTGGAATGCGGCCGAGTGGCAATGCCGGGCCGGGGCGACGACCCCAACTTCTCGGTTGAGATCAGCTTCGCCCGCTTCCATACCACGGGCCAGGGGGATGATGTCGAACCTGACCCGGTGGTGTATCTCCACGGCGGCCCCGGCTCCCATGTGCTGGTGGATGCCGACGCCTGGTACGACTCCATCGTCGGCCCCCATATCGAGACCCGTGACGTCATCATCTACGACCAGCGCGGGGCAGGCGAAAGCAGTCCGCTCCCCCCGTGCACGGTGGCGGAAACGGTCATGCTGTCATCACTGTACGCGCCGATCAGCTACCACCAGCAGGTCGTCGACGTGGCCAAGGCACTGGCCGATTGTGCCGAGCGCAGGTTCGGCCCCAGCGGGATCGACCCAACGGCGTTCAGCACGATCGTGAACACCCAGGACCTCATCGATCTGATGGAGGCCCTCGACATCACCGAATACAACCTGCACGGCTCCTCCTACGGTACGCACCTGGCGCAGGCCATCATGCGCGACGCTCCCGACGGGGTGCGCTCAGTTGTGCTGAGCGGGGTGTATCCGACCGACGTCGACCCGTTCGAGTCGGTCCCGGCCACCCTCGAGATCGCCCTCGATGCCGTGTTCGACGGGTGTGACGACAATGAGGCCTGCCACCAGGTGTTGCCCGATCCTTGGGCTTCGCTCGAGACGCTGGTGACTGAGCTCAATCGTGACCCAACCTGGATCATGGAGACACCAGGCCGCGGGGTGCGGACCCCCACGACTTTCAACGGAGTCCAGCTCTTGGACGCCCTCCAAGGCCTGCTCTACACCCGCGACGGGGCGGCCACGATCCCCGATCTCCTGATCGATGCAGAGGACGGCGATCAGAAACGTCTCCGTCGCTTGGCCGAATCCCAAGTCGGTTTCAACCGTTGGCTACTCACTGGGCTACTCGTCATGTGTGCCGACGAGGATCCTTTTCCTACCGATCCCGACGAGCTCATGGCAGCTAGCCGCCCCTACCTCGAGCCGGGGATCGGAGCGTTGGGCCTCTTCGGCCCCCACCTGCCGACCTATTGCGATGCCCTCGGCGTCGAGTGGATTGCCGGCATCCAGGACGACCCGGTGACCTGGGACGTCCCGACCCTCATCCTCTCGGGAGCCGCCGACCCCATCACCCCAGCCGCCTGGGCCCGCCAGCTGGCAGCTCGGCTCCCCCGAAGCCGCCTCGTCGTAAACCCAGCGGCCACCCACGACTCCGATGACGGTTGGTGCTCCCTCGGACTGATTGGCGACTTCGTCGCCCGGCCGGACCGTCTGCTCGATGTGTGGTGCGCCAGCTCGACCAGCCAGATCGCGCCTGCCAACCAGGCGGTGCGCTTCGCCAACCAGCTGGAGGGGTCCCTCTCCGACCTCACCCTCGACGGAATCGAGCCCATCGAACTCGTCATGCCGGACTTCTGGGAGCCGGTCTGGCTGGACGAGGAGTACCTCCTCTGGCGTGCGCTAGATACCTTGGATCCGACTGTATTCGCCGTATTCAGCCCGACCGCTACGACCGACTTCATCGACCTGGTTGGCGGGGAGGGCTACGACTCAACCTGGGTCGAGCAGACCTCTGACCTCACACCAAGAGGATGGGTGCGGTCAATCCGCCAGGGCCTGAACGGGACGCTGATCCGCTACCTCGACGAGGCAACCGGGGTTGGGGTCGCAGTCCGCGTTGAACCGGACGACCCTGACGCCATCGAAGCAAACGTTCTCGTCCCTGCCGCCCAATCATTCCGAAGGCTCCCGTGAGGGTGAAGAGGCCCGGTCATGGGCTCGCAGGCCGACGGTTGAGGCTGCTCCTCATCGTGATCCTGATGGCCGCCAGCTGCTCGAACCCGAGCTCAGAACAGTCGAGTACTGGTCAAGCCGAGGAACCAGTCGCCGTCGAAAGGGCCAGCGGCGGCGAAACCGATGCAGAGGCCGATCCTGGGATCGAGGCCGAAGCCTCGCCCCCACCGGTGACCATCTCCGATCGGGCGGAGTTGGTAGAGAACGAGGAATGCTACGACGCCGAGACACGTTGTGGCATCGTCCTCGTTCCTCAGGTCGAATCCAGTATCGAACTGGTTGGGATCCCGTTCTGGGAGTGGAATGGATCCGAGTCAGCCGACCCGATTGTTGTCCTCGAATCGAGGGGGATCTGGGGACTCGATGGCCGAGACTTCGGTGACCGGCCTGTTCTCTTGCTGGGGGACCGGGACGACTGGCCAGGCGGTCCCGGCCTGAAATGCCCGGCCCTGGACAATATCGAACCAGGCCTCTCTCAGGACGAGATGTTCGACTCTCCGGACAAGGTGTTCGACGCAGCGGTGGAGTGCCGGACCTGGCTGGAGAACGCCGGCCTCCACGTCGACGGCGCCACCAACCAAGCACGGACCAGCGATGTAGCCAATGTGATCACGGCCCTCGGCTATGACGCAGTCGACATTGTTGCCACCGGGGGCGACGCCGGCATCGTGGCGCCATTGGCGAAGGTGATCAGTGTGAACCGGGCCGTCTACGTCAATCCCCTCCTGCCGGCCGACGTTGGGGGTGGGAACGCAGCGGACGTCCTGCTTGACTCCCTGGCCGAAGGGTGGCGGCAGTGTGAACAGGCAGCGGCGTGCCAGCCCGCCGCCCCGATCAACGATCTCCTAGCCCTGATCGAGGCACTGGACGCCGATCCCCTCCCTCACCCCTGGTCCGAAGAGGACGTGATCGATACCGCGGACGTGGTCGACGGCCTATTCACATTCCCCCGAGAGTCCAGACTCATCGCTGCACTCCCCGAATTCCATCGGGCCCTGATCGAACGAGACGCTGAAACCGTGAACGAGTTCCTGTCGTTCAGGTTCTACGACTCGACAGCCCATGACCTCGCCCGCTCATGCCAGTACGACGTCCCGTCGCCGGATGGGCTCGGTGACACACCCCTTGTACTCGCTGAACACCTCGCTCGACGGCTCAGTCTGGCTCGCGCCGCCTGCCAGGGTCTAGGTATCGAACCCGCCGAACATCCCAAACTGTTACCGGCCCTCACAATCCAAACGCGCTCGATGAGCGGATGGCAGGCCAGCGGCAACGGGATCGGTCCCGTCATCACCGAGCCTTCTGTCGGCTGGCCAACTGAAGGCTGCCTGATCGCCGCCCTCACGACCTACTTCGACGACGGGGACATCGACGATCGCGCCTGCCAGGCGGGGATGCGATTCGCCAGCCCCGAGGATCCGATTGTCCCGATCACAGCCTCGGTGTTCGATGGGGAGCGGACGATCTCCCTGCTGGTACCGGAGGGTTGGGTCAATGTCGGTGACGGCTACTGGGACCGTCAAACGGGCATCGTCGACCGCACGTCGCTCTGGGTCTATGCCCGGGAGGCCGACGATCCGGAGACCGTGTTGGAGGATGAGCTGTGGGAGTGGGACATCATCGATCCTGTCCGCTCGACACGAACGCTCGACGACCGCACCTGGTACATCGGGCAAGGGCCGGGCTACTGGGGAGACTCCGACCAGGAGGTCCTGGCGGTGTCGGACTTCGGCGACGTGCAGGTGGTGCTCTGGCTCACGTCGGAGCAAGCGCTCGTCGATCAGATGATTGGCGAAGTGCTCGAACCGGCTATGGGGAGCGTGACGTTGGAGTAGGGGCGATGGCCTCCATGGTCGCGGCCAGGCTCGAGCTCAGCGGTCGGCAGGGCCATTTCATGGTCTGGGACGAGCATTGTCATGGCGAAGCCGAGCGATTCCAAGAAGGCAAGATTGGTGGTGAACTCACCGCCGCCGAAAACGATGTCTGCTGTGTCAATATCCACCGCGGCCGCAGTAGCCAGCGCTGGGCCCTGGCGGCAGGTCACCACTAGGGTGCGGAAATAGGGCCGAAGGGGAACCTGATGTTGCTTGCCGATATCCGCGTGCTTGATCTCACCGACGATCGAGGTGAGCTAGGGCCGTGGTTGTTGGGCCGGCTGGGAGCCGAGGTGATCAAGGTCGAGCCCCCCGGTGGCACCCCGGCCCGTACCGCTCCTCCCCTGATCGACGCCGGCCCGACCGATCAACGGAGTCTCCAGTTCGCGGCATACAACGACAACAAGCAATCGGTCGTACTCGATCTCAGCGATGACAAGGACCGGGCTCACCTTCTCGATCTGGTGGCCGGATCAGAGATCGTGTTCGACAGTGGACCGCCCGGGGTCCTGGCCGGGGCCGGGTTCAGCGAAGAGGAGCTGGTGGCTGCCAACCCGGAGCTGGTGCATGTCCTCGTCACCCCCTTTGGTATCGACGGCCCGCGGGCCGACCAGCCAGCATCGGACCTGACCCTGGCCGCCCTCGGTGGGCCCATGTCGCTCCAAGGGGTGCGGGAACGGGCCCCGCTCAAGATCTCGGTCCCCCAGGTCTGGCGCCACACCGGGGCTGAGTCTGTCAACGCCGCCCTCGTCGCCTACCGCGTCATGCAACGAACGGGTCAGCCTCAATGGGTCGACGTATCGGCTCAGACCACCATGACCTGGACCATGCTCAACGCCATGGAGGCCCATGAAGTACAGGGCTTCGACTTCGAGCGGGCCGGTTCCACTGTGGCTCTGGCCGTGGCCGTCGACCTCCGCCGCCAGACCAAGGACGGTTATGTGATCATGGCCCCCATCGGGGCCATGACGACCCCGATCCTGGGCTGGCTGATCGACGAGGGGATCGCCCCCAACAGCTGGCTCGACGTCGACTGGGACACCTACGACCATCGGGCCCTGTCGGGGGAGGCCGTCGACCCGTCATTCGACGATCTGCGCCAGGCCGTCGACACCCTCTGTGCCCGCTACACCCGACAGGAAATGCTGACCAAGGGCCTTGCCCTGGGGGCTACGTTCGCCCCCATCAACACGATCGGTGACTTGCTGGCGGTCGAACACCTGGACCGGCGATCGTTCTGGGCCGACGTGGATGTCGCGGCCGACACAGGCGAAACGAGCGATGAGGACGACACCGTCGTCTTGCGCCGAACGGGCAACCCCATCACCGTCGACGGAGACCGCCCGGCCCAGACCTCTCGTGTCCCCGCCATCGATGCCGATGGGCCCCGCCTGCGGTCCGAGGGGCGTCGGACCCGCCGAGCCTCGGTGGCGGGAACCGCCCCGGACGACCCCCTTCCCCTAGCCGGGATCAAGGTGGCCGACTTCTCCTGGATCGGGGTCGGCCCCATCACCGCCAAGTGCCTGGCCGACCATGGGGCGACCGTGGTCAGGATCGAGAGCGAGAACCGGCTCGATGGGTTGCGGGCCCAGGCTCCGTTCAAGGATGCCGAGTTCGGTCTCAACCGCAGCAACTTCTACGGCACCTTCAATACTTCCAAGCTGTCGATGTCAATCGACCTCACCACCGAAGCCGGGGTGGGACTGGCCCGGCGCATGACCCAGTGGGCCGACATCGTCATTGACAGCTTCCGACCTGGCACCATGGAGGGTCTCGGCCTTGGGCCGGACGTGATCCGGGCCGCCGACTCCAGCACCATCACCGCCACCACCTCCCTACTCGGAGGGGGAGGGCCACTGTCATCCTTGGCTGGTTACGGGTTCCACGCCGCCGCCTTCGCTGGTTTCACCGAGCTGGTGGGTTGGCCCGACCTCGGCCCGGACGGACCGTGGATGGCCTACACCGACACCATCGCCCCCCGCTTCTTGACTGCCGCTGTCCTGGCTGCGATCGACCGTCGAGACCGGACGGGGGAAGGCTGCCATATCGAGGCGGCCCAACTCGAGGTCGGCCTCCAGCTCCTGGCCCCCGAGATCCTCGATCATCAGCGACGAGGCACCGTCTATGGCCGGATAGCGAACCGTGATCCTTATCTCGCCCCTCAAGGGGCATACCCTTGTGTTGGCGACGACGAGTGGTGCACGATCACCATCCCCGACGACGGCGGTTGGCGGCGGCTGGTGGCAGCGATGGGCAACCCGCCCTGGGCCCAGGATCCGACTCATGCCACCATGGCCGGCCGCCAAGACAGCCACGACGCCATCGACCGCGGGATCAGCAGCTGGACCGCCACTATGACCGCGGAAGAGGTCGAGAGGGTGGTCAGCGGGGTCGGTATTCCGGCCGGCAAGGTGCAGCGGTCTCGTGATCTGGCCGTCGACGCCCAGTACCTCCACCGTCGCTTCTACCACCGGCTCGAACATGGGGAGGTCGGGCTCGCTCCCTATGCCGGCCATCAATACAAGATCCGGGGCTACGACCATGGCCCCCGCTTCGCCGGTCCCGTGCTCGGTGATGACACCTTCACTGTGATGACCGAGATGCTGGCTATGGACTCTGACGACATTGCCGAAGCGGCCGCCGGAGGCGCCCTGGGTTAGCCTGGCGCCGAAAGGGGTTCGGTCATGAGCGATGACGTAGAGGCCACCGTGCGAGTCCTGCTCACTGAGGCGGGGATCACGGTTCCCGATGATGAATTGGCCCGGCTGGCCCAGCTCTATCCGGCCCTGCGCCACTCGGTCGACCGCTTCCATGAGGTCGCAACGGGGGACGAGGTGGCGGCGGCCGTGTTCCGGGCCGACGAGGGCCGCGGCGATGCGGACCAGCAATGACGGCCCCTCTGACCATCGCCGCCGCGGGACGAGCATTGCGCTCGGGCCAGACGACAGCCGTTGAGCTGACGACAACCATGCAAGCAGCTGCCGACCGGCTCGACGAACCGATCGGGACCTGGTTGTCTCGCTTCAACCAGCAAGCCCTGGCCCGAGCCGAACAGGCTGATGCCGAACTAGCGACCGGCACTGATCTCGGTCCACTCCATGGCATCCCGATCGGGATCAAGGACATCATCGCTACCGATGAGGGCCCGACAACGGCTCAAAGCCTGGTACTTGATCCGTCATGGGGGGACCAGGGTGATGCTGTCGTCGTCAGCCGATTGAGGGCCGCCGGGGCCATCATCATGGGTAAGACGACGACGATGGAGTTCGCCATCGGCCGTCCCGACTTCTCGAAACCGTTCCCCATTCCCCGCTGCCCCTGGGATCTAGATCACTGGGCCGGCGGGTCGAGCTCGGGCACGGCCAACGGGGTCGCCTCCGGCCAGATCCTGGGTGGACTCGGGACCGACACCGGAGGCAGCGTCCGCCTCCCCGCCGCCTACAACGGCATCACTGGTCACAAGCCGACCTTTGGTCTGGTACCCAAATCGGGTTGTGTCCCTCTCGGGCTGAGCTACGACCACATCGGGCCACTAGCTCGTTCAGCCTGGGATTGTGCCGCCATGTTGACAGTGATGGCGGGAGCCGACCCATCCGACCGGACGACTGTCGACAGAGCAGAGGACTACCTAGCCGGCATCGATCGTGGCCTCGACGGTCTGACGATCGGGGTCATCACCAACGAGCGACTGGTGTCATCGTCTTCGGATACGACGATGGCCGTCTTTGGGATGGCGGTTGAGGAGCTGGGAGCCGCTGGTGCGATCTGTCGACCGTTCGAGGTGCCCTTCTACCGTGAGTTGCAGACGGCGGCCTTCGCCGCCCTCCAAGCCGAAGCCTTTGCCTGGCACCGTCAGACTCTGGCCGAGCGGTGGGACGACTATGGCCGACCGACGAGGCTTGTCATTGCCCAGGGGGCATTGATCAACGCCGGTGATCTGGTCCAGATCGAGCGGGTCCGCCAGATTGCCAGAGCCCGCCTACTCGAAGAGATGACCGCCGACGGGATCGATCTCCTGGTGAGCCCAACGACGGGCTACGCTGCTGCTCCGTTCAGTGGAGCATCCCCCGAGGCCATCTCGATCCGGGCCCTCCATACCCCGGCCTGGAATACCACGGGTTTCCCCGCCCTCTCGGTTCCCATGGGCTTCGACGATGATCACCTACCTCTTGGCCTTCAGATCATCGGCCGCCCCTTCACCGACGGTCAGGTCCTAGCCACCGGTCACGCCTACCAGCAAGCAACGCATTGGCACCTCCACATGGCCCCGAGTCACGCCTGATCTGGAAATGCTGGTAGCCGACGTGCCTGCTCGGCTTGCAACAGATATCTCGAATATGAGATACCCTTTCCGCTATGGCTAGCAACGGGGCAGCATCAGAAGAGTCGGGCAGCCGAACGTCGGTCTTTCCCGGGTTCACCTCGATGGCCCATGACCCGGCTGAGCTCATCGGCCGGCTGAGCGAGCTGCGACGAAGCCGGGGACTGTCACAAACCCAGGTAGCAGCCCGGATGGGGACCTCACAGTCGGCACTGGCCCGATTGGAGGCCAGCCAGGCCGATGTCCGAATATCGACCCTGGCCCGCTATGCCGCCGCCCTCGATGCCGACATCGGCTTCACCGTCCACCACCGAGGAAGCGAGCAGCCATGATCGGCCTCCCGAACGACCCCGCCACCCTCCCTCCCGTGTTCCCCCCTGATCGAGGGTTCCCCAGACCCAGTGTTCCCGTGGTGGTGCCAATGGTCGACCTGGCCGGCCAGCAGGCTCATGGGTGGCTGGCCGAGCAACGCCGGATCCTACTCAGCGGCCCTCTCGACAGCGAGACAGTCACGACTCTGGCAGCCCAGCTCATGACCCTGGATGGGTGCTCGAGCGATGGGGTCGAGCTCGTGGTCAACAGCCATGGTGGCCCATTGGCCGAGATCTTCGCCGTTCTCGACGTGATCGACCTGATGCGAGCCCCTGTCAACGTCACTTGCATCGGGACCGCAGCCGGGACTGCGGCCGCACTGGTTGCCTGTGGGACGGGTGAGCGGAGAGCGGCCCGTCGGGCCAGTTTCTCGCTGCGCTACGACGAACTAGAGTCGATCGAGGGGAGGACCCATGAGCTCGTGGGCCAGGTCGAGCAGCTTGCGACCCTCCGAACCCGCTACCTCGAACTGTTGGTAGCGGCCACAGACCGAGATAAGGCCACCCTGACCGAGGAACTGGATCGGGGACAGCCCCACACTGCGGCCGAGGCGCTGGCCATGGGCCTGATCGACTCCATCGCCAGCGGGCCCGGCACGCCCTAGCCAACGAGACGCTCGATCCGCTGAGGGCCGGAGGTTGAGCTCGACAATGCGCAGGCGTCGACGGGCTGAGCGTGCCAGGGTGAGTGGTATGGGTTCGACGACGAGTGGTGCTCCCCGGATCAGACGGGCTTTGTTGTCGGAGGCTGACCGGGTTCTTGGCGTCCTCGATGAGGCTGCTTCGTGGGCGTCGGCATCAGGGCTGCAACAGTGGCCCACTCGTTTCGAACCAGCTTGGATCGAGCCCGACATCGCCGCTGGAACCACCTGGCTGGTCACGGTCGACGACGACGCCGTTGGCACCATCACAATCACCGATACCGACGAACTGTGGGATGACGGGGCTGAGGCTGACGCCATCTATATCCACCGTCTGGCCGTCCGCCGACAAAGGGCCGGGCTGGGGCGAGCGATTCTGAGCTGGGTCGATGAGCGAGCAGCACGTTTGGGTACGGGTCGCGTCCGTCTCGATTGTGCCGCGGCCAATAGTGGCCTTCGTCGCTACTACGAGACGGCGGGCTTCGAGTATCGGGGCGATCGTCTGGTAGGTGGCGCTCCGGGTGATTGGGATCACACCTCGGCTGAGCCGACGGTGGTGGCTCTCTACGAGCACTTGGCTCCCGAGACGACGCCAATACTGGGCGATCGGGTCGTCGAGGCCGATCCGGTGGCCAACCTCGACGTGCTCATGGCCGAAGCCTGGCCGCCGTCTGTGACTGAGCAACATGGTCCCTGGATCTTCCGCTACGCCAATGGGGTCAGCCGGCGAGCGAACTCGGTGCTGGCCTTGGGCATGCCCGATGATGTGGGCTCGGCCATCAGCCAGGCCGAGGCCTTCTATCGTCACCATGGGGCCGAGCCCCTGTTCTTCGTCAGCGATGCCTCGACCCCCGTCACCGCCGAGGCCCAGCTAACCGACGCCGGCTACATCCCTTCGGCGGCGACGTGGATGATGAAGGGGTCGACATCCGAGGTCAGTAGATCGCTCACCGTCAATGAGCGTTGGCAGATCGAAGTATCAGACCATCCAACGGACCGGTGGTTCGATGCCTATTGGGAGTTGGAATCGGCCCGACACTCCCCCGCCGACGATCTCGTGATGCGATCCCAGCTCTTGGCGCCTGATGCCCCGGCGCGCTTCGTGGCCGTGAGCAGCCAGGGGCAGGTGGCTGCGGTCGGGCAGGTCGTCATCATCGACGACTGGGGCTGCCTCCAATGCCTGGTAACGAGGCCGATGGCAAGACGCCAGGGGGCCGCTTCGCAGGTATTTCGTGCCCTGGTCGACGAGGCCTCGGCCGTTGGCGCCGACCATGCGTTCGCCGCCGTGGCGGCCGAGAATCGAGCTTCGCTTCATCTTTGTCGAGGCACCGGCCTCCATCCCTCCCACCGGTACCGGTACTTTCATCGGGGATGAGGCAAAGTGACCTCGGCCACTGGCTGACACAGAGCACTGATCGACCTCCCGAACGTGCGGCGAGGGGCAAAGTGGCTACCTTCCGGCTGAGCGCGTCCGGGACCGGTTCCTTGGTCTACGATGGGTCCGTGGCCAACCAGCAGACGCCGCAGACCGACCCGACTCTCGGGTTCACGTTTTTGCGGGATCTCGACATCGCGGACCCAGCGGTCCGCGACGCTGTGCTCAAAGGACGCGAGATCTTGTCCCGTCGGGCGGCCCGCAACCGCGACGCCTGAGCAGCCAGGTTCAGCAGTCGTGTCGCACCCGGTGCGAGTTCACCCAGTTTTCTACAACCGGTTGAGCTTCGCTGTCGAGACGCTCGAATCGTCGATCGAGGTCGAAATCGAGATCGTCGGCCGACACCTGTCGGCAATCGAAACAGAGTTCAGCGAACGGTGGGACGACCTCCCCGTCGACCCACGCGACCCCCAGGCCCGAACCGCCGAAGGACTCGTCGACATCATCCCGGCAATCTTCGTCGTACAGGCCCGAATGCAATCCGACGGAACCATCAGCATCCGAGACATCGTGTTCATCGCCTGGTGATCATCAAGAACCGCGGCACAACACTCGGGCCGGATTGGCCGTCTCAATGAGGGTTCGTCAACTCCGACAGCGCCCTCGCCTACTCGCCGACCTGTGATTGGCTGGTCACGGTCGACGACGGCGCCGTTGACACCATCACAATCACCGAAACCCTTCATGCTCCGTGTGGGGGTTGCCTCAGATCGACGCCAGCTGCTTGGTGCATACCTCGGCGACGATGTCGATGAACCGTTGTGCCACTGGCGCCAAGGTACGCTCGCCGTCCCAGATGATCGAGAGTTGGCGTGGTTCGAGCTCCGGTTCGGTGGTCCGAACCGAGATGGTGGGGTCAGAGGTGTCGACGGCCAGTAGGGAAACAATGGCAATCCCGACCCTGGCCCCGACCATCCCCTGGACGGCGCCATTGTCGTGGGACCGGAAGACGTAGTTGGGTGTCACGCCGAGACGTTCGAGACCACGATCGATGCCCAGGCCACAGGGGTCGTCCTCGGGCTGACCGATCATGGGCTGACCGGAGAGAGTGAGGAGGTCGACCGGGCCGGCGGGAAAGCCGGGCTGGACAACGGCGATATGAGGATCCGCTCCGAGGTATTGACACCCGAATGCCGGGTCGACCTCTCCGGCCGCGAATGCGAGATCGATCTCCCCGCTGGCCAGCGCACCGAAGCGGAAGTCCTGCTCGTATTCCTGATCGATCAGGGTGACCTCGACACCGGGCGCTTCCTCGTGGAGCTGGCGCAGCGTTTCCGGCAGCACTCGGGCCGAGATCGACTGGAAGGTACCGATAGCCAGGTTGCCCGACACACCCCGTGCAAACCGGTCGAGATCACGTTCGGCAGTCTCCAGCCCCTCGATGAACCCATTGGCATGGCTGAGCAATAGTGTGCCGGCTGGGGTGAGCCGGGGCGGCCGAGGCCCAGCCGGTCGATCGAACAGGGGCTGGCCGACGAGTTGTTCGAGCGCAGCAACCTGCTGAGACACCGCCGACTGGGTGAAACCAAGCCGGCTGGCGGCACGACCGAACGTGCCCTCCTCGGCAACCGCCCTCAGTGCCAGCAGATGACGGGTACTCAGGTCACTCCACATTCTGACATCATAAGCATTTCTAATCATCATTGCAATTTTTCACCGCTTTTCCTAATGTACATACGGCTTTAGGGTGAACATATGAAGCAGATTCCAACGACCTCAGACCTAGCCACCCTTGGCATCGAACTCGACAACAACGGGTTCGGCCCCCACGAGTCCACCATCGATGAGATCGTCTCCCTGGCCCGTCTGGTCATGCCAGATCTCGTCGCCGTTGACGTACTGGGCGATGTGGTAGCCCCCGATGTGGTTCGAGCTCGGGCCTTCTCTGTACTGGCCGCCCACTGGCGACTGTGCCACACCCTCCTCCTGGACCAAGCCCGCATCGAAGTGTCCGTTCCCGAACTGGTAGCCGCCTAGACCACAACCAAGGCTCCCGTAGCCCGACTCGTCACCACGGGAGCCTTGCCCGCTGGCACAATTGCCGTCATGCCCTCTGGTCTCGACGGCAATCCCGATCCAATCGTGACCCCGCAGAGAACCGACGTATTGGAACACGCAGCCGGACTCGTCCTCAATCGCCGACGTGATAACAAGCCCTTCGTGGTCGGCATCGACGGGATCGACGGCTCGGGCAAGAGCACCTTCGCCGGTGAGGTGGCCTTGCTTCTGACCGGAGAGGGTCTGAACGTGATCCGTGCGACCGTCGACTCGTTCCACCAGCCGCAAAGGATCCGTTGGCGAAAGGGCAAACGATCACCGGCGGGTTTCTACTTCGACTCTCACGACCTCGATGCCCTGCGCTGCCTCCTGCTCGATCCTTTCCAGGCTGGAGCAGGGTCGACCTATCGGACCGCTGCATTCGATGAACCGACCGATCAACCGGTCGAAGCACCAGTTGAGACCGTCGTCGGCGATGAGGTCCTGCTTTTCGACGGGATCTTCCTCGGCCGACCAGAACTGGCCGACTACTGGGACCTCACCATCTTCCTCGACGGGCAGGCGAGGGTGAACCTTGGCCGCCTGAGCCACATCTTGGCCGACGCGCCAGAGACCGGGACCGATCTGGTCGACCATGTACTGAGGTGGGTCGAGCGCATCGACCGCTACTCCTCCGGGATGCGCCTCTACCTCGACACCGAAGATCCCCAGGCCCGAGCCGACCTCGTCATCGACAACAACGACCTGGCCAACCCATCAGTCCTCTGAACCGCTCCCTCGGCCTTGGCCCATGCCAGCCAGGCGCTCGAGGCTGAGGCCACCGATCGCCAGGCGCTCCTTGCGGTTCTGGAGTAAGGATTGGGTCCAGTCGACGATGCCTCCATCACCGATCTCCAGTTGCAGCTCGTCGGTCTCGACCGACAGCTTGAAGCAGACGTTCGGGTAGTAACCCCGCCCTTCACCGCGATCGGGCCTCCGCTCACACATCTGAGTCGGCCCGGTGATGGTTTCGCAGATCCGATCGATGACATCGCCGAAGCGACCATCGAAGTCGGTCAGTCCGATCTGGACCCGTGCACCGGGGGCAGAGCGGGCGATGACATTGATCATGGTTTCCAGCATCGATGTCAAAGCCGCACCCTCGAATAGGCGATCACCGATATCTCGTCCCGCAATCACCAGCCCGTAGAGGCAGAAATGGGCAAAGGATACGGGTCCCTCAAATTGCTGAGCCCGGACAACTCGATCGACGGCCGCCAGCCGGACCGGTTCCACCGAGCGCGGATCACGAGCCAGAAGTTGGCGGCGGCGCATCGCTGCCTCCAGGGTCAGCGAGTTCGTGGTGTCGGCTGCAACCTCGCTCAGCCTCATGGTGGTGATCACATTGTTCTGATGCACGGACCCGAGAGCAGAGTGGGTACCAAGGGGGGCAAGAGGTGAGATAGTGACGGGCTCGAAGAGGGGTCGGCTTGCTTCGAGGGCGTCCAGTTGGAGTCGGGCCAGGACCACCGGGTCTATTTGGGCCGGGGCAACAAACCGGTCACGCTGGTACTGGTTCATGACATCAGCCGGGGACCGTCGGTCGGCCCGGCTACGAGCAACCTCCAACAACATGGTCACCAGATCCGAGCCCGCCAGGCCGTTGGCCAGGGCCTCCAGTGCATCAACGTTGGAATCGACGGCGAGAATCCGCCCCAGGGCCGGGTGTCCGACAACTTCGTCCACCCCCCGACCATAGGTCAACGTGCGCCCGCCGGAGATCGGAATATGGACCCGACCCCCAGCGATGGGCGCGGTTGACGAGTTCGGCTAACGCTCGCAGTTCAGAACGACCTCGAAGTTCGCACAGCTGTCGACCCCACGGCCACCGTCTCCGTTGTCGGAGCCGTCACCACCGTCGAGCGAGTCCTTTCCATTCCCTCCGCGGATCTCATCGGAGCCGGCACCACCGTTGACGGTGTCCTTTCCGTTGCCTCCGTCGATGGTGTCATTCCCCTGCTCACCGTTGATTCTGTCCTTGCCATTGCCACCGTTGACAGTGTCGTCGCCGTAGCCGGAACAGATCACATCGTTGCCGTTGCCACCGGAGATCTCGTCATTCCCGCCAAAGGTCATGATGACGTCAGCCTTGCTCGTGCCGACGATGACATCGTCTCCTGGGGTGCCGATGATGGTGGCCGGTCGGCCCTGACAGGTCGGATTGTCGGGGATCGAGTCCAGACCGAGGCCCATCACCAATGGATCGTGATCAGACGAGCGCAGGGGGTCTGGGTCATAGGTCGGCAGAACACCCGATTCCCGCTCCCACGATGACTCACCGGCATCGCGGTTGTCGTCGTTGTAGTCGAAGACATTGATCTCATCAGCGTTGATGTGCCACGGGGTGGCCCCGGTGATCTGGGGTAGCAGGGAGCCGTTGGCCAACCCGTGGTCGAGGTAGCCGAGCTGGCCGTCGAACACATAGCTGTAGGCACCCGAGCCCTGGAACTGGGCCATGAGGTCGGTGTAGCCGACACCGGTCAGGGCCGTGATGGCATCCTCGGAGGCATAGGCGTTGAGGTCGCCCATGATGAGGAAGTCAGGATCCCCACTATTGGTCGGGTCGGTGTCCAGGTAGTTGGCCAGGGCCGTGGCCGCCGCGGCCCTAGTGCCGGGGCAGTTGGCCTGGCCGTCGTTGAGGCCGGGGTCACCGACATCGTCGCAGGGCGAGCCCTTCGACTTGAGATGGTTCACCGCCACGGTGAAACGCTCCTGGGTTGTGTTCTCGACGAACGTCTGGATGAGGACTGGACGGTTCTTGGTGTCGATGAACGTGGGGTCGACCGAGCTGTCGAGGATGGCGAAGTCACCCAGCGGAGCCACCGAGGCGGGCTGGTAGATCAGGCCCACCTTGATGGCGTCGTCGCCGATGAACCCAGTGGCGATGTGGTCGTAGGTGCCTGGAGCGGTTGCCCCATTGAGCCCGGCGACGAGGTCGACGATCGACGCATCATCGCCGTCGTTCTCCAACTCGACGAGACCGAGGACATCGGCATCCATACCAAGCATGGCGGCCACGATCTTGGCCCGCTGACGATCGAGCTCTGCGGAGCTGTCGGCACCGCGACAGTCCAAGGTCCCGCTAGGGCCACAGTCGCCAATGCTGCCGCTCGATGTGACGTCGATTGTGGTGAAATAGTTCAGCACGTTCATGCTGGCGACGGTGGTTGAGCCACCGACCGGAGCCGGAGCCGCCGGGGCTTGATTGGCCGGTGTGAAGGTGTAGTCGTAGGCATCGGGGACGGGGCGAATCCGCCAAGCTTCGGTGCCCGAGGACCCCGCCCAACTCCAGTGAATGACACCGGTGAGGGCGGTGATGGTGTCACCGCCGCGGAACCGGTTGCCGACCGAGAGGCCGCCTTCGGGGTAGTAGTAGGCCTCATCTGGACCATCGGAGACGGCGTCGTTGTTGTCGTTGGAGTTGTCGTCGAGGATGATCCGGCGTTGGGCCAGATCATCGAGGAAGGCAGCGTAGCCAGCGACACTGGGGGCGTTGTCGTGGGTGAACTGGAACGGCCTCGAAGACTCGGTGAGGACGATCTGCCCGAAACGGGCCAGCTGGAAGTACTCACTGACAGCCAGGGTGTCTGGGAAGGTCACGAGCATGCCCTCGACCCCTTCAAATGTTGATTCCGCAATCGTGGGTCCGGATGCGGGCAGGTCAACCGAGGCCGGCGTCGGGAGCGGATTGGCTGAGCTCTCGATGACGACGGAGCCGCCCGTCATGTCGATCTGGCTCATGCCCTGAAAATCAGTAGCAGACCCGATCACTGTTGCCACGTCACCGGTGGCGATGGCAGCTGGGCAGTTGCCGCGGCAGTACACGAATATGCCTTCCGATGTATCCGGATCGGCGTCGGCCTCGAGGTCCTCCTCCTGCAGGAAGAACCCGTCGAGCACGTCGTCACGCTCGAACAGGCTGGTGACGATGCCCTGAGCCTTGACCGGGCCGCCGATGGCCACGGTTGCGTCGGAGCCCTGGATGTTGTGGATCAGCTCCAACTCCGGCTCGTCCGTCTCACATGTGGTGTTGTCGGCGCCGGGCGTCCCGCGGTCGCCGGCTCCGAAGCTGGCAGAGCCCTCGCACCAGTTGGCACCGTCATCATTGCTGGTGTACTCGGTTGAGGGCGGATCCAGGTTCATGGATGCGCCAATGGGATCGGGCCAGAGGGGCCCGCCGTCATATTCGATGCGGTCGAACTCGACGGCGCCAGGGCTGGTGAGGATGACCTCATCATCACTGTTGGCGAGGAACATACCGCTGTACTCATAGTCGACGGCCACCCCACCATTGGCGCTGCTGACAGCATTGATGCCCAGTACGGCGTAGCCGCCAGCGGGCACTTTCACCTCACCGGAGATGACATGACTGTTGGTGCCAGCGTCGGAAATCATCCAGCCATCCAGATTGATCTCGGCACCAGACTGATTCTTGACCTCGAACCATTCGCCGTTGCTGTCGGAAACCGCTGATGGATTCTGCATCACCTCGGTGATAACAAGATCACCGACGGCAGGCCCGCCCGCTCCATCGCCGGACGAGACCACGATGTTGCGGAAGGCGACGCCCTCACCGCCGCCATTGGTCAATGCCGTCATCGTCAGCGTCAGCTGGCTTCCGGTGCCCGCAAGCGGGGCCGAAAGGGTCTGGAGAACGTTTGAAAGGGGAACGGCGCCGGCGTTCAGTGGATCATTCAAGGTGAACGTGGCACCTGAAGCCAGGGTGTAGGTGCGCGATGCCGCCTCATCGGCGACCAGTGAGAACAAGCTGGCGGTTGGCCCGCCATCAATTGATGTCGCGAATTCGAACGAGTCGGCGGCCTCGAAGTCACCCATAGCGCCGATGTCGATATCCACCTGCAGATTCGATGCCCCGCTGATGTCGAATACCCAAGTCGCCGTGACTGGCCCTGCGTTATCACCATTCTCAGTGTCAGCCATGCCGAAGAAGGGGCCGGTGACGTTCTCGTCGATGATCCCTTGACTGTCGGCCGGGAAGACACTGATCGTGTCGTCGAGCAGAACGAAGGGAATCGACGATGATACCCCCCGCTGGAAGACGTCAAAGCCATCGTCAGGATCGGAGAAGGCGGGCGCCGAATTGGTGAAGCTGATCAGGTTCACCGACGCACTACCGGTCAGGTCCGACGCCACCACCACGGTGGCGGCGTGAGCGGCCGGGGCAATTGCTGTGGTCAGCAGTGCGGCAAGGACGGCCATCACCGCCCCAAGCGCGCCGCTTCGCCTCGAACGATTCTGCCATTGACGGGACATGGCCTTCACCTCTGTTCGCTCTATTGTGTGCGAGCCAGCTCGGCTACTCGAGCTTCGGGCTCGGATCGTAAGCGACCATCTTTGCATCAATTGGACATGCAACACCTAACTTCAACAATGAGATATCGACCACGGACGGGACACAGGCTGGCGGTGAGAGCCGCTACCCGAAGCTAGTGACCAGATGCCGGCAGGGTGATGGCGGCCAGCTCAGCGGCCACGGCGTTTCGAGTGTCGGCCGATGCGAACGACGCAGCGAGGGCATCCAATTGCATGGCGAGATGATCGGCAGGGGTGACACCGAGATATCGGCTGGCAACAATCAGCTCATTGTTGAGATCGGTGGCGAACCAACCGGGATCATCGGTATTGAGGCAAACCCGTACCCCGGCCGCCCTGAGCTCGGGGAGTGGATGATCCTCCAGGGTGGAAACGACTTGGAGCAGGTCGTTCGACGTCGGGCAGACCTCGAGCATCGTGCCCCGCTCACCGAGCTCAGCTACCAGGGCCGGGTCTTCGAGGCAACGGACCCCGTGGCCGATCCGCTCGGCCTGCAGATCATCGAGTGCGGCCCAGATGCTGTGGGCTCCTTCGGTCTCGCCGGCGTGGGGTACCGAGTGCAGACCCAAGGACCGAGCCCGGGCGAAGTGTGGAGCGAAAGGCTCGGCCGGGCACCCGACCTCGTAGCCGCCAAGGCCGATGGCGACAAGCCCGTCAGGGGTATCAGCACTTTCGAGGTAATCGATCGTGACCGAGTTGTCGGGCCTCTCGAGATCGCGGGGGATATCGATCACCCAGCTGATGTCAACGCCGAGGTCCGAGGCCCGGCGGCGGCCTTCGTTCAACCCATCTCGGTAGTCGGCGGGGGTCATGCCGGGACGATCATCTCGTCCCATGAAGTGGGTGAAGGCGGTAGTGGTGACCTCGGCGTAGAGGACGTTTTGGCCGGCCAGGGTGGTCGCCAGATCGGTGGTGACGGTGGCCAGGTCTTCCCCAGTATGCAGTAGCGACAATCCGTAGAAGAACTGGGCGGCGAAGTCGGGGAAGCCATCGAAGGAGAAGCGCTCAGGCAGTCCATCGGGCCAGATCCCGCTGGGGTCGACTCCATGGCGGGCTGACAGCACGGCGATCGTTTCGACCGACATCGACCCCTCGAGGTGGAGGTGCAGTTCGACCTTGGGTAGGGCCTCAATCCAAGAGCTGACCGTGTCGGTGATCATCGGCTCAGCATGCCGCTACCGAACGTCAATGAGTCATTCGGGTTGATCGGAACAGGGTCAGTGCGGCTCTGCGACCATCAGTGCGCGTGGTAGACCGGTCTGATGCAGCGTCGACGGCTACGGGTGACGGGGACGGTGCAGGGGGTTGGGTTTCGGCCGTTCGTGGCCAGTTTGGCGAGAAGGCTGTCGGTCGCTGGTGCCATCGGCAACGACGAGCACGGTGTCTGGTGCGAAGCCCAGGCACCACACGCGGTCATCCGCCAGTTCTGCCACGCGCTGAAGGCCGAGGCGCCGCCACTGGCCAGAGTGACCGGGATCCAAAGCGAAGCAATCGACGTGATCTCGGGCCAGAGCGGGTTCACCATCAAGGTCAGCCAGCCGGCCGGCAAGACGAACACCATCTCGATCCCACCCGATGTCGCCCCCTGTTCGGCCTGCCGGGCCGAGATCGACGATCCACACGATCGTCGCTACCACTATCCATTCACCTGCTGCACCAATTGCGGCCCCCGCTACACGGTGGTTCGTTCCATGCCCTATGACCGGGAGCGCACATCACTGGACGACTTCCCCCTCTGCGACGAGTGTCAGGCCGAGTACGAGAGCCCCGACAACCGCCGCTATCACGCCCAGGCCACCTGCTGCCCGGCTTGCGGGCCCACACTGGCCCTCCTCCCGGTATCACCACCGGAGGCCGCTGGTTGGTCGCCGCATGGGGACCCGATCAAGGGGGCCAGTCAGATGCTCGACAACGGATCGATCGTGGCTCTCAAAGGAGTTGGGGGCTATCAGCTGTTGTGCCGGGCCGACCGCGAGCCAGCGGTCACCCGGCTACGGCTGGCCAAACAACGAGACCAGAAACCGTTCGCCATCTTGGTGGCCGACATCGAACAGGCCCGCCAACTCGTTGTCCTCGACGAGGCCCAATCCCAGACCCTGACCGCACCGGAGGCCCCAATCGTGTTGGTGCCGCGAACCGGGGTCGGCCCGATCGCCGCCTCAGTGGCTCCCGACACTGAGCTGCTCGGCGTCATGCTCCCAGCCGCACCGATCCACCAGCTTCTGAGCACAGCCTGTGGGGTGCCCTTGGTCTGCACCAGTGGCAACCATGCCGACGACCCGATCATCATCGACGACGGTGAGGCGCTGGAACGCCTCGGTGACATCGCCGACGCCTTCCTCGTCCATGATCGGGCCATCGCCCGCCGTGCCGATGACTCGGTCGGACGGATCACCAATGGTCGTCTCCAGCTGCTGCGCCGCGCCCGCGGCTTCGCTCCCCGACCAGTCCGGCTCGCTTCCGACGGGCCGCCGGTGCTGGCGGTGGGTGCAGAGCTGAAGAACACAGTCTGCCTGGCCGTCGGTCGTGAGGCCCACCTCTCGGTCCATCTCGGTGATCTCGAACACGTAGCGACCCTGGAGGCGTTCGAGCACACCATCGGGGATCTCCTCGACCTGACCGGCACCACCCCTGCGCTCGTGGTGCACGATGCCCATCCGGAGTATCTGTCTTCGAAGTTCGCCACGGCCCAGGATCTGGCACCGACCCTGGCGGTTCAGCATCACCATGCCCACCTGGTGGCATGCCTGGTTGACAACGCCCACCCCGGCCTCGCCATCGGTGTCACCTTCGACGGGGCCGGTTGGGGCCGCGACGGCACGCTGTGGGGCGGCGATTTCCTGATCGGCGACGCATCAGGATTCCGACGGGCGGCCCACCTACGGCCGGTTCCAGTGCCAGGTGGCACCGCGGCGGTGCGCCAGCCGTGGCGGATGCTGATAGCACACCTCTCGACTGGGATCGACGGGGCCAGCGGTGTTGAGAACGCTCAAAAGTTGCCGGTCCTGGCCCGTCACGCCGCCGACCTCGACACAGTTGCTGCGCTCTGTGAGTCCGGACGGTCGATCATGACGTGGTCGATGGGCCGCCTCTTCGACGCAGTCTCCGCCCTGTGCGACCTGGCCGACATCTCTCACTACGAAGGCCAGGCCGCCATCCTCCTCGAACAGGCGGCGACCAGGACCTCGACCGAGCCTGATGAGCGCTACCACTGGAACGTAACCGGTCACGACCCACTCGTCATCGACCCGACGCCATTGATGCAAGCGACGGTCGACGATCGACTGCGAGGCCTCGACGCCGGCGTGATCGCCGCCAAGTTCCACCACAGTGTGGCTTGGCTGATCGTCGATGTCTGCCGCCGGCTCCGTGCCCGGACCGGGCTCGAGACGGCGGTGCTCAGTGGTGGGGTGTTTCAAAACCAACGTCTGGTCGAACTGGCGGTGCCGATGCTCATCAACCAAGGATTCGAGGTACTGCGCCACGCCCAGGTGCCACCGAACGACGGTGGGATCGCGCTGGGGCAGGTAGCGATCGGTCGGGCCCATCTCGTGGGAGCCCACCAGTCCTGACCCTCGCCGCGGCCTGATCAGCAGATACGGGGCAGGGGGTCGCCGACCAGCATGTCAACGATCCTGGTCCCGCCGAAGGTGGTCTGGACTGCGACCAGTCCGGGATGATCCTCAGTGATCGCGCCGATGACGACCGCCCCTCGGCCGGCGTCAGAGCGGGCCATGGCGGCCACGGCGTCGGGGGCCCGCTCCTCGGGTACCACGACCAACATTTTGCCCTCGTTGGCGATGTACAAGGGGTCGAGGCCCAACAGTTCGCAGGCACCACCGACCGGGCCGCAAACCGGCAGCCGGTCCTCGAACAGCTTGACCCCGAGTCCGGTGGCGATCGCCAGTTCATTGCACGACGACGCCAGACCGCCTCTGGTCGGGTCGCGAAGCCAACGGGTTTCAGGAACCGCGGCCAGCAGTCCGGCCACCATTTCATGCAATGGCGCGGTATCTGATTCGACGGCGGCCGATATGGCCAGCTCCCCCCGGGCCACCAAGACGGCGATGCCATGATCACCGAGCGTTCCCGACACGATGACGGCATCACCGGCCGAGACTGTACCGGTCCCGAGGACGCAGTCGTTTCGCACGTGGCCGATCCCGGTGGTCGTGAGATAGCAGCCATCGGCCGCACCCCTCTCCACCACCTTGGTGTCACCGGTGACGATGTCTACTCCGGCCCGGTCGGCAGCGCGGGCGACGTCGCTGACGACCTGTCGTAACTCGTCGACGGCAAACCCCTCTTCCAGCACCAATGAGAGGGACAGCGCCACCGGTGTTGCTCCCATCGCCGCCAGATCATTGATCGTCCCGTTGACGGCCAGATCGCCGATCGATCCCCCGGGGAACCATCGAGGAGTCACGACAAAGGCGTCGGTGGTGAACGCCACCCGGTGGCCGTTGGGGACATCGAGTACCGCCCCATCGTCGACCCGGTCGAGGATCGGATTGGAGAAGGCGGGGCGAATCACCGCTTCGAAGAGCGCCTGGCTCGCCTTTCCACCAGCCCCATGGGCCATGGTGATGACATCGTCGGTGAGCTTGGGCGCCCTGCGGCGCCACGCCTCGACCCGTTCCAGCACCTGGTCGCGGGGGGTGAGATCCTCGTCGGAGGCCATACGTCGACGAACCTACTCAGCCTGAACTGGTATCGGAACACGGGGTGAATAGCGGCCATTGCTGTAGTAGGCGGCGCACGCTCCTTCAGCGGACACCATGCAGGCTCCGATCGGGGACTCCGGTGTGCAAGCGGTGCCGAAGACCTTGCACTGCCAGGGGCGCATCGCACCCCTGAGGATCTCACCGCACTGGCAAGCCCTGGGATCGGCCACTCGCAAGCCGGGTACACCGTAGAGCAGCTCAGCGTCCCAGTCGGCGAAGTCGGACCCGATGGCCAGGCCGCTCTCGGGGATGAAACCAAGCCCTCGCCATTCGAAGTGGGGGCGGACGACGAACACCTCTCGCAGCAGTCGCCGCGCTACGGCGTTGCCCCCGTCGGCGACCACCCGGCGGTACTGGTTCTCGACCTCGCAGCGGCCGTCGGCCAGTTGGCGCAACAGCATGGCGACACCCTGCAGGATGTCGATCGGCTCGAACCCGGCAATCACGACCGGGCGGCCATACTGTTCAGCCACGAACTGGTAGGGCCCGGTCCCGATCACGGTCGAAACATGGCCCGGGCCTAGGAAGCCGTCGAGATCGAGGCCCGGCGAGTCGAGGATCGCTTCCAGGGGCGGACCGATGGTCACATGGTTCGAGAAGACGCTGAAGTTGGCGACAGCTCGATCGCGAGCCTGGAGCAAGGTGGCAGCGGTCGACGGTGCGGTCGTTTCGAATCCGACAGCCAGGAACACCACCCTGCGAGCAGGCTCCCGTTCGGCGAGGGCCAGGGCGTCGAGTGGCGAGTACACCACCCGCACATCGGCTCCGGTGGCCTTGGCTTCGAGGAGCGATGAGCTCCCGCCTGGTACTCGGAGCATGTCCCCGAAACAGCACAATGTCACCCCGTCGGTGGTGGCGATGGCGATGGCATCATCGACTCGACCCATCGGGATCACACAGACCGGGCACCCCGGACCGTGAACCAGTTCGATGTTCTCGGGGAGCAGCATCTCGAGGCCATGACGGTAGATGGCGTGGGTATGGCCACCACAGACCTCCATGAACTTCCGGTTGGGCTGGTCAGCAGCCAGCTCGGCGATCTCAGCCAACAGCACCGAGGCTGCCTTTGGATCTCGGTACTCGTCGACGAACTTCATGCGGCTTCGACTCCTGTCATGATCTGGTCGTCGCACCGGGCACCGGGCACCGAGCGAGGCGAGGAGCGCCGGATCGTCATGGCTGTTCGGTGGAGAAAGCGTCGACCTCGTCGTCGTACACCGAGCCGATCTCTCGCATGAAGGCCAGGGTCTCCTGGGCCTGGGTTTCGTCGATCTTGCCCATGGCGAAACCCACGTGAAGGAGGACCCAGTCGCCTATTATCAGCCCCTCATCGTCGACCATGATCGTGTTCACCTCGCGCTGGGCACCCTCGACGTCAACCACGGCGGTGTGCTTCTCCGCTGGGCCGATACTGACAACGCGAGCAGGTATTCCGACACACATCAGGGGCTTGGTTCTGCTAGAGCGATCGTGCTCAGCGTCGGGATCGTCACGGAGTCGCAAGCATAGGCCACCAACCAGGGTGGTTCTCCCCAGCCAGAAACAGTCCGGCCCGCAGCCTCGATGGCTGCGGGCCGGACTGACCCAACTACATTCTCAATGAAACTGCCGCGTCAGCCCTAGGGGGTCATGGTGATGCGGTCCTGGGGACCAGGTGCCACTGGCGTGTTCAGGCCGAAGTAGGTGACCAGGGCATCCAGGTCGATCTCGCCTCCAAGTCGATCGGTTCCACTTGGCAGGACCGAGAAGTTGTCTCCACCGTCGGCTAGGAAGCTGTTGACCGTCACTCGGTAGCCTGTGCCCGCGTCGAGGACAGCTCCGTCGATCATGATGGTGTCCGGGTCGACCTTGGACCCGGTCGGCTGAGAGGCGTCCCAGGTATAGGTGAAGCCAGCCGAGACTTGCAGGATCCGCATGTCCCCCACCTCACCATTATCGAACTGTTGCTCGAGTAGTTCGTCGATCTGGGCTCCCGTGAGGGTCATGGTGACCAGGCTGTTGCCGAAGGGCTGAGTGCTGAAGGCCTCACCGAAGGTCACCTCGCCGAGACCTTCGCCGCCTGAGATCTCATCGGCCATCAGGTCGGCACGAATGCCTCCCGGATTCATGAAGGCAACCACCGCCCCGCCGGTTTCCGGGTCCATGGTCGCTGCGAGCTGGGCGTCGGCGATCACATCACCAAGGGCTGATTCACCGGCCGCGCTCTCATCCTCGGTGATGTCTGTCGTGATCGACCCGATCACCGCGTTGGCCAGAGGCGCCGACAGTGTGTCGTACCTATCGATGAGCGCCGTCAGTTCCACAGCCGGGGTGACATCAGACTGGAAGTTCTCCTTGTTATCGATGGACACGACGGTCATGTCCTTCGTCTTCCGGTTCAGGGTGACGTCGATGTCGGTGAACATCCGGCCGGAGTGGTACGCCATGGTGACCGCTTTGCCCTCGACATCCAGGCATGTGAACCGCTGGTTGTTGTGACCACCGATCACCAGGTCAACCGCATCGTCGAGACCGGTGACGATGTCGTAGAGATTGCCCGAGAGGGTTCCACAGCCATCCCCGTCGCCGCCTCCCTCGGAGGCACGACCACCTTCGTGCATCAACACGACGATCGCTTCGATCCTCCTCCTCTTCAGCTTGGGAATCAACGCGTTGACCGTTTCGACCTCGTCCTTGAACGTGAGGCCAGCCACACCGGCCGGTGTGACAATGCTGGGTGTGCCTTCGAGGGTCATGCCGATGAAGGCAACCTTGACACCCTGATACCTCTTGATCGTGTAGGGCGGGAAGATCGTCTTGCCGGTGGCGTCGGACACGACGTTGGCAGCCAGGAACTCGAACTCGGCGCCATCAAAGCCGTCGCCATCGAGGTCACCGTCTATCGGGTGGCTTCCGCCGTTCTGCATCCGGAGCAGTTCCTCTGCCCCCTCATCGAACTCATGGTTGCCAACACCATTGATTTCCAGACCGATGAGGTTCATGGCCTCGATGGTCGGCTCGTCGTGGAAGAGAGCCGAAATCAGTGGTGAGGCCCCGATCAAGTCGCCGGCCGACACGATGATCGAGTTGTCGGCGTCGGCCTCGGCGGCCCTCATGTTGGCCGCGAGGTAGTCGGCTCGACCCACCGGTGTGCAGGTCTCCGGCATTTCATCGAAGCAGCTGTCCGGCGAGAAGGCCTCGGAACTGGTGGCGATGTTGCCGTGGAAGTCGTTAATGGCGAGGATCTGGAGGTTCACCTCCCTTGGATGCCCCCCGCCATGACCATGCCCTCGGCCGTGACCGTGGCCGTGGCCTCTTCCGGCGTCGGCGGGTGCAGTGAAGACAAGCGCCAATAGCGCCATCACCGCCATCAAGACGAGTGCTCGTCTTGTCAATCCGCTTTTCTTGGTTCCCGCCATCTCACAAGCCTCGTTCCTTATCGCCTGATACAGAAATCGCCCGACGAGGTGACACTACATCGCGCCTGCATGTCTTTGCATGTCCAGGCGCCCATCGCCTGGGCAGCCAAAACAGTTGGCGATGCTGCTCCGAGCCGAATGGCAAATTAGCGTCTGACGATGATCTCGGGTTCCGCGGCCCGCACGAGGACGGAGAAGACGATGGAGTTGACCACAGTCGAGTACGAGAAGGACGGACCGATCGCTCGGGTCCGGCTCAACCGGCCGGAGAAGCTCAATGCGATGAACGCCGAGATGCACGCTGAGCTTGGCGAGATATGGGCTGACGTTCGAGACGACCGGGCCATACGGGTGGCCATCCTGTCGGGAAACGGCCGCTGCTTCAGCGCCGGCGCCGATCTCTCAGCTGGGGCGCCAACAGAGGAGTTCGTCTACACCGGCCACTTCCCAGACATCTCCCAGACCCAGGGCCTCTACAAACCGATCGTGGCCGCCCTCCACAACCATGTGGTGGGCTACGGCATGTGGATCGCCATGGACACCGACATCCGAATCGCCACTCCCGACGTGTCGTTCTGGCTACCGGAACCCCAGTGGGGAATCGCTACCATCCCGGCCGCCTGGTTCCCGCGGATCATGCCCTGGGCCATTGCCTCGGAGTTGCTACTGTTGGCCGGCACGGTCGATGCCGAACGCGCCCGCGAGGTGGGTCTGGTCAATCGCATCGTGGCCGACGACGAGCTGATGGCCGAGGCCGACCGGGTCGCCCAACGGCTCTGTGAGCTGAGCCCGAGGGCTGTGCAGGGCATGAAGGAGTCGATGGTCCGAGGTGCCGCTCTGGACTACAGCGCCCTCGATCACATAACGAACCTGGTCCAGACCCGGGTCATGAACTCCGAAGACCGCAAGATCGGTGGCAGTGTCTTCGCCGACAAGGGCAAGGCCGACTGGCCGGACTGAGCCACTACGTTTGACCAATGGCCGACCCAACAAGCACCTACCTGGTAGCACTGCTCTCCATCACCGATCCCAGGAGCTACCGCCGGTACGAGATCAGGTTCCTCCCGATTCTGAAGCGCTACGGAGGTGAGATTGTGGGTTTTGCCGATGGTCCCGAGCTTCTCGAGGGCGAGCCGCTCGAGGATCGTCTCGTACTCCTTCGCTTTCCTGATCGCGCCGCGGCAGACGCCTGGTATCACTCTGATGAGTACCAGGAGCTGGCCCTCATCAGACAAGGTGCCTCCACGGCACGATTTGTCGCTCTACTTCCGGAGCTGAACAGCGAACGGTGAGTCGGAGCACAGACGCCCCTCGTCGGCCACTTCATCAGGTGTATGTCGTACGGGGCTGCTGATTGGTGGATCTTGGCCCCCAACGCCACTGCGCCAAATGACACACCGATTGCATACCCGTCCAATCAGCTCACCTCGGCGAACAACACTCTCGTTCCCGATCGGGCCATGAGCGATCGGAACCAAAAATAGGCAACCGACAAAGTGATCGAGGTGGTCAGCGGTCCGAGGACGGATTTGACCAAGAGGAATGTGGTTGGAGAATGAGTCAACAGCAACCACAGGGTCAGGCTGAAGTTGATGGCGCTCGTGAAGCCCCACCAGAGCGAGGCGTGGGAGAAGAATCGCCGGAGAGTGGGATGTGAGCGGGCCTCATCATCGATAGGACACAGATCCATGAGCAACCGCTCCGCCAGTGGGCGCCCGATCAGGACCGAGCCGACGAATGCTGCACCCACGAGCCCCGTGGCCACGGTGGGCTGAATGAAGTACATGACGAGACTGCCTGTGGCTAGGGCCGCGACCGTTCTCGTCGTCAGGCCGAGGGTGGTCAGTATCAGCAGTCCAGAGGACGCTTGCTTTCGAAGATGACGCCGGACCAGGGCCAAGACCGAGAAAGCCAGAGCCCCGATGAGGGCCAGGGTCGTGTCAGTGAGATGGAGCAACCCGATGAACAAGACGACCGGAACCAGCTTGCCCTCGACCACGTTTGGGATCGCGTGGCGGAGAATCTCACGCCAGTTCGGGATGATGAGTGTCTTCGGGATATGCAAGGTTCGGCGGACCACCAGCAGAGTCTGATCGCGCGAGCGGGATCTCGCCGCGCATGGCCGAATGCTAGCTGATGAGACGCTACGTTTGATATTCCATGCCAGTGCAGAACGTCGTCCGCCGGAAGCGATCTGAGCCAGCAATGACCCCATGGGCCGGCTCGGTCGGCACGACAGGACCTTGCTGGCTCGGGCCGCGCTACTGTACTCTGCCATTTCCTCGTGAGTAATGTTGTAGTGGTGGATGGTCAAGAGCCTCGGAGCCTGACTCCGCTCCTGGAATTCATGCGGCAGGTCAGTTTCATCGCCGCAGCCGTGCTGTTGTATTTCGGTGTCCGAGGCATGACCCAAGGCAACGCCGAAGTGGCCATCGAGAACGGCCTCGATGTCCTCGAGTTCGAGCGACGAATAGGCCTCGATCTCGAGGCCTGGGCCCAAGGCCTGATCATCGATAGTCAGCTACTCGTCGACATCTTCAATTGGATCTACATCTGGGGCCATTGGCCGGTCATCGCAATCACGCTCATTTGGCTCCACCGATACCACCGCATGGACTTCCTATTGCTTCGCAATGCCATGTTCATCTCGGGGGCGATCGGGCTCGTGATCTTCGCCTCATATGCTGTCGCCCCACCCCGCCTCCTCAACCTCGGATTGGATGACACGGTCACCCAGCACTCCAATGCCTACCGGATCCTCCAACCGCCGGCCCTGGTCAACAAGTACGCGGCGGTCCCCAGCCTCCATGTCGGCTGGAATCTCCTGGTCGGTATCTCCCTCTTTGCGAGCCAGCTCAGGTTGGTTCGGGTGTTCGCCATCGCCGGCCCGACCGTCATGGCCATCGCCGTCATCGTCACCGCCAACCACTATGTGATCGACGGCTTCCTCGGATCTGGTCTCGCCCTCTTCGGGCTAGCCATCTCGTACATCATCACTCCCCGTATCGTCGAGGCCGACTGGCGGTTCCGTCAACGCCTCCATGACCAGGGCGTCATCGATGATCAGGCCGTCGAGCCCCCAGCTTGTGAGCTGTCGAGCAACGGACACGTCCTCGATGGACCAGGTGAACACCTGTCCATGTCGACGGCGCAGATCGGCCACCAGCCGAGGGCTCAGTAAGCGAGAGTGGATCACGACTCCATCAATGGCCACCCGCGACGGCAAGTACCGGACCAAGAGGAGCTCGAAGCGATTGCCGGCCGAGCGGATCGTTCGCACTTTGGGCCGTCGGGCCACCCGCCGCAGTGTCCACCAGGACTTGGTTGACAGGGTCAGGGGTAGATGATCGGCCGCGACCCGAACGACCTCCTCGGGAAGCCGGTTCGAAATCCCTTTGCAGTCGATCCATGGATCCATCTCGGTTCCGATCCAGCCGAGGACGTCGCCAAGCACCGGCACTGGCGTGTCAGGCGAAACCAGGGACCAGCGCTCCCAGAGCCGTGAGGTGAACCACACGCGCTTGGCGTGTCGGACAACCAACTGACCTTGATCAAGGTGCACGTCGATCTCGACGGTGTCGGCAATCGATCGGATCGATTCGACACCCTCTCTGGTGTTGCCCGCTCGGTGACCAATCAGTTCAACCATCGCTCCCCTTTTTGGTTTCACGGTCCCGCGGCCATCAGCCTCGGTCAAGTCACCCTCCTCCTCTTCGAGAACGCCCTAACCAGCCTGCTCAACCTCTAGTCAGAACCATCGCGGCCGTGCAGGATCACCCACGACCTGCCCATCACGGCTACGAGGATTGGTCGCCGCGGACCCAAGGTCTCCCCATCTCGACGATGACCTGGCCCACGGCTGGAACGGACCAGGCTACCCAGGCTTGGGGTAGCTTGAGCTGGGGTCGCTAGAAGATGACGCTCTAGGTGATCGCATGCAAAACTCGTCAAGAGCGGACATGCTGGACGTCGGGGCAATCTCCGGAGTCGATGGGATGGCCCGACCGGCGACCAGGGTCGAGGGAGCGCAGGATGAGCGATCAGCAGGTGTCGAGCGGGGCCCCGAGGGCCAGCTCCAGCCTCATCGGGAGCCTTGTCGCCTTCACCGACGCCACGAGGACGATGTCATGAGTCACACGGTCGCCGGTCACCGACTCGGGTCGGCCCGCGACCGCCGTCCTTCAGGTGAGCCACCCCCATTGCCACATGAGCTCAACAGAGGGGCAGCGGTGTGGCTGGCGGCATTCATGGGGTGGGCGGCCTTGTGGGCTTGGGTGTTTCATTCAGACCAGCCCGCCATTTGGGTAACCGAGCGCGACCTGGAGTTGATGAGTCCGATTGTCGACAACCGCCTGAGCTGGCTGACGCCGACGATGCGAGTGGTCAACGACATCGGCACATCGTGGGCAACACCGATCGTTGGCTGGATAGCCATCGTCACCGGCCTTGTTGTCCGCCGGATCCGCCATGTGCTCCTTCTCATCGCCAGCTTGTCGGTCGTAGCTGCCATCTCCACGATCATCTCGACCAGGATTGGCCGACCCCGTCCCCTCGGTGTCACCCAGATCGGCGACTGGGAAGGGTTTGCCCAGCCGTCGCGGCCAGTAGCCCTACTGACCACGGTCTTGGTTTGCGCTGGGCTGGCCCTTGCCCCTCCTGGGGTGTTGCGTCGTTCGTGGTGGGCCCTGACCACAGGGTTGTTGACGTTGTTCGGGTTCGCTCAGATCTATGTTGGGGTCGATCATCCGTCCGATGTCGTGGCCGCCGCCACCGTTGGGGTGGCTATCACCCTCTTGCTGTACCGGTTACTGGCGCCAGAGCGGGTATTCCCGATCGCCTATGGCACCGGCAACACTGCTCATCTCGATGTCACCGGTGAGCGGGGTGATGCCATCAGGCTCGGCCTGCGCCGTCAGCTGGGCATCATCGCCACCGACATCAAGCCAGTCGGGCTCGAAGGATCAGCCGGGTCAACGCCTCTGCGAATCAGTCGCCAAGACGGCGGCGACGTGTTCGCCAAGCTTCTTGCCAGTAGCCACCTGCGATCGGATCGGTGGTACAAGCTCGGAAGGACACTGCTGTACGGCCGGCTCGAAGACGAGCAACGCTTCACGTCGGTCCGGAGACTCATCCAGTATGAGGACTACATGCTCCACCTGATGCGGTTCGGCGATATCGACTGCATGGAACCGATAGGCATCGTCGAGATCACTCCCGACCGGGAGTACCTACTGGTCACCGAGTTCCTGGAAGGGGCGGTAGAGATCAGCGAGGTCGAGGTCACTGAAGGGATGATCGATCAGGGTTTGGAGGTGGTAGCCAAGATGTGGCGGGCTGGGCTGGCCCATCGCGACATCAAGCCGGCCAACCTCATGGTGCAGGGTGACCGAATCCGCGTCATCGACGTCGCCTTCGGAGAGGTCCGGCCCTCCCCGTGGCGCCAAGCCGTCGACTTGGCCAACATGATGCTCGTCCTAGCTCTCACCAGCAGTCCCGAATTGGTCTACGAGAGAGCTCTCCTCCAATTCAGTGAGGACGAAATCGCCGAAGCTTTCGCCGCGTCACGAGGCGTGACCTTGCCGTCCCAGTTGCGAGCTGATGTACGTCGCGACGGGCGGACACTGCTAGAGCGCTTCCGCCAGCTCGCTCCCGACCGTCAACCGGTCGCCATCCAGCGATGGTCAGTGCGACGAGTTGGGCTCACCGCCTGGGTGGCCTTGTTCACCGCGGCCCTGCTGGCAATCTTCCTCGGCAGCCTCTCCGACATCGGTTTGTTGTGATGTCACCACGGCATCTCGTGTGGCTGTTGGGACTCGGCACCCTGCTGTGCTTGTCGAGCGCATGCTCGGTCGAACAGGCTGTTCCGATACCGTATTGCGACCGCGGGGATTCCTCGCTGATCGTCGCCCAGTCTGTCCCAACCGCGGATCTCATACCCTGCCTCGTGGGCCTCCCGGCCGGTTGGGAGGTCGACGCCGTCAACATCAACCAGGACGGCACGGTCATTCTCCTGGACTCCGACCGAGCCGGGCTCGGCTCCGCTCGTCTCAACTACACGGAGACGTGCAAACCCGGTGAGGCCGTATCGGTACCAAGCGACCAAGACGGAGCCGAAGCCCTCCAATACATCGAACAGGTCGACCTTGGCTTCCGGGCCCAGCGGTACTATCTATTCCCAGGCGGCTGCGTGTGGTGGGAGTTCGAGTTCGACGCCGGGGTGTCGGCCACCCACTCCATCGAGCTCCAAGACCAACTTCTTCTAGTCTCTCGACAGGCCGTCAACGAGAATATTCGCCAGAGCTTCATCGACGAGGAACTGTGATGCCGAGTGGTTGTTGGCGAAACCGCCCGCCCGGCCTGGACCCACCACTTCGGCCCAAGCCTTCCACCATTCAGGCTGGCCCCGGAGGTGACGGTTCGTGAACAAGAGCGATTCGGAGGGTTCGACTCAATCTGGGCTGCCGACGTGGGTGACGAGCGAACGGTCGATGGCGCGCACCGTCGGCCGGCCGATGCAACGTTTTCTTCGGGTGGAGGCCTCCGGCGGCATCGTCTTGTTGGTGGCGACCATCGCTGCGCTCATCTGGGCCAACGTCGCCGGCGACAGCTACTCGGACTTCTGGCATTCCGAGATCAGTCTCGACGTGGCCGGGTTCCAGCTGAGCGAGGACCTGCTCCACTGGGTCAATGATGCATTGATGGCGGTCTTCTTCTTCGTTGTCGGACTCGAGATCAAACGAGAGTGGGAGGTCGGGGAGCTGGTCGACCGCCGCGCCGCGCTGCTTCCGGCCGTCGGAGCCGTCGGAGGAATGATCGTGCCCGCACTGATCTTCGTGGCATGGAACGCCGGGAGCGACAATGTCAGTGGGTGGGGGATCCCCATGGCGACAGACATCGCCTTCGCTTTGGGCATCATCGCTCTGGTTGGTGATCGGGTTCCTTCTGCGCTGAAGGTATTCCTGTTGACGTTGGCGATCGTCGACGACATCGGCGCAATCGTTGTGATCGCCCTCTTCTACACCGAAGCTCTCGACTGGAGATGGCTGGGTCTGGCCGCGGCGTTGATCACTACTACCTACATCATGAAGCGATCGCGGGTCTGGTACCTCCCGGTCTATGTGATCCTGGCTGGAGGGATCTGGCTGGCGATGTTCAAGTCAGGTATTCACGCCACGCTGGCCGGCGTCATTCTCGGCCTCATCACACCGACCCACGCTCTCAATCCCCATCTGTCGCGCCATCAGGTCGAGGCCACGATCGCTGACCCCTCGATCGATGAGACCACATCGGCGGTCGAGGCGGCCCGTCTCATCAATGAATCGGTGCCGGTGGGGTCCCGTCTGATTCGTGCCATCCATCCCTGGACCAGCTTCGTGATCATCCCGATCTTCGCGCTGGCCAATGCTGGGATCGAATTGAGCGCTGACGCCCTGTCTGACGCCGCGACGTCGTCGGTCACCCTCGGTATCGCGTTCGGTCTCGTCGTTGGCAAGATCGTTGGTATCAGCGGGGCGGTTGGTCTGGCGATACGGATGGGTATCGCCAGACTTCCGGATCGTGTCACCCTGATGAGCCTGCTGGGCGTGTGCTCGGTTGCCGGTATTGGTTTCACCGTGTCGCTGTTCATCAGCGGACTCGCCTACGAGGATCCAGCGGTTACCAGCCAAGCGAAGATCGGGATTCTGGTCGCGTCAGCCATTGCTGCGATTCTCGGAGCAACCATCCTGATCAAAGCTCAGAACTCGAGCGATGCCGATGAGGCCCTCGAGAGATAGTTGCCCCTCCCATCATTGCAGGCCAACTCAACCTGTCCGATGGAAGAGGACCGCCGTCAGCAGGCGGCCGATGCGCCGCATGACAGCCTGTCGGCGTTCTTCGGATTCATCGTCGATGACGAGGTAGAGGAAGGTGGCCCGAAACCGCCAAGCCAGCAACCCATCGGTGAGCACCTGGTCGCCGACGACCACTACCGGTGCGCCACCCCGGCGGAGACCCAACCGCCGCCGAGTAGTCCACGGCTTGTTGCCGCGACTGACCAGTCGGTCCACCTCGCGTTGGGGGCCATTCGTGAGGGGGATGACCCGGGCCACGTTTTGGTTCGCTTCGAGGCGGTCAATGGCCGCGTTGACGAGATTCCCGAACTCCTCGAGCAGGACGCCTTGGGGAGCCAGGGTGTTGTCGACGTCAGAGATGATCACCTTCTCACCAGCGCTCGACTCGACGAAGGTAATGACGTCATCAAGCGATCTCACGTCGTGCATGGGAACCCGACCGAACATCAACCCTCCCTGCCAACGAGTCTCTGATATGCGGAGAGGGATGGATAGGTGCGGAGCACCCCAACATGGTCCACCCAACCGGCCCGGCAAATGGTAGCCGAGGACACCAATCGAGCCCCGATCCATGGCGGGCCACCAGACCTCTGGGCGTACTGATGAGCTGGGTACTAGCATCGACTGAACAGCGTTCGTCCATCTCTCGGTACAGCCGGAAATCGACGCACTAGCCGGAGTAGATGACAATGCGGGAAACTGAGACCGGAACCCAGCAGAAGAGGCCGTTCGCGGTGCGACACCAGATCAGTGTCGGACAAACGGTCATCGTCTCTGTCTTGGCCACGGTTGTGATCGTCGTCAGCTCGATCGTCGCTCGGAATGGGACCGTGCCGACGTGGGAGGAGTCTGTCCTCCTCTTCTTCAACGACTGGGCAGACTGGCTCGAGCCGTTGATGTGGGTCCTACAGCAGGTTGGCGTCACTGGAGCGCCGATTGTGGCCGCCTTGGTCGTGTACTACTACACGCGGAAGTGGCAGTACTTCGCCGCCTTTGCCGCCATTCTTCCGATGAAGCTCCTGATTGAGAAGGGTGTGGTGAAGCAGCTCGTCGAGAGAGACCGTCCGTTCGAGTCGGTCGGTCCCCACATCAATGTCCGGGGTCCCGCCTTCGAGGGACTCAGCTTTCCTTCAGGTCACACGACGACCATCTTCGCCATCGCCGTTCTTCTGTCGGCTCTCCTGCCACCAAGATGGCGCGTGATACCGGTGGTATGGGCCGCGATCGTAGCCATCGCTCGGTTGTACTTCGGCGAACACAACTTTCTGGACGTGGTGACTGGGGCCGCGACAGGGACCCTGTTCGCCGTCCTGTTGTGGTATGCCTTCTTGAACCGGGTGACCGAGGCGCAGCAAAAAGAAGCAGTGGTTGAACCGTGACCGCCCCGGCGGCGCCGGAAACCAATCTCACTATCTTTGAGAGGGAGGGGCCCCATCACCCGGAGCACATCCGCTCTCCAGTCGATGTACTGCGGCTGATCGTCGCACTGGTCCTGATCGTCGTCGGCGTTGTCGTAGCCAACGTGTTCGATTCATCGTTCCTCGGACTCAGCGAGGACGGTGCCAGCGCGCTCAGCGATCTTCCCGAATGGGTGCGTCAGGTGCCGACGGCCGTGTTGGCTATCGCCGTTCTCTCCGCCATCGTCGGCACATTGCTCTGGGCCCTCGCCACCACCAGGTACCGTCGCTTCGTCATGCTCCTTCTTGGGGTGCTGATGACCGGCGGCCTCAGCTTGGCCCTTGGTGAAGCGATCTATGCGCTGGTCGACGAGCCGGTGCGTACTGCATTCGAGGACCCTCCGATTGGTTGGAGGTTTCGGGTGTCCGGTGATCGATTCCGACCCGGCGATCCCGTGCTCGCCGCCGCCGTTGCAACGTTGGGAATCTCGACATCTTGGCTGCGTCGATCACTGACCCAGCGCTTGGCTGTGGTCGTTGCCGGATACGTCGTCATGACCTCAATCGTCGCCGGTGTGCCGGCCGTGAGCCTACTGAGCGACCTGGGGCTCGGCCTGGCAGTGGCTTCGGGGCTGCTACTGGTGTTCAGCCGGCACGATCTGGCTCCGAGCAGAGACGAGATTCACGACTCACTCGACTCGGTCGGGATCGACATGATCGAGCTCGGTCGCTTCAACGTCGATGCGAGAGGGTCGGCCCCTTGGATCGGGACCTCAGCCTCCGGCAAGCGAATCTTCGTGAAGGCTCTCGGTCGGGACGAGCGCAGCGCCGACCTGATGTTCAGGGCCTACCGGTGGCTCAGACTGCGAAAGACCGGCGATCACCGCCCCTATGTCAGCCTGCGCCGCGCCGTTGAGCACGAGGCTCTGGTATCACTACAGGCACACGCACTCGGCATACGCACACCGCGCATATTGGGTGTAGCCGATGCAGGCGTTGACGGGATGGTGTTGGCCTACGAGGCCATCGACGGCCGTTCGGCCGATCAGGTCGAGGACATCAGCGACGAGGCACTCGAGTCGATTTGGACGATGGTCAGCCTCCTACACAGCAAGCGAATCGCCCACCGAGATCTGCGCCTTGCCAACGTCTTCCTGGATGGAGACGGTGAGCCTTGGCTCATCGATTTCGGCTTCTCGGAACTGGCCGCCTCCGACCAGGAGCTGGGGACCGACGTCGCAGAGCTACTGGCATCGACCGCGACCACCGTTGGCGTCGAGCGTGCCGTCCAGGCCGCCCATGTGACGTCAGGGGTTCACGAACTGTCTCGAGCCTTGCCCTGGTTGCAGCCCCTTGCCCTCAGCACCGCCACCCGAGAAGCGATCGGCAAGGACGGCGTCAAAGCGATACGGACGACACTGATCGAGCGCTGCGAGATCGAAGCCGAGGAGCCAGCCAAACTCCAGCGCGTCGATGCGAAGACCCTGTTCATCGTGGCCACGTTGGCCCTCAGCTCATGGTTCCTGTTCCCCCAGCTGGCCGACATTGACAACATCTGGACCCAGGTTCGAACGGCTTCGATCGAGTGGGCGCTTGTCGCGGTTGGCTTCTCGGTGCTCACCTACGTGGCGGCGACGACCAGCCTCGTAGGGGCGATCCCCTACCGGTTGCACTTCGGGCCCGCGTTTCTGGCTCAGTTGGCCTCGTCGTTCGCCAATCGAGTCACCCCGGCCAGAGTCGGTGGTGTCGCCATCAATGTTCGGTATTTCCAGAAGCAGGGAATCCCGACTGCGGTCAGTGTCACCGCAGTCGGGCTCAATGTAGTTGCCGGACTGATCATGCACATTGCCCTCATCTTCGTGTTCCTGCTTCTCAGCGGAGGTAGCCGCGAGGCCGGGGGCCTGCCCGTGCCGTCTCCAACCGCAGTGGTACTCGGGCTGGCCGGGGCCTTTGCAATCATCGCTGTTTCGATGGCCGTGCCGTTCACCAGGGCCGTGGTTGTCAAGCGCGTGGTCCCCCAGCTCAAGACGGGTTGGGAGTCGATACAACAGATCGGGCGAAGCCCAGGTCGACTCGCGCTCCTATTCGGTGGCTCGGGGACGATCACACTCGCCTATCTGGCCGCCATGGCGGCCAGCCTCGAGGCCTTCGGCTCGACGGCCTCGTTCCCTCTCGTCGGTTTGCTCTACCTGTCAGGCAGCGTCGTAGCCAACGCCGCTCCAACCCCTGGTGGCCTGGGTGCGGCCGAAGCAGCCCTGATAGCCGTCTTCAGCCTGGTCGAAGAAGCGGCGATTGTGATTCCGGCGGTGTTCCTCTTCCGCTTCGTCACCTTCTGGCTACCCATCCTGCCAGGTTGGCTGGCACTGACGTATCTGCGAAGTAGAGACCAGATCTGATCAAGAGGTTGTGACAGCAGTCCGGGCAAGACGACGGGCCCCGGTCAAGCCGTATGACCCATGGCCGCTGAAGCGGAACCGGTACCACCTCCCAGCCGTTGAGAGCCATCCACCCGTGGCGACCCAACGGCTAGGAGCGACACCGTTGGTCCATGAACCTCTCGCGTTCGGTGGCCAGCCTCGTCGCCCTCCTGCTGGTCTCGTCGATCTCGGTTGTGGATCCCCTACTCTCACCTTCACCAGCTGCCGCCGAGTCCAAGCCGGTCGTGTACCTCACGTTCGATGACGGACCCGGGCCCTATACCTCCCGGTATCTCGACCTGCTGGCCCGGTACGACATTCAGACCACGTTCTTCGTGACCGGTCGGAACACCACCGCCAACGAGGCGATGGCCCGCCGCATCGTGGCCGAGGGCCACGCCATCGCCAACCACAGCTACAACCACGCCCGGCTCACGACCCTGTCGGATGCGAGCATCAGAGCCGAGCTGACCCGTACCACCGAAGCGGTGACCGACGCCACCGGCGTCGTACCCACGTGTTACCGCCCCCCGTACGGAGCAGTCGACGCCCGGGTACACGCCCAGGCTGTCAGCGTCGGTCTGCCGAACGATGAGTGGCAAACCGGATCTTGGGGCAGCCACTGGGGCCTCTGGGATATCGACACCAACGACTGGCGCCTCAGCCTGGCCAGCACAAGCTGGACCGAGGGCGACATGCGACGCCAGCTCGACCGGGCCAGCGACGGTGACACCATCCTGCTTCACGACGGGGGCGTGGCTCGGGACCGGGCTCTGGCGGTGTTCACCGCCTGGCTGGCCGACAACCACGACCGGTTCGAGTTCCGCTCCCTCCCTGGCTGCGGCGGCGCGGTAGTCGAGCCTGGGCTGCATCCCGACCATCCCCAGGGCTGGCACCGGTTCCAGATCGCCCGGCTCTACCGTGCCTACTTCAATCGTGCCCCCGACGCCGAGGGCTGGGAGTACTGGAACGAGATCTACAGCCGTGGCAACTCGCTGGAGGAGATCAGCCACTGGTTCACCCTGAGCTCAGAGTTCGCCCTCCTGGGCGAGACGACCGACACCGAGTTCGTCACCTTCGTCTATCAGCAGGTCCTGGAGCGGCAACCCGACAGTGGGGGCCAGGCCTACTGGGTCGCTGAGCTGGCAGCCGGGGTGACCAGAGGAGAACTGGTGATCCACTTCTCCGAGAGTGAGGAGTACGTACAACGAACCGCACCGTTGATCACCGGCGACTGCTACAACGGAGACGTGAAGGCCTCGTACCGCTGCTGGGCCGACCAGCTACCCCCACCCCACGAGTGGTGACGATCCCATTGCGCGAGCGAGACTGCTTGGGTGACCGGATCGGTCGGGGCCGGCCGGTGAGCGCACCTCGAAGGGAGCGAAAATGCAGGAAATCCCGAACGACCCGACCGTTGTCGTCCTCGGGGGTGCCGGCGGAATGGGGTCTGTCGCCGTGGCCAGGGCGGCGGCCTTCGACGACGTCGGAGAGCTGGTGGTCGCCGACCTCGATCTCGTTGCTGCTGAATCGGTGGTCGCAAGGTGTGCCGGTTCGGCGAAGACCCGCCTGCGTGCCGCATCGGTCGACGCAACCGACCCAGGAGCGCTCGCATCCTTGCTCGGCGACGCCGACGTGGTGCTCAACACGACTGGGCCCTTCTACCGTCTCGGCGTCTCCGTGCTCCGCGGCGCCATCGAATCCGATTGCCACTACATCGACATCTGTGACGACTGGGAGCCGACCCTCGAAATGCTGGCGCTGCACGAGAAGGCCGCGGCCCGCGGGATACTCGCCGTGATCGGTATGGGAGCCAGCCCTGGCCTATCGAACCTGATGGCACGGATCGCATGCGAACGACTCGAGCGGGTAGACGACCTCTACACCGCCTGGCCAGTGGACGCCGGGAACGAGGTCGACGAGGAAACGCTCGAGGACTCTGCGGGGACAAGCGGGGGTGTGTCCGCTGCTCTCCTGCATTGGATGCAACAGATCTCAGGACAGATCGAAGTAGTCGAGAGAGGTGAGCTCGTCTCGCGACGGCCCGTGGTCCCGGTGAGACTCGACTTCCCGGGCGTCGGCACCGGAACCGCATACACCGTCGGCCATCCCGAGCCGATCACATTGCGCGACCGGATGAGGGTTCGTGGGGAGAGCGCGAACCTGATGCTGCTGAAGTCATCCACAGCGGCCCACCTCCAGGGGCTGCGCGACGACATCGATGCCGGGAAGCTCTCGATCGAGGCGGCCGCCGCTCAGGTCTTCGCTCCCTCGATGGGGCGTCAGGCCAAGGCACTGGCCCGCTCCTTCGGATGTCCCGATGCGGGGCAGTTGCCCTTCTTCTTTGCCCTTGGACGCGGAGTGCGAGACGGACGAGCCGTGACCGTCGGAGTGCGCACGACTTCGATTCCCAAGGGCATGGACGGGGCCACGGCAATCCCGCTTGTCCTCGGGCTCCGTCAGCTTCTCGATCATCGCCTCGACACCGCTGGTGTTCATCCGCCGGAAACGGTGATCGACCCATCACTGCTGCTCGACGAGCTCGCCCCGACCTGCGAACCACCAAAGGGCGGCTTTGACGAGCTCATTGTCATCTCCGAGGACAAATAGAAGGAGAGCCGTATTGCCAGCCCTGCAAGCTCACCTCCGGGCTGGGTGCGCAAGACCCCGGAGGCTAGGCGGTCAACCTCCGGTATCGGCGCCGTTCTCTTGGAGCAGCACCTCACTATCCGTCGCGGTGAAGGGACTGGTTCGCAGTGGCCGTTCCGGGAAGCGGGTCAAGAGGTCGCCACTCACAACCGTCGGGTCCAACCTGACAGTCCCGACCGACGACTGGTCGCCGATGGTGACGACGGGCGGTGCCTCCACTGGCTCCTCTCCGAGGAGTCCGGGGAGTACGAATTGGACCCCGAGAATCAGTGCCAGAACGATTCCCAGGAACCCGACGAGCCGCTGTTTAAGATCGAGACCCACGGCTATTCCTCCTCAAAGGCGATCACCGGCGCGGGCACGGTAGTCGTCGGTTGTAGGTCGGTCGCCGCGGTCGATGAGCCGGCGGCCATCGTGGTGAAGGCATCGAGCTCGACGACAAACTCAACCCTGTCCGCTCCCCCATCGCTGCTCAGCTCGACCGACCGGATCCGGAACAGGCGCTGGCTCTGACTGAGTCGATCGAGGTAGGCCAGCGTCGCCTCATAGGTTCCACTACCGGTGACGCTGATTTCCACCCGTGACAAGGTGCTCGCCGAGCCGTCGGCGGCGAGATCGACGGCGACAATACCGGCAGCCCTTGACAGCGGCTGTGGCGTCGGGTTCGGGCTGATCACCTCGATGGCGAGGTCACCCTGCACATCGGTGGCAGCCAGAAGGGCGATGAGCTGGGGAACGTTGATCTCCGGTGGGATGACGGCCTCGACCTGCTCGATCGCGGCCAAGGCCTCCTCCTCGACCTCGGCGAAGGCGATCAGGTCGCTGTCGATCCGTTGGCGGCTGGCCACGGCCCGGGCGGTAGCCTCCGTTGCCCGTTCTGACTCATCGATGGCACCGTTGGCAGCTGTCACGATTCCGAACCAGGCGATGAC
>JAAETV010000131.1 GCA_024227975.1 Actinomycetes bacterium
CGTCAGGAGGTCGAGAACGGCCTTCTGGCAGAAGGCGCTATCGAGCCGGACCTCCAGAGGAACCGGACCGAGGCGCTCACGAACATCGCCGATAAGTTCCCTCAGGCGATCGACCGCGCCAACCGAGTCGTGCGTGTTGCCGGGCCGGTTCCACACCCCGAGCATCTGACCCGTCTGCGCCAGGTGGGCCGTCAGCGGATAGTACGATGGATCCTTCGGGTGGTGCGGGTTGAAGCCGCGCTCCGCACCCTCAACGCAGACTCCCGTGCGGATCACCGTGCCGTCGAGATCGATCGTCACGCGAGCCATCTCCGCTGCCGACCAGGTTGCGAACGCTACGTCACGAAGCAGAACCTGGAGCCGATCCTGCAGGCCCTCGGTCATCTGACCCAGCCAACGAGAAAGCGTTCGTTCCGACGGCAGCTTTCGCAAGCGGGCGAAGCGAAGAAACACAGGATCGCGACCCAGCTGCCGAAGGTGCGCGAGGCGACTCCCGCCCACGATCAGCATGCCGATCACCGCCAGACTCATCCGCCACGAGCCGTAGTCCGTGTCGAAGCGGCGCCCGGCGTAGACCTCTCGCAGCCGCGCCAACCAACCCCGCTCCGCCAAGTACCGGCTGAACAGCTCCAGACCGCCGTGCGCTGAAAGCGCCTCGTCGGTCCAGACGACCGGAAGAAAACCCTTGACGTGAGTCCGAATAGAGCCTTGAATCAATCGCACTGAAGTGGCCTTGTTGGGTGTCGGTGGAGAAGCCTCGTAACTCCTTCATCTCACACTCGCAGGGCCATTTCAATGTCCGGCCTTCACCTCAATACGACGGATTGGAGCTAGAGGTCCTCCGGCAACGTGACGAACAGGGGCCCCGCGGTCGGCAGCGCAGCCTTGTAGGAGAAGGGATGACCGTCCGAGGCCGTCAGGAGGTCGAGAACGGCCTTCTGGCAGAAGGCGCTATCGAGCCGGACCTCCAGAGGAACCGGACCGAGGCGCTCACGAACATCGCCGATAAGTTCCCTCAGGCGATCGACCGCGCCAACCGAGTCGTGCGTGTTGCC
>JAAETV010000132.1 GCA_024227975.1 Actinomycetes bacterium
CATTCGCGCTGTTGAAGGTTCGATGCCGGAACAGGGGGATCTCGATCAGGGGCTCCTCGTGATGGCGAGACCGACGGATCAGGATCGGGATCAGGCCTAGTCCGACCAGGGCCAAGGCCACCACCCGAGTGTCGGTGGGGCCCCACGATCCGCTCTGGACGATGGCAATCATGATGGCTCCGATGGCCGAGGTCCCGATCACCACCCCGATCAGATCGATGCGACCCCGGGCCGCCGGGTTCTTCGACTCCCGCAACAACCTGGGAGCCACCACCAGGACCAGGAGGCAGACGGGGACATTGATCAAGAAGATGCCCCGCCATGAACCGAGGTCGATGAGGATCGACCCGATAGCGGGGCCGGCGACCGCCCCCAGGCCTCCGGTGGCGCCGAGAAGGCCAATGGCTGTACTCCGCTTGGCCGGCGGGAACTCGGGGAGCACCACGGCCAGTGCGGTCGGCGACAAGATGGCCCCGCCGACCGCCTGCAACACCCTGGCTGCGATCAGGGCATTGACACCGGGAGCGAGGCCACAAAGGATCGAGCCGATCATGAAGATGACGACCCCAGGGAGGAAGACCTTCTTGCGGCCGAGGCTGTCGGCCAGGCGGCCGGCCGTCAACAGCAAGGCAGCGACCGTGACGTTGTAGCCAGACAGGATCCAACTCAGCCGGGCCGTCGACACGTCGAAGTCATCGGCGATGGAAGGGAACCCAACATTGACAGCTGAGATGTCGACAACGACGAGGAAGAAGACGAGGGTGGTGACGGCCAGGGCCAACCAGGCCGACCGGGCCACCGACTCATCGTCGAACCCCGGATCAGCAGGAAGGGTGGGGTTCGTCATTGGGGCACGCTAGCTTGCCGTGCTGTTCCCCAACCTCTCCGGTCGAGTACTTCAAGGACCGGAGCTCCCTCAACCCATCCATCATCACCGAGATGATCTCATGAACTCCGCCTCGATGGCCTAGGGTTCGCCCATGTTCGCTCCCCTCGACGGTATCCGGGTCATCGATCTGACCCATGTCCTGGCCGGACCCTATTGCACCCATCTCCTAGCCCAGCTCGGAGCGGAGGTGATCAAGGTCGAGCCGCCTCACACTGGTGACCTGACCCGCTTCGTAGGCCCCGTGGCCGAGCTCAATGACCAGCTCCTCGGTCTTGCCTTCTGCGCCCAGAACACCGACAAGGCGTCGATTACGGTCAATCTCAAGGAGCCCGAGGGGATTGACATCGTTCACAATCTGGTAGAAGGGGCCGATGTCTTCATCGAGAACTTCCGACCCGGCGTGTCGGATCGGCTGGGACTCGGCTTCGATGCCTTGCGCGCAGTCAACCCCAACCTGGTCTATGTCTCACTCACCGCCTACGGCCAGGACGGGCCGCTTGGGCACCGTCCGGCCTATGACCATGTCGTCCAGGCCATGTCAGGAATCATGGAGACGACGGGGACCGAGGAGACAGGGCCGATCAAGGTCGGCGCACCCTATGTCGACTACGCCGCTGGCCTGAAGGGGGCCATGACCACCATGGCCGCCATTATGGAACAACGACGGACGGGCCAGGCCCAACGGGTCGACACCGCCATGCTCGACACCACTCTGTTGTTGATGGCGAACACCCTGACGGCAACAGCCAACACTGGGGAACGCCCGGCCAAGCTCGGAAACCAGGCGGCCAGCCGAGCTGCATCATCGGGCTCGTTCGAGACCGGCGACGGCCTGCTGGCCGTCGCCGCCAACAATGACCGTCAATTCCAGGACCTGTGCCAAGTCATCGGCCATCCCGAGCTGATGCTCGACGAGCGCTTCGCCGACTATCGCTCACGCCAGGCCAATGCCGATGCCTTCCAGGCCATCCTCAGTGCCGAGTTGTTGACCCGCTCCGCCACTGAGTGGGAGGCCGCTTTCGATGTCCTGGGCGTACCGGCCAGCAGGGTCCGGTCGCTCGACGAGCTCCTGGACGAAGGACATCCGGCCGCTAGGGGGCTGTTGGCGTTGGTCGAGGTCGGCGGTCAGACCGTCAAGCTTCCGACCGCGGGGTTCAAGGTCAATGGTGAGGTCCCCGGACCCCGACAGCCGCCGCACGGGCTCGGGGCTGACAACCAGCGGCTGCTGACCGAGCTCGGCTACGACCATGACGCCATCAAGCTCCTACGCGACGACGGCGTCATCTGACGCCCTCGAGCCCGTTCGACGGTAGGTGGCCTTTCCTGCTCAGTGGCGATGGGGACACCAAGGTCACTACGGTCTCAGCATGGACAGTCTCAGCGTGGCCCGCAGTATGCGCGGATCGATCGGTATGTTGGCCATGGAGTGGCTCATGGCCCCCTCCACCCTGGAAAAGGCAGAGGAACGTGGCATGCCAGCCGGCCAAGCCGCCTATGCCGTCGGCCGCCTCGGTGTCCTGGGTGACTGCCCGGTCGACAATGTGGTCGGCGCCGCCTACTTCTGGCACGGTGACCTGATGCGCAAGATGGTCAGCGACGGCCGAGCCCAAATCTCCCCCGCTGAGGGGGCCAAGATCTATGCCGGTATCTGCCAGGAGTGGGGCGAGGAGAAGCTCGGCGACTTTGCCGGATCTGACCGTCTGGGTCAGCTCTTGGAGAAGGTGGTCTCGACGGCCAGTCCCCTGGGAGCGCCGACGTTCGTCGGCTGGCGTGACCAAGAGCGGCCATCAGAGGGGCCGGGCCTGACCTTCCTGCTGGCTCAGACCATGCGTGAGCTCCGGTTCGGGCGTCACACCGTCGCCGTCCAGGCGTCGGGCATGGGCCCGCTGGAGGCCATCCTCAGCGGGCCGGCAGGGGAGTGGAATGCCGAGATGTTCGGTTGGCCGAAGCCGTACCCCGGAGTCGAGCAACTCGGGGCCCAGCGGGAAGCCATCGAGGCCCATACCGACAAGCTCCATGCACCAGATCTCGACGTCTTGGATGACTCTGAACTGAGTGAGCTTCGTCAACTGGCCAAGGAGGCCAGGGCTCATACCAGTCACCCATCGTGAGCACCACCCCTGACCCCTGGATGACATCCGACGAGATCCGTTCCATCTTCGAGTCGGTCAAGAACTGGGGTCGGTGGGGCGACAACGACGAAGCCGGCGCCCTGAACTACATCACCGACGAGCTCCGCCAGCGGGCAGCCACCGAGGTCAGGGTTGGGGAAACCATCAGCTGCGCCCGAGAGCTGCCGGTCGAGCCGTCGGTCGAGAACCCTCGACCAGCCCTGCACATGATGACGCGAGGGGGCGATGACTGCGTCGTACCCGGTCTCGGCATGGAATCGACGGGAGACTTCGTCGGGGTCGCCTTCCATGGAATGGCCACCTCCCACATCGATGCCCTGTGCCATGTTTTTGTCGACGGGCAGATGTACAACGGCTACCCGGCGGCCGAAGTCCTCAGCACGGGGGCCAGACGCAACAGCATCATGTGCGCCGGCAACGGGATCGTTGGTCGCGGCGTCCTGCTGGACATTGCCGCCAGGCGCGGGGTGGACTACCTCGAACCTGATACGCCGATCATGGTCGACGATCTGACCGCGGCTGAGGAGCGCCAAGGGGTCGCGGTCGGGACCGGAGACATCTTGTTGGTCGGTACCGGCCGTGATGCCAGACGTTCACAGCACGGCGCTTGGCATCCCCTGGCCGAAGGGCTGGCTGGGCTTCATCCGGAGTGCATCCCCTGGCTTCATGAACGCCAGATCGCGGTCCTCGGCTGCGATGGGGTCAGTGACGTGCTCCCGGGCCGGCAACCTGTCGGCTGGGTAATGCCGATTCACCAGTGTGTGATCGTGGCTATGGGCGTCCACCTTCTCGACAACCTGCGCCTGGATCGTCTGGCTGAGGCATGCGCCCGGCATCAACAATGGTCATTCCTATTCACCGTCGCCCCGTTGCGGATCGAGAGAGGGACAGGTTCACCGGCGAACCCCATCGCCCTGCTCTAGACGGCCCAGCTACTCCCGAAGCTGCCGTGAAGGGCAAGGTAGGGCTCACCTGGCCAACCAACCAAGCTAGGACAGCCAGTCATAGCGCGTCCCGAGCAGAGCAAACAGCCGCTCGTTCGGCTGGCGGTAGATCTCGATGAGACGTTCACGCATGCTCGCGTCCATTGGTTCGTAGCGATGCCCGTTGCGGTCATCGCTCCGGTCGAGTGTGACCGTCGACGGAAGCCCGAGCCAGCTCGTGACGCCGCTCAGCTGGAGGTCCGGGTCACGATAGAAGGCCTCGGACTGGATGACCATGACCTTCTCCCGAGGGTAGTGACGAAAGAGCCGCTCCAGCAGGTCGCAGTACATCCCCTTGGCCACATACGAATGATGCTCGTGGCTGTGACTCCAATAGGTCCCGTCGTCCCGCATCCGATCGACCTCGCCGGCGAGGCGCTCGGGCTCGGCGGCCAGGGCCTGCTCGAAGCTGAGATCCTCGTGACCGTGGCTGACCGAGTGGTGGTAGTGAGATTCGACCCGTCGAACCGGGTCGCGCAGCATCACGAGCAGCTTGACATCAGGAAGGGCCTGGGCCATGCGCTCGACGGCGAAGGGATGGAACAGGTAGTACGGACATGCGTCGAAGCAGAACATGGTTCGACCGTGGCGACGCTCGATGATCGAGGCCCACGCTTCGGTGGGAAACTGGGACTGGAACCACTCCCAACCCCGGTGGAAGTTGTAGCTGAAGAAGTGCGACCCTTTGCCCCTACGAGGGCGCTCAACGATCGGCAAACGGTACAGCGCCTCAGTGAGCGCCGTGGTGCCGCTCCGTTGGGCCCCGACCACGATCAGGTCGGGCAGTACTCGTTGATCCCAGCTGGCCAGGGCGACCCGCTCTCGACACCACCTGGCCCCTTCCTTCAACTGCTTGAGGCCCTGAAGGTCGAAGGCTTTGTGTTGGGCGATCGGGGTCAGCACTCGTGTTGACATCTCGTGTCTCCTAGCTCAGCTGCATGCGAGCCAGGCGACGCACCGCCGCTTGGCCGTGACGGACGTCGGCGGTTGGTTGCCCGGCTGCTCTCAGAGCCAACGTCCTTCGGATGAGTTCGACCAGATAGAGCTTCCAGGTAGCGATCTGGGTGTGAGGGTCCACGATCCCCAGGAGTGACAGCCCCTGAGGTGAGTGACGGGCACTGTAGTCGAGAGCCTCGTCGGGTACGAGCCGGAGTCGCTCACTCGCCACCTGGGTGTGGTAGTGGTGCAGATCGAATCCAAGCGGAACCTCGTCGGCCGCGAACTCCCAGTCGATGACCTGGGCCAAGCCCCGTGCCGTCATCACATTCCAGGGCGTGAAATCGCCATGCCACGCTCCGAGAGAAAAGGCAATGCCATCAGCATCAGCGGCCGCGCTGTCGATGGACTGGCGCTCCCAGTCATCGGCCACAGGCAGCACCCGCACAACCGACGCCCACCACGCCGACTCGGCGACCGGCCGGCGGCTCGTCGATCCCATAGCGGCGATGGCGCGCAGAACGCCGGGATCGGGTTGCGCAGAGTTGAGCGTCCGGAACCGCCGACCGGCCGCGATCGAACTCGTCACGACGACCCGCCGGCCGAACAGAACGGTGTCCTCCAGGAGGGTGGGGACGATGATGGGGGGCTTTGGCGACGGCGGCGAGAGCCACCTGGCTTCATTGGCCACAAGACCCTCGGTCCATGAGTTCCAGGCGATCTTGGCCCAACCCAACACCAGTCCGGTCTCGTCAAGGATCTGGATCACGGGCTTGCGGTTGGTCTTGGGCGCCGCCAGGCTGATGGCGAAGCTGAGGTTGTCCAACCCGAGCAGCTCCTGGAGCCCTCCCAGCACGCCCTGTCTGATTGAGTCGGCGGGACCGTCAACGACAACGACCCGGTCGCCAAGAAGACAATGGGCCACTGGCGGTAGTGACATCATGATCTCAGCGACGTGACTGCGAGTCCAGTGCTGGAGATCGACCCCGTCGTGGTAGCGGCGCACAGCTCGCCTGGCCACCACCATGGATTCAGCCGGGATCAGGATTCGAGGCTGTTGGGTCGATGGGGAAGCCCACCACCGAGCCTGGGTCTCGCCGTTGGACCGGTGCCGATCCTCCAAGGCCAGGCGGGCCGTGCCATCGGGCCAGAGGATGTTGGAGACCCAGCTCAGCGGGTCCTGGTCCGGCACCGAGCTGGTGCTGACCTCGGGCGGACTGTCAGATCGCCTGAAAAGCATCGACATCACCGGCTAGCTACCTGCTCGTCCTGCGGCCGGCGAGAGAGGACTTCGAACAGTTGGGCGAGCTGGAGCTCGCGGCGGAAGCGGGCGGACAGAGCGATATGGATGACGCCACCGGCAACGAGGTGGGCCAAGATGGCCAACCATCCACTGTCGATCAGATGGTGGACGGCGAAGCCGGTGGGGACGAAACTGACCGTGGACACGGCCGCGGCCAGGATGACAGGGCGACCGAAAACATGGATCCGGCTCGTGTACCAGACCCGAGCTGCCGCAAGGCTGCGGATGGTGAGTCGGGACAGGGCCCATGCCCAGGCCGCCCCGATCAAGCCGACCTGAGGCAGCAGTAGGGCCGAGGTCACGAGCATGACAGTGAGCGCGATCACATGGCTGGCCAGCGAGGCTACCGAATCCCCGGCCATCAGCAGCATCGTGTCGCCGACCCCGAGGCCAATGATCACCAGCAGCGACAGGGCAAGAACCTGCACGATGGCAGCCCCATCGGCAAAGCCTTCGCCGAAGAGTCCGAGCACGGTCTCAGCGCCAAAGGCGAGGCCGATGAGTAGTGGCCAGAGGAGAGCAACGTTCCATGCCGTGATGGTGCTGAGCAGCTCCTTTGCTTGCTGGTGGCGCCCCTGCATGAAGGCGACGCTGATATGGGGGGCCATCGACTGGGCGGTGGCGTACATCAGGAGCTGACTCACCACGATCAACCGGCTCGACGCGCCGTAGATGCCGGCGTCGCTCTCGGACAGGAAGTAGGCCACCAGGAGGATGTCGAGCCGTTCCAGGACCGAGGCGACGAGGTCGGTGACAGACCGTGGCGCCGCGAACCGCCAGTACTCGGCGGCACGAAACGGGCTCGGGGGCCAATCGTCGCGGCGGAGGCGCCATCTCAGCCAAAGGGCGACCGAGATAGTGGCGATCAGGCTGGCTGTCGCCCAGGCGGCCGCAAGCGGCCAGATCTCTGCCGACACTGCGACAGCGACCACGACGAGCAGGAATTGGGCCACAGGTCGGATGATCTGGCCCGACCACACCGAGGGCCGCATGGTGCCGAACGCCCGCGTTGCCCCGAAGAGCACCTGGCTGACGGCGAAGGAGGGCACGGCGAGGGCGAAGATGCGGATCGTCGTGGTCATGGTCGACACATTGCCGGGATCGGACGTGAGGAGGCGCGACAGTTCGGGGGCCATGACCAGACCGATCCCGGTTGCGGTGCCAGCGGCCATGAGGGTTGAACCCAGAGCTATCCGCATCAGCGGTTTGAGGGCACCGTGCTGGCCGTTGGCCCGGAGCCGGGACACGAAGAACGTCAGACTGGACTCGCCGCCGAGTCTGGCTCCATTGGAGGCCAGGGTGAACAGGGCGGTAGCCGAGAGGAACAGACCGGCACCGACTTGACCGTAGTTGTTGGTGATGACACCGACAGTCACGAAACCGACGACGGCCGTCGTCAGCGCTCCGACTATGTTGAGGACCGAGCCTCGGGTCGCGGAACGAAGCCCACTGCTCGCTCCGGGCTCCAGCGGCTCCACCAGTTGGGCCGCGGTCATAGCCCAACCAATGCCGGGTCCGGCTCAGCCGGGACGTCGTGACTGGGGTCGCCGAGGGCGTCAGGGGGCCAAGTCGCTATGGCAGCAGCGACGACCATGACAAACAGCTGGGTTGGTAGATGCCCGTAGATGGGGACCTGCAATATCCCGATGGCCAGTGAAACTTTGGCCCAATGGGTGACCGGGTCTCGACCCCGGGCTCGAAGGAACGCTCCGATGAAGAACCCGACATACAGTACGACCGCGACATAGCCGTGGGCGAACATGATGGCCCACAGCTGTCCGTGAGTTCCGAGAGGAGGTCCTGACGGCTTCGACGGATTCGGCCGAGGAGTACCGAAGCCGATGAGTGGTGAGTCAGCCGAGTACCGGATGGTCTCTGCGTAGATGCTCACCCTGGTGTCGTTGCTGTCCGCGGTTCGAGTATCCAGCTGCTCCATCGCTGCGCTCGTCACACCCGTCGCTGTCACCGCCAGCAGCGACACGACACCGAGTCCAACCAACAAGACAATCGGGAGGAACCTGCGCCTGATCGCCGCGTAGCGGACGAGGCCATATACCAGCCCGATGCCGAGCGTGAGCCAGGCACCGCGATTCAGGGCGTAATAGAACGGTATGGCACTCAACAACAAAGCAACGACGACCAGCGGCCGCGAGACCCGCAGACGCCGATCATGTAGGAACGCAATCACAAACGGGGTCAGCAATGCCATGCTCGACCCCCATGCATTCGTATAGGCGTAGGGTGCAGCTGGACGGTTGAGCCGGATGTCGGGGAAGAACGTCTGGACCTCTGCCACCCTGGGCTCGATGAGGTCCTTCACGAACTGATCGGTCGCGATGACATTGGGCAAGATCGACGACAACGGGGTGCGCCATGACAGGTCAGGCACCACAAAGGACGCGAGGCCGCCGAACAGCGTCATGAACCAGGTGGCCAGCAGCGAATAGACAATGAGGCGCCTAGCCCGAGGGCTGGTCTGGCGGGCCAGGAACATCCAGGTGATCAGGCCAGATGCGTACCAGCCTGTTCTGAGCACCCAGACACCAATTCGGCCCGGCGAATTGACTTCGATGGATGAGGCCAAGACCAGCACCAGGAAGAGGGCCAACATGATGGTCCCGTTTGGCACCATCAGTGGACGGTGGCGGATCAACCAGATAGCCATGAAGCAGGCCGCGATCATGAAGACGGCCGGCCCTAATCCGATGGCCCAAGCGACCGGGTAGCCGGCCAGGACCACCGCCACCAGCCGACCATCCCCGGAGACCGAATCGGCCGGACCAGACCGGACCCTCTCCTCAACACCCCCCACGTCGAGGGCCGCTGTCACCTCACCCGCCCCAATCCGTGGATCCATTGTCTGGGTGGCTGATGGGGGCAGGGTTGAGCGAGATGAGGCCCAAGGACTTCGACGACATAGCCGACAACCGGCTGGCCAGCTCTTGCCTGACCGGCCTACCCGGTGGCTCTTCGGTCCCGACCACGACTCCGTCGACTTCCCGAAGGAGTAGGCCGAATCGCGCCGCGTTGGCCACGGTCCCCCCGAGAAAGATCGTGGCGTGATTCGGCTGTGCGGTTGCACCGAGTAATCCCCGGATGCCCCAGCCGTTGAGCAGCTCGTCGACCCGCGCCGGCCTGGCCAGAACCTCACTGTCGCCGATGGTCAAAGCTCGAAGGCCCCCCATCTCGGGCAGCAACTGCCGGGCTGTGATCATCAATGTCTTCCCGCTGAGCACGTCGAGCAAACCTGGCTCGGCCGGGATGTTGAACAGTTCATGGAGTATGGGCCTCTCCAACAACAGCTCGACGATCAACACCTGGGCCCCGCGGGCCTGAAGCACATCAGCCAACCCCAGACCGATTGCCACCGAAGCATCCCGACCCACCTCTCCGAAGCACACACAGCTGAATGGTTGATCCTCACCCGGCTGGTACGTTCGCGTCAGGAGTGCAGTGAAGTCTGGCTCGCTGACCAGACCGATGCCGATTGCCGGCGGGGTGCTGCCACGAACGACCTCCCCACTCGAACCGTTCTCATGAGCACGCTCCGGTTCCGGCGGTAATGGGGCACGAGGGCGGACCACAATCGGTGCCGTCGACTTCGAGGGGACCACGACGGCTGGTGAGAGTACAGGGTTGGCGGTCGGATCGATAGAGGTCTCTTTGAAGGCATCGACCAGGAAGGCGGCAATGCATCCCACGACCAACCCTCCAATGATCACGCCAACGATCATCGCCGGAGTTCCGACCCCCTCAGGGGAGTCCGGCGCCTCCGCAGCGCTGATGATGCGTCCGACATCGACCGAGACGGTTGACAAGCTAGCCAGTGACTCCTGTTGGGCGTCCAGCTCGCTCCTGATTGACTCCCGTTCGACTGTTGCGGTGACGAAGGCCTCGGACGACTCATCATTGCGGAGCAGAGTGGCCGAGACCTCGGCCAATTGGGCCTTCAGCGTCGTGATGCGCTCCTGCAACGTCTCGGCGGCAACCGCCTTGGACTCGTTGGCCAACTGGGAGCGGTAGTCGAGATAGGTCTGTGCGAACGCGTCAGCTCCGACCTGAGCCAAGGCTGACGTAGATGCTGCGTACGACACGTCCAGGATTCGCGATCCCTTCGGGCTCGACACCATCAAGTTGGCGGACAGCTCATCGTGACTGATCTCTATGGACCGTTCGCTCAGTTGATCGGCAACGAGGTCTACCACCGCCTGCGAGGTCGCAATCCGCTCCTCGGTCGTCATCTCGATCGTCACATCGGACCGAAGGGTCTCGTTTGGATCGGTGGAGATTGGGGAGACAAGGATCGAGGCGGTGGATCGGTAGCTGGAGGGCACGAAGGCGGACGCCAAAGACCCCAGCACCACGACGACCGCGCTAACGACGACAACAAGCTTGACGTGATCCCTCAACGGCCGGAGATACTGACCCAAAGGTCTTGTTTCGTTGGTTGCCATCGGTCCTTAGGCTAGCGGCCCACCATTTGGGGCTCTGCTGCCGCCTCAGCGTCAGATGTCTCCAGGGTAGCGATGGGAGTGCTTGCCCGACTGGCAGCGCGCTGCCAGTCGGTTTCTCGTGAGAGTACAAGAAAGACGCCTCGTCACTCCAGGCGAAGGTCGAAGCTCAGATCAGCGTTGCCGGGCCAGTAGTTGTGAACCTCGACGGCAACGACGTTGGGGCCGTCCACGAGTGCGGCGGCGTCGATGGCATGGTCCTTCATATCCTCATCCGCTCCTACAGCCCAGGTCAGAGGGCGGGTCGACCAGTCGATCGGACCGTCGGGCATGTTCACCCGTGCCACCTCGGTGCCATTGATGTAAACGATGGCCCCATCATCGGCTCGCAACCCGAGGGTCAAAGAGCCGACGGCGTCAGCGTCGTCGACGGTGAAGACCTGCGTGAAATAGTACGCCTCGTTGCCAGGGGGTAGCGAGGTCTGAAGGTCGCCTTCACCGAAACCGAGCGGGGCGGCGCCTTCGTTGCCGTTATCGATGCCGTTCTGCCAGCTGGTTGGCGTGGCCGTGGCATCGTCGATGTAGGCCCACGTCGAACCTTGCGCCACCAACGGTCCGGCCGGGGGCTCAGGTGGGACCGGTGGGCTCTCAGTGGAAGCGCTCAGCACCACATCGAGACTCAAATCCCCGTTCCCCGACCACACATTGTGGACCTCGACCGCCAACACATTGGTACCAACCACCAACGCATCACTCCGAGCGATGTACTCGACAAAGGTGGACTCGTCTGCCCCACCCTTCCAACCAGAGGCTCCGGTACCGGCGGTGATGACACCGTCTGGCATGTTCTCTCGCGCCAGCTCGACCCCATTGAGGTAGACCACGGCACCATCATCAGCCTTGATCGCTACCCCGAGAGCCGACGGAACCGTGCCATCGAACTCGAAGCTGGTACGGGCGTAGTAGGTACTGAAGCCGGAGGTGAAGGTGGTGGCTTCGTCGCCGTCGCCGAATCCGAACTCGGCGTTGCCGGTCGGCCAAGCGCCGTCATCGTAGCCAGGATCTCGCCAGGCCGTACCGAGATCGGCTCCAGTATCGGAGTAGCGCCACTCAGAACGGGCAGCCACAAGTGTGCTGGGGTCGGGTTCGGGCGGTGGTTCCAAATCGGGGTCGAATCCGGTGGGGCAAACCCGACCGAAACCACCGAGCCACCGCGACACGCCATTGTCGACGCCGCCGACATGGAAATCGCCACCCATCCACAGACATCCATTGGTGTCGCTCTTGATGGCCCAAGTCCCATCTCTCGGACTGTGAATATCAGGCTTGAATTCCTCTATCAGACGTCCGGTGGTGGCGTCATAGGCCATGAGGAGACGATGGTCGGTACGCTGGTCCGAGACAGACGAGTAGTGGTTCAGGTAGCCCTTGCGCTCAGAATAGGTGCAGTGGCAGCCGGCAAACACATAGTCGCCGATACGGGCCCCGACCTGGTACGCGCCACCGGCAAACGATCCGTTGTGCTCGAAGCCGTCGGCTTTTAGACCGGTGTGGTTGAACGCAATCATCTGCTGATCACTGGCCCGAAGGGTCTGGACGATGTGTTGCTCGCCGATGACCCAGACGGAGTCGGTACCGGCTGTGACATCGTAGATCTCGGGCTGCTTCGAGGGTTGGTTGCGCGGTAGCTCGATCTTGCCTGACACCGACGCTCCGGTCGAGGTGTCAACGGTGTGGAAATAGCCTGTATTGGCTTCGCCGTTGACAGCAGTGAAGAAACCTACGACGTATGCCTCACCGAGGCCAGGGTTGACATCAATCCCCCAGACACCAGAACCCGTGACCTCAGGCTTCCATGTCGTGTCGACCTTGCCTAGTGGCCCTGAGAAGCG
>JAAETV010000133.1 GCA_024227975.1 Actinomycetes bacterium
CTCCACACATCCGGCGTGTACCCCATGGGTGCTCATGCTGGTGGCCTGGCGCTCACCCCGGTTGATGCCGCCCTGGCTCGGCTTGAGGGCGACATTGCCGCAGTACCCGGCCGGTCGGATGATCGAGCCACCGACCTGACTTCCGATGGCGGCAGGGATCATGCGCGCCCCCACGGCGGCCGCCGAGCCCGATGATGAACCGCCGGGTGTACGGCCCGAGTCGAACGGGTTGGTGGTTGGTCCCGGTTCGGACCCACCCAGTTCCGCCGTGACGGTCTTGCCAACGATGATGGCGCCGGCCCGACGGAGGGCCCACACCGCGGCGTTGTCGCGTTTGGGATAGTTGCCGGCAAGGGCGGCACAGCCCTGCTCGGTGGGCATGTCAACCGTTTCCAGCAGGTCCTTGATGCCGATCGGCATGCCGTCGATGGGTGACAGGGGTGAATCCGAACGCCACCTGGCGGTGCTGGCGTCGGCCGCGGCCCGGGCGCCATCTACATTGAGTACTACCCAAGCCCGAACCACGTCATCACGGCCAGCAATGGTGTCGACGCACCGTTCCAGCAGGTCGCGTGGGGTGTCTGACCCAGTGCGGAACGCGCTCGGGCGGTCATGGAAGGTGAGGGCTCGAAAGCTCTCAGGGGCATAGGAGTTCATCATGGGATCCTTGTTCCGCAGTCAGCATGATCTCGATACGGCACCGGCCAGTTGGGGCCGGGGTGACGACGAAGGTCGATGTCAACTGAGGCTGCCTTCGTGGTCTTGCCAGATGCTCGGGGCCAACCGCAGATACTGCGACGCTGGGTAGGTCGCCAGCCAGTACTCGGCGCACTCCTCGGCCGTCGGGTTCCAGATGTCGTGTTCGGCCACCGATGCGAGGAACTGCTCGAGGAGACCGAACCGGTTGCACCAGCCGACGGCGTGGGGATGTAGGACCATACTGAAGGACCGGCCCCTGGCGTACTGTGCGTCGAATTCGGCCCTCCAGTTGGTGGCGAGGGCATCCGCGTGCTCGAGCCCTGTGCCCCGACTAGGGAACATCAGGAAGAACTGATCGTCGAAGTGGTAGTAGTACGGCATCGTCAACAGCCAGCCTGGCTGCTCGGCGTCATACACCCAATAGTGGGGGATGTCGTCGCTGAGTCCGTTGCCCATATAGCGGTACCCCGCCTCGTCGAGGAGCCGGAATGTGTTGGGGCTGACGGCACCTCCGGCGAAGCGATCGCTAGGCCGGGGAAGCGAGTACCAGCCGGTCGGAGCGCGACCGATGGCGTCGGCCACGATTTCGGTGGCGAGTCCGATCCGACGGGCCTCCTCGTCGGGGGACAGATCGGTCACGTCCTCGTGGGCGTATCCCTGGACCGCGATCTCGTGGCCCCCAGCCCCTATCTCGCCGAGCCGGCTCCCATAGGTCGACACCATCACGGCCGGTACCGCAAAGGTGGCCTTCAGACGGTTTCGGGCCAGGATGGCGAGGACACGATCGAGGCCTTCACCAAGGCCGAAGACGGCCCGATCATTGGCGACGTCGGCGGCAACCACTCCTTGGGGGCCTCGGGCGAGGCTGAGATCGACGACGACCGTCACACAGCAGCGGCCGTCGGGCCAGCGGATCTCGTCGTCGTCGATCGTGCGCTCGTCGGAGTAGGTGTAGTCCTGTTTCCACGGCATCTCAGCGACCCCCGTCCAACTCGGTGATGGGATGTCGTTCGAGGCAGAGGCGAGCGACTTCCTCGCAGGTGGGGAACCACACCCCAGGCATGGTCTTCATGCGGCTGATCAGCTCATCCAGCATGGTGATACGCAGGGCCCGCCCCGAAACGAAAGGATGGAGGCAGATGTTCAGGTAGCCACCGAGCTCGTATTGCTCCTCGAAGGCTGTCCACCACAACTCCAGTACCCGGTTCGGGTCGGTGATGCGCTGGGCCGAGTTGTCGCTCGCTAACCAGGCGAAGCTGAAATACATGGCATCGTCGATGGCGTAGTGGAATGGCAGATTGACCAGAGGGTGCTGCCCGTTGGGGTCATACCGGTAGTGGGGGAGGTGGTGGGCCGATCCGTGGGAGTCGTAGATGTACCCGGCCTCTAGCAGCAGTGAGTGCTCTTGACCGCTGCGGGTGCCCACCGGGCGGGTACCCACGGTGCGTTCGAGGGCTTCGGTAGAGCGGACCACATGGTCGCGCTTGAGGTCGGGTTCGTCTGGTACCTGGTGCTCCCACATATGATCAGCGATCTCGTGGCCACTGGCGTGGGCGGCCTGTAGGGCTGCCGGGAACAGCTCACAGATCCGACCAGGGGTGAAGATGGTGGCCTTGACGTCGTGGCTGTCGAACAAATCGATGAGCCGCCAGATGCCAACCCGGCCTCCGAACTCACCCTGAGCCCGCTGCATCGGCGGTTCCTCCAGGACCCGGCGCAACAACATGGTGTCGAAGTCGCAAGTGAAGTTGACGGCCATGCGGACGCCATCCGGGTAGTCGACGGTGTCGATGAACCAGTAGCGCTGGTTGGTTTGGGCCGCAGCGCGGGCCAGGTCATCTGGTTCGGCGAGATCGGTGTCGGTCATGGCTCCACTCCAGCCGGTCCGCAGACCTATTCGGTTCTCACAGACTAATCAATCAGCTCCGAGCCGTTCGATCTCGCAAGTCGTAGGAAGTCCAGGGTCTTGCGGGCGAGGTGATTCCGGTCCTGGGTCCACGCCGAATTGGGACGTGAAGTCGGACCAGGACTCGGCCGCCCGATTCGGGCCTGGGTCGAGTCGGGAGCGTTTCTGGCCGGCGGGTCCGACGATGTGCTGAAGTGGGGCGATGGGTAGTCTCAGCAATCGAATCGCATTGGTAACGGGCGCGAGCCGGGGGATCGGGACCGCAATTGCGGAGCTGCTCGCCTCCGAGGGAGCGGCCGTTGCCGTCACGGCTCGCACCGTTGACGAGGGCGACAGCCGCTTCCAGGGATCGTTGGCAACAACGGTCGAGGCGATCCGCTCGGCTGGTGGTATCGCTCACCCGATTGCCGCTGACCTTTCGCGTCCTGGCGATCGGATCCGACTGATTGAGGAGACGGTGGCCGAGCTTGGACCGGTCGACATCCTCGTCAACAACGGGGCCGTGACCTACTTCGATCCGGTGGATGGCTTCTCCGAGAAGAGGTGGCGGTTGATGTTCGAGGTCCAGGTCCGGGCCCCATTCGAGCTGGCCCAGATGGTGATCCCATCCATGCGAGAGGCCGGTGGCGGTTCGATCTTGAACATCTCGTCGAAGGCCGCCATCCACCCCAATCCTGTCGCCGGCTCGGCCTCTGGCGCCGGAACCGTCTACGGCATGGTCAAGGCGGCACTGGAACGGTTCTCGACCGGGTTGGCCGCGGAGCTGGCAGCCGATGGCATCACCGTCAACGCCCTTTCCCCAACCTCGGTGGTTGCCACCCCAGGGGTCGTCCACCATGAACTGATCACCCCCGAGCGCGAGGACTGGGTAGAGGACGAATCGATGATGGCCCGCGCTGCCCTGGCCCTGGTGTCCGGTGAGCTCAATGGTCGTGTCGCCTACAGCCACCAGCTACTCGCCGAACTAGGTCTCGAGAACCCACCGGCCGATTGGCAGCTCGTCGCCGACCATCCCCGCTACCGACGCGAGAATTGAGCAAACGTTAGGGGGACCCCGTTCAAGCCGGTGGCGGGGCGTCGACTGCTCCGGAGCGATCAGACGCAGGCGCGGACCGCCTCGTTGAGGGCAATGGTGCGGGGATCGCCAGCGATCCCGCCTCCCATCTGATTCATGAGATACCCGTAGCCGACCCCGGTCGTCGGGTCGGCATAGCCCAACGATCCGCCGGCTCCGGCATGACCGAATGCTCCCTCGTTGAGGAGGGGTACCAGGTCGCACTTCAGCATGAAGCCAGTACCGAAGCGGGTTTCGGCCACCAGGCACTTGTCTGGTCCGCTCACCTGTTCGGCCGCCATGTCGGCCATGGTTTCCGCTGATAGGAGTCGAGTGCCGTTCACGGCCGCCAGGGTGGCGGCGTAGATGGCTGAGAGTGATCGGGCGTTGGTCATCCCATTGGCCGCCGGGAGCTCAGATGCATGGGTTGCCCGTGTATTCCAGACAGGGGCGACGCCGCCGGGGTCCATCATGGCCCCGTCCAACGTCAAGGCCCGAAAGCCCATCGTGCCTGGCCCCATCACCTGCATCATCAGCGCCATCTCCTCCTCTGTCGCTGGTGGTGGTGAATCGAGTAGGGCACTGGCGCGATACTCCTCGCTCTCCGGCAGCCCAATCCAGGCTTCGAGGCCAAGTGGGCCGGCTACCTCTTCCTGTAGGAACTGGTTGATGCGGCGACCGTCGGCTCTGGCGATCAGCTCGCCGACGAGCCAGCCATAGGTCAGGGCGTGATAGCCGTGAGCGCTCAACGGCTCCCATAGCGGAGCCTGGGCGGCCAAGGCCTCGACGATGGGGGTGACGGCCAAGACGTCGGCTCTCGAAAGCTTGGCATCGACCGCTGGGAGGCCACACTGATGGCTCATGACCTGGCGGACGGTCAAGGCTTCCTTGCCCGCCGCCCCGAACTCAGGCCAGTACTCGGCCATAGGGGTGTCGAGATCAATGACGCCTCGATCTGCGAGCATGCCGACACAGATGGCAGCGATTCCCTTCGTCGTCGAGAAGACGAGCTGGAGGGTGTCGTCGCTCCACAGTGTGCCTGACGCCTTGTCGGCCACTCCGGCCCAGATGTCGACCACCAGTTCACCGTGAACGTGGAGGGCGAAGCCAGCTCCCACTTCGCCCAACTCATCGAAGTTCGAAGCGAAGGCATCACGTACCTTCTCGAACCCCGGCTCGACCGTTCCGTGCACATCGACCATGTCCGTCCCTTTCCGGAGGGCTTTGTATCGAAGATTGTCCCGCCCCTGCCGCCCGACCGCCAGATGAAGTGGTCGTGTGTAGGAGTGAGGGGCCACTCTAGGAGGCCTACGAAACCAGCTCGCGCCGGGCGGTGGTGGCCATCGGGACATCGTCGGCCGAGATCTGATCGACGCCGAGCTCCAGCACTCGTTTCAGGTCGGCGGGGGAGTGGATGCTGTTGGCATGGACGGTCTTGCCGAGGTCATGGAGCTGGCTGGCGAGTTCGGCAGTGACGGCCTCGCAGTGCACATGGACCACCTGGCTGGCCGAGAAGCGCGCCCAACCCAAGATCATGTGCTCGAACACGGCTGCCGTCATCCATGGCTCCCGCCGAGGGGTGAACAGACCTGTCTGGGCCCCTGGTCGCTGGCGCTGCAACTCCACCAACAACGACACGTTGGCCGAGGTGAACTCCACCCGTTCGAGCGCGTCGGCCTGATCGATGACCGCAAGGACCCGATCGATGATGCCCTCGCCACAGCCCTTGAGCTCGACCTCGAAATCCAGCTGATCGATCTCCAGCACTTCCTCCAACCGAGGAATACGCTCACCCCGGAAGCTCTCGTCAAACCAGCTCCCAGCATCGAGGTCGGCCAGATCCGACCAATCGAGGTCGAATACGGGTCCAGTGCCCGATGTGGTCTTGTCGACCAGATAGTCGTGGTGCACGACGGGCACTCCATCGCGGGATAGGTGAACATCCAATTCGACGGCATCGGCCCCCAGTTCGTGGGCTGCCACGAAGGCCGCCATCGTGTTCTCGGGGGCAATGGTCTGGGCACCCCGATGGCCGATAACAACGAGATTGCTGCTGGTCATCTCCCCATTCAACCGCGCCCAGGGGTCGCCACGGGGTCGCCGTGTTCTTGCTCGAAGCCGGATTGAATGGGGCGATGGCGATTGTCGTATCCGGTCATAGCTATGTCGATGCCCGCACCGGTGTCACCCTGGATGCCTGGTTTCCTGATGGAATTGCTGAGCCGAGGCGAGCCTGCCTGGCCCAAACCGTCGGTCTGATTCGTGGCACCACGACAACTGTCGAACTCGTAGACCTAGCCGCTGCCCACGTCACATCAACCGACGTCTACCACCGGCTTCACCTCCTGTCTCTCTGTGAGGTGAAGCCCAATGAGGTGAACCTCGATGGTCTCCTCGGCCTCCTGAGGACGGTGGCGTGGATCGCCGATGCCGACCGGGTTCGTCTCGGGGCTCATCTCGTTCCGGGAACAACGGTCATGCATGAGGGGCTCGTGAACTTCAACGCTGGAACCCTGGGTCCGGCCATGATCGAGGGCCGGGTCACACCTGGTGTCACCATCGGGGCCAACTCCGACATTGGGGCCGGCTCCTCGATCATGGGCACCTTGTCGGGAGGAGGCAAGCAGGTCAACGCTGTCGGCCAGAACAGCTTGCTCGGGGCCAACGCCGGAATCGGGATCTCCCTCGGTGACCGGTGCATTGTCGAAGCCGGGTTGTACCTCACGGCAGGGATCAAGGTGAAGCTGGTCGACGGGTCCATCGTGCCGGCTAGAGAGCTGTCGGGGGTTTCCGACCTGCTCTTCCGTCGCAACAGCCAGACCGGGGTTGTCGAAGCGGTCTCGTCAGCATCATCGACCTGGGGTGGCCTCGACACCGATCTCCACGGCGGTGCCGGGTGACTGGGTCTGGCCTCGGAGATCGAATTGTGTGGGTCTTGGCCGGTGCGGCGGTGGTGGGTGGGGTGGCTATGGCGGTGGCTGCGATGACTGTCCGGTTCTGGGGTCGTGCTTCGGTCACCCGAGATCGGCGGGCGATGCCAGCCACCCCAATGGTGATCGTGCCCGGGGCTGGGGTATTCCCCGACGGTCGTCCGTCTTTGACCCTGCGTGATCGCCTTGACGCTGCAGCTGAGCTGTACGCCACCGGCATGGGGGAGCACATCCTGGTGTCGGGGGCCAACGACCTTCCGGACTTCGACGAGCCGATAGTGATGCACCGCCATCTGGTAGCTAGGGGAGTGCCGTCCCGCGTCATCACCCTGGACTCAGGCGGAGTCAACACCTGGGCTACCTGCCGACGAGCCCGGCAGATGTATGGCGTAGAACGGGCCGTATTCGTCACCCAACATCCCTATGCCAACCGGGCTGCCACCCTGTGTCGTGCTGCTGGCCTCGATGCCACGGTGTTGTCGATCGATCCACCCCGGCGGCGACGACGCAACCGCATGAAGGCCCGAGCCCGTGAGGCCCTGGCCAACGTCAAGGCCTGCTACATCGTGCTGACCCACTGATGTCCTGACACCGAGGCTCGGACCCATCCCACTTCGGCCAACCGACAGCGGTCCACTAGTCGCACTCGGCCCAGTTCGGATCTTCCTGTGAGAGCCAGGTTGCGGCCAGGAACTGAAGACTGGCGAGAATGCCGAGCTCAGACGGGATCGGTCCCGAGATCTGATTGATGACGAGAGTCAGCTCCCGCAGGTCGGCAAGGCTGCCTAGCTCAGCCGGAATCGGTCCCGACAGTTGGTTGGTGTTCAGGTCGAGGCTCAGGAGTTTGGCTGGGTTGCCGAGCTCTGGCGGAATTGGTCCCGAGCCGAAGTGGCCTTGTTCTTGCCTGGGAAGATGGCGGCGTCAACTGCGAGGTGTTCGTCGGGCGCACACCGAGTGTTTCCTATCCGCTGATGGCCCTAGGCGGGGATCTCGTCCATCATTTGCCGGCCCGTCCCTCTGAGGTCACCATTTTGAGGTATAGATCTCTAGTTTTATTTTGATAGTGGTTGATTGGTGTTGGTTCACTGTCACACCCTTTGAGTACTCTGATCACATGGCATCGACCACTGAATCACTTCGGGGAGAAGAGATCCGCTCCCCGCTCGATGCCCGCTATGCCGGTAGTGGCCCTTGGTCGAC
>JAAETV010000134.1 GCA_024227975.1 Actinomycetes bacterium
GACCTGGCGATCCCGCAACCGGGTGAACAGCTCAACCAGGTCATGATCGGTCTCACCAAGACCAACCAGAGTGTGGCAGTTGACCTTCCACTGGCCGTAGACGTCGCGAGCGGCTTCGACGATCTCCCAGTACTGATCCCAGCTCAGCCCCCCACCGGAGGGGACGTCGCTACGGTGGCGGCTGAACAGGTCCTCGGTGACGGCGTCGAGGCCGATGCCGATCATGTCGACTCCAAGCTCTTTGAAGACTTCGAGCCGGTGGCGGTCAAGCATCGGCGGCGCCACCAAGAGTGAGAGCGGGGCTCGGATCTGGGCTCTGATCCGCTCGGTGATGTCGCAGGTGTCGGCATAGGCCCGGCCGTGGGTGACCATCGAGATACACAGCCGGGTCAGCTTGTCGTCGTGCTTGGCCATTCGGGCCACCAGCTCGTCGGTACTCACCAGGGGCCAATCGACCCGGATGAACGACTTGTCTTCGTAGGTGCCGGGCCGGGTTCGAGCCAGGCCGCAGTAGGAGCAGTCGGAGCGGCAGCCATTGGCGTAGTTGAGTAGGAGATTGATACCACCGAAGTCGAATTGGCGGTTGAACCGTCCTGACCGAAAGCGCAAGGCGATGGCGCTGGCGGTCGAGATCCGGACCCACTCGGGGCTCTCCTGGGCCGATGTGTCGGACTCCGCCTCCACCAATTCGAGGGTGGGGACCTTGGTGACGATCGGCTCGGTCACCGGACCAGCCCCCGTCCCTGGTTGTCCCGGTCGGGGAAGTAGCACGAGCCCTCGATATCGGGGGCGGCTCGGGTTCGGGCCGCTACCTGCTCGGCTGCCTCGATCACGGCGTCGATGACCATGTCGGGGCTGATACCGAGCCCGGTGTCCGGCCCGCAGGTTACTTCGGCCACCCTCAGCAGCTGATCACGACTGGCCCGAGTCCACTTCAACCCTGCTTCGAGGGCGGCCAGTGGTTCGGGCAGGGTGTTGAAGTCGCCGGTGAAAAGGGCGCTCTTGATCATGTCGCCGTTCATCGACAGGTAGAGACGGACGAAGCCAGCTGGAGTCCTCAGCACCGCGCTACCCGTCGTGTCGGAGCGGGGGCTGCGCTGGAGCCGCCACTCGTCGGTTGCATACCGGTCATCGACGAGGACCTCGGCCCGATCAAGCTCGTCGGAACTCGGCTCGGCTTCTTGCAGATCTATGTCCAGGGCCTCGCTGAAACCGACGGCGATCACCTCTCGCAGGGTCGAACCGGTCCAAGGTAGACCCGTCTCCCGGGTCACGGTCGTGACCCGCTCGGCAACGGCCTCGACCCCAGCGGCTCCGAGCTTCGATGCCGGGGTGTCGAGCACGTCGAGCATGAAGGCGATATCGAGATCGGCCAGCACGCTGGAGTGAAACAGCAGGCCTCCAGCTCCGTCGAGGTAGAGCCCGAGGCCAGCGATCTTGCGTCCGTTGACCTTGAGATCGTTCTTTCCAGCGAATTCGGCGTCGACGCCGAGCTTGGCCAAACCGGCCACGATCCCATCGGAGAAGCGACGGAGGAGGACTTTGGGGTGATCGGCTGTGGGGGCCCGCGTGGCAACCGCCACCCCGAGCTGTCCCTCTCCCATCACGATGGCCCCGCCCCCGGTTGGCCGCCGGTTGTAGACAGTTCCGGTCCGGTCGCAGGCTTCGATGTCGATCTCGGCCTGCAGGTTCTGGTAGCGGCCGCAAAGGGCGCTGTGGTCGTGATAGGTGTACAGCCGCAAGGTCGGCAGGGCATCATCACCATTCCGCCCGTAGCCGGCAGCCAACGCCTCATCGAACGCCAGCCCATCGGCTCCGTGGACGTTGTCGTCGGTGATCAGTCGCCATCGATTCATAGCCCCTCCTCCGGTCGGTTCTGTCATAGCGCCACCGATACTTCCCGGTAACTCTGGCCCGCGGCCCCGGCCCAGGTCAGCGAACAGCAGTACTCGTACAGGTTTGGCTCGATCCCCCGATGGCGGGCATAGGCGATCGTCCCGTCAGCGGGGTACGCGATGCCGTTCAGGCCTTGATCGACGGCGGCTCGGTCGAGCTCGACCTTGATCTCACCCATCGGGCGACCACAACCAAGGTTGATCGTCGTCGTCGGCATGGCTTGGCGCGAAATGGCGAAGAAGTCGACGACGTCGTCGACCGGAGGGGACGGGATGTACTCCATCGGGGTGCCGACCAGAGGGACCAGCACCACCAGGATGAGGGTGGAGACAGGGTGCTCAGCGATCATCTCCAGGGCCCGGTGCTCACCCCGAAACTGGCCGTAGTGCATGCCAAGCACGATGTGAGGAATGATCCGCATATCTTGGGAGGCCAACAGTTCGAGTGAGCGGGCGAAGTCGGCGGTGGTCAGATCGAGGTGGTAGACATCGCGGATCGTCTCGTCAGCACCGATGATGTCGAGCATCACGGCGTCGACCCCGGCTGCGGCCAGGCCCTCGGCCAGCTGGGGGCTCACGACCCCGGAGTGGACCACTACCTTCATCCCCAGCTCGTCTCTGATCCGCCCCATGGCGTCGAGGTGTCGGGTCAGGGGAACACCCCCGTCGGTTGTCGATCCCCCCGAGATCAGGATCCCTTCGGTCCCCTCGGCTTGTAGCTGGCGGGCACGTTCGAACAGGTCGAGCCCTCCAGCCACCGAGATCATCCCCTTCAGGACCTTGGCCTGGCAGTGATCGCACTGGAGGGCGCAGGCATCACCGGTCACCGAAACCGGAAGGAACCGACGGGCGCTACCTGGCTTCCACTCCGAGGTCTGCCATCGCTTCAAGCCCGGAGCGAAGAAGTCCATCTGGTCGCCGAAGTGGGTTCGCCTCACCTCGAACCCGTCCCTGGAGGCGGTCATTCGGCCAGCACCCCGTCTCGGCGGAACTCATCGATCTTGCGCTCGAACTCGGCGATGATGGCGTCCTCGCCCCTGGTGAGGGCAGCCAGATCGGTGGCCAGGTCGGCGGTCTGGAGCTCGATCATCCATCCCCCCCCGTAGGGGTCGCGCTCGACGAGAGATGGCTCGGCCATAGCTGCCTCGTTGATGGCGCTGATGGTTCCCCCCAGGGGGGCAACCAGGGGGCCGACGAACTTCTCGGCTTCGAGGCTGCCGACCTCGCCACCCCGACCCACGATCGTCCCCGGCGGCGAGAACTGGAGCTGGGCCAGGCTCCCAGACGTCTCCAGTCCGAGGGGGTCCATGCCGATGCGGACCCGTTCCAGCCCGATGACCTCGACCCACATATGGTGCTGGCAGTCATAGGCCCGGTCGAGACGGACGGTGAATCCTTGGATGGTTTGGGTTGACATCTGGTGGTCTCCCTCGATCAGATCCGGCTCGGTTGAGCCCGGTCGGCCAGCGACGACAGGCGACAACCGACCCTGCCCGCTCCCTGCAGGATCTCGTCGAGGTCGCCCAGCTCCCGCCCGATGAGGCTCCGGGCCAGGGCCGGGGCCTGACCGTTGAGCTCGGGCGCAGCCACTCGAGCGCTGAGTACCCGTGTGCCGTCCAATCCGAGGGTCAGCTCAGTGCCGTCCTCAGAAGCAGCGAACACCCACACCCCAGCCTTGACCTTGGCTTGCCATGCGGCCGGAGTCGGTCGGGACGGGCCTCGAACCCATGCCGGATCGACGAACTTGCGGTCGAGGTCTGCCAGCTTCACCTTCTCGTGGGCTACCAGCTCACCTGGCTCACCATGGCGGCCGAGGGCGCGTGAGTAGGCCGACACAGCGGCCGTTCGGAATCGGGAGGCATCGGCCGGGGTGGCGGCCACGTAGCGCTGGATCAGACGAGCGAACTCGGCTCGGGCCGCTTCCGTTGGGATACTGAGGATTGATGCTGCGGCTCGATGGTCGAAGCTCTCGATGAGGTTGCCGACGACGATGGCGGCATCTCCGATCTGCCCGGCGCCGTAGCCGCAGACCTTGCGATCGCCGACGGTGATCTCCAAGCGATCGTCGAGCCTGGCGTCGATGCCGCTGGCCCGGAAGGCCTCGACGGCCGGCTCCAGCAGCATCCGCAGTGCCTTCGGTCGTGATGGGGGGACAGCTTTCATCGGCACTGTGATCTGGAAGAACAGCTGGCCGGAGTCGAGGTAGACGGGCCCCCCACCAACCATCCGGCGGTAGACGGGTAGGTCACGGCTATCGCACCAATCGGTGTCGACCTCGTCGAGTCGGCGGTGGTAGCCGATGCATACATATGGCGATCGGGGGCGGCAGAATGACAGTGTCGGCGGTGAGTCGTTCGACACCCCGTTGGCGACCGCATGCCACAGGGTCTGCGACCGCAATGGTGACACCGAGCCGAAATCGATGACTCGGAGGCCCTCAGCCGGCACTATCGCTACCTAGCGCTTGGTCCATCAGCTCGACGATGTCGAAGATCTGGAGCTGATCGTTGCCGGTTGACTTGGCTGCGTCCTCGAACCGGGACACCTCGTAGGGGCAGCAGACGGCCATGACGTCGGCTCCGCTCTCCACTGCTTCGCGGACCCGGCGCTCCGAGAGCCGCTCGCTGGTGTAGTTGTCAGTGAGGCCGTCGAGCCACATACCGCCGCCACCACCACCGCAGCAGTACCCGTTCTCACGGCAGCGGGCCATCTCGACCAGCTCGATACCGGGGATCGCCTCGAGTAGCTGGCGGGGTGCGTCGTACTCACCATTGTGGCGACCGAGGTAGCAGGGGTCGTGGAATGTGACCGTGTAGTCCAACTCCTCGGTCCAGGTGATGTCGTCGATATGGCTGGCCAGGAGCTGGGTGTAGTGCAATACGTCGTAGTTGTGGCCGTGCTTGGGGTACTCGTTGCGCAGGGCGTTGTAGCCGTGGGGGTCCGGGGTGACGATGCGGCTGAATTCGTACTGGGCGAGGGTGGCGCTCACATCCTCGACCAGCGACTCGAACAACCCCTTCTCCCCAGCTAGGCGTTGGGAGTCACCAATCGTCTTCTCCTCCGGGCCAAGGATGGCCCAGTCGATGCCCAGATGATCGATGATGCGAACGAAGGCCTTGGCTGCGTCCTGGCCCCGGGGGTGGTAGCTCCAGTAGTCCTCGACGTAGAACAGCACATCGACCGGCGATAGATCCTTGCCCAGGATGCGCACGTCGATGCCCTTGGTCCAGGCGTGGCGCCGCTTCGGGTTCTGGCCAAGGCAGTTGCCGTAGCGGAACGTCTTCTCGAACACATCCTGCAACTCGGCCGGTACCTGACCGATGTCGACCGCGGTCTCTCGGACGGCCGGCATGATCTGGATCATGTCGACTTCCTTGGGGCAGACCCGGAGGCAGTTCATACAGGTGGTGCACATCCACAGATCATCGGTCTGGGCCAGGTCGGCACCCTGTTGGACGGCCTGGTGCATCCGCATCGGGCCGTAGTGGCCAACGAGGTCGACCGGGCACACCGGGATACACCGGCCACAGCGGTAGCACCACTCCAGCGACTCGCCGCCGTCGAGCTCGGCCATCTTGGCGAAGCCCTCGGTGTCATAGTCCCAGATGACCCTCTGCTCGAACATCCGGTTCCAGTGACCGCTCAGCTCCCAGGGGCGGCCGCTGATCGTCGATTCCACCGTGACGCTTTCGAACTCGCGGGCAACGGGCTCCTGTTTCCTTCCCCCGATCGGCACGATCAGGCCTCCAATCGGTGTACGCCGAGCAGTCGCCGGACCAGCTCAGGTTGTTGTGGGACGATGCGATTGAACTCCTGAGTCATGCGCATCCGCAGCACGGTGTACATATAGACGGCGTAGACGCATCCCAGGAATACGTCGACCGCGAAAGGGCCCTCGTCGAACGACGAGAAGCCGGCAGCTTGACCGGTGGCGCTCACGAAGGCGACTGCCTCCCCCACTCGCAGGTAGGTGCCTCCGGGATCGTCGCAGCCGAACTCGAAATCGTCGGCAGTGACCAAGGCGAGGGCACCGGTCTCGGCCCGGGGGTCCCACATCCAGCGGGTCCAGAGCCAGTAGTGGTCGGGGTAGGTGAAGTGGAGGATCTCCGACGGCAGTTCGAAGGCAGCCTGGGGAAACGACGACAGCACCGACTGGAACCGTTCGATCCGGGCCGGAAGGACGTCGGACCCTCGGAGCAATTCCTCGATGGCGGCCGCCAGCGGGGCCTCACCGACGGTGTCGAGGATGGCATCGGCCTTGCGTCGAGCCGAGAACACGTGCCGAAGGACGAGGTACAGATCGGCCCGTTCTGCGAGCTCGAGCCGGGCCGGAGCCAGGCGCTCGGAGAAAATGGCCGACTTGAGGCTCAGCTCGGAAGCAATGGCGGCCAGGATCTCGGGCGCGACCTTCTTCAAGGTCTCGCCCATGAACTCCTCGGCCGCTTCGGCATCGACAACCTGACCTGGCACCGCAGCCAGCCCCGGGCTCAGCCCGCACTCACATGCAAGCGGACAGACATGATGGCTTTGGCCGCCGATGCCGCCCCCGAAGAGGCGCAGTCTTCGAGATCGGCCGGGCCGAGGGCGGCCCCACAAGCGAATACACCGGGGACGCTGGTAGTGACGACGTCCATGGGGGCCCGAACCGACTCGATGAAGCCATAGCAATTGGCCTGGACACCGAACAGGTGGGCCAGCGTGCGGGTGCCCGGTGATGGCTCCATGCCAACCGAGAGCACAACCAGGTCCATGGGGACCTCCATCGGGCGCCCCATCGTCGTGTCCTCCCCCCGGACCAGGAGCTTGTCGCCCTTGGGTAGGACCTCGGTCACCATTCCCTTGATGTACTGCACCCGGTGCTTCTCCTGAGCCGGCCAGTAGATCTCGTTCTCCCAGTAGCCGTACATCCTCATGTCGATGTAGAAGATGAAGACCTTGCAGTCGGGCAAGAGCTGGCGGATCTCGATGGCATTCTTGGAGGCGACTCCACAACAGACCTTCGAGCAATACTCGTTGCCGATCTGGCGATCACGGCTACCGACACACTGGATGAAGCAAAGCTTCTCCGGCGCCTCGCCATTCGACGGCCGGACCACAGTGCCGTCCTTGAGCATGGCCTCCAGATCTTGGAGGGCGATCACATCCGAGTGCTCGTAGTACCC
>JAAETV010000135.1 GCA_024227975.1 Actinomycetes bacterium
CGAGCTCCTCCAAGACCTTCAGGATGTGGCTCGTGAAGTCAGACACACCATCAGCGGAGGCTTGGTCACGAAGGAAGTCAGGAACGTCGGTGGCTGGCACCCGCCCAGGGTTCGTCCGCGAGGTGTGAAGGAACGTCCCACCGGTTCGATCGATGGTACGAACGGTGCCCGAGTCGAGCTTCTTCGTGTTCGCTTCGATCGAGGCCGGATCATCAGGATTGCAGTGCAAGAGCCCGGCCCAGCCCCGGCGGAGGCCGATCACGGACCCACCTGCCCCTTCGACACGGCCAACGGCAGCCTTGATGCACGGGTTCAGGCCCGGAACGTCACCGCCCCCGGTCAGAATGGCTATACGCATCTACCTTGATCCTTTCGGTTCGGTCAGGCCGGCGAGAGGAACACGCTGTCACTGACCTGGAGGGGGAGTTGTATGGGCGAACGCTCGCCCCTTCTAGCTCGGCTGATTGGCGTACGCCCCTGGGAACCTGGCCAGGAAGGCGATCGCCAGCCTCAGCTCGCGTCGGTCGACGCATTCGCCGATCTTGTGTGTGTTCTGCTCGATGCCGGCACCGAATCCGAACATCGCCGGATGTTTGAAATCCCCCGCCTCGACCCACCCCTTGCTCGCTGGCACCTCGATGGTGGTGTCATCAGTTGGAATCGGGAATCCGACTCCATCGGTGGAGAAGATCCACCGATCGACCCGAGCGTCTGCCCTCATGCCGCCATCCTCATCAGGCGACGCGATGACATTGGGAGCGACAACCCCCTCGTACACCGCAGCAGCCGTCTGGATGGCATCATGTTCGGCCGGTGTCGCCCAACCCATATAGATCTGCTCGTTGCCCGGCTCGTAGCCACGCCACGTCACCCCATCGTAGGTGGGTACCCGGATATCGACCGTCAGCCCGGCCTCCCGAGCCGCCCCAACGGCGTCGAGCGACTCGATGTCGGCCAGTGCCTGGTCCGGTACCTCGCCGACGGTCAGCCTACGATCGAAGCGGAACGTGAATCGGTCGGGTACCGCACAGTCACTAGGTGTTTCCAGCTGAGACCACGACGCAGTTCTCGTCCCATGCCCGAGGAATGGGTCGTCGAGGAACCCGTCTCGGTCGTCGTAGCGGCGAGCCGCCTCGGCGATGATGGCCCCACCATGCTCAAGGGGGTTCAGACCTTCCCATGGCATCGAACCATGGCACGAACGGCCGGTCACTGCGACCTCGATCTGCATCCGGCCCCGTTGCCCTCGGTAGATCCCGAGCGCCCCCTTGTATGCGTCTCCCGTGCCTTCGGTGAGAATGACGACGTCGGGAATCAGGTCCGGTGCGGCCCCGGGCAAGACCTCCTTCATCAGATACATCGGTCCGGCGCCGTCGTTGTCCTCCTCACAGGCGGTGGCGTAGGCCCGGATGATCACACCTTTCAGCGCCCCCTCCGGGGCCAGTTCGAGCGCAATCTTGGTCGCCATTATCTGCGAGACGACACCACCGAGCTGATCGGCGGCCCCACGTCCGAATATCAGATGATCCCACTCATCGTCCGGTGGCAGATGGCCCAACTCGCTGCGCAGGTACTCGCGATCGACGGTTTCGATGTCGATGAGCCCGTCGTAGGCGTCGATGCCGACGAGCTTCTCCCGCCAAGTCGAACGCAACGCTTGCACCGTGTCGCTGTGACCGTCGAAATACACGATCCGCTTGTTGTCCGGATGGATGCCGTCCTCAGGATCAGCAACCGTCCACACCAGGTTGCCGTAGTCGTCGAACCATACGTCTTCGGCGAAACGCACGGCTCCGATGTCGATGATCGTCTGCTTCAAGAACTCGAGGCGCGGACCCTCGTGATTGCTCGTGCCACACGCCGGGTCCCCTCCCTCCTCGATCGGGCGATCGACATAGTCGGCGGGAATGCGGATGGCTTCGCGCAAGATCGCGGCCGCCAACGGTAGGTGGAGCTCGCTCAGCTCGGCCACGCGCCGGTCGAGTAGTTCGTCGAGTTCGGTCATCGGATTGCCTCCTGTTCGAGTGCGGCAAGCGTGGCGCCAAGATCGGTGACTTTCGCCCCTGCCAGCAGGGCCATCACCACGTAGACCTTCCAGTTGGCCTCGCGGGCGACATTGACCTTGTGTTGCTCCATCACGCCTGGGCTCACCTCGGCCCCGATGTCGGCCGGAAGGCAGTGCATGTACAGGGCATCACCGCCTGCGGTGATGCCCATCCGACGTTCATCGCAGATCCAATCGGTGTGCTGGGCGTTGCGTTCGAGGGCCCGGGCTTCGATGGCGGCCAGCTCGTCGTTGTCGCCTGCTGCGTTGGCCCCGACCCGCTCCACCATCAGGTCGTAGGCCCCCCAACTCTTGGGGTAGACGACATCGGCGTCGGCAAACGCTTCGTCCATGTCGTCGACGACACGAAATGACCCACCGCCAGCGGCATTGGCCGCGGCATCGCTCATAGTCTGTTCGGTGAGCTGGTAGCCCGGGGGATGGGCCAGTGTCACATTGGCCCCGAATCGGGTCAACAGGGTGATGAGGCCTTGCGGCACCGACAGCGGCTTGGCGTAGGAGGGGGAGTAGGCCCAGCTCACTGTGATGTTCCGGTCGGCCAGGTCGCCGAGGTTGTCCTCGAGCCACATGAGGTCAGCCATTGACTGGGTCGGATGGTCGACGTCGCACTGCAGATTGACGATCGGCACCTGGCGGCCGTCGTCGGTGGCGGCGAGATGACCGTCGATTCCCCTCTTGATGTCGCGGATGAACGAGTTGCCCTCACCGAGGATCAGATCATGGCGGATTCCCATCGCATGAGCGTTCATCCCGAGCATGGCGCCGGTCTCGGCCGCCGTCTCGCCATGGGAGACCTGGGTAGATGAGCCGTCGACGATGACCGGCTGCATCCCGAGCCGAGCGGCTGCCCCGGCCCAAGCACTCTTCGTTCGTGTCGACTGGTCGAAGAACACAGCCCACGCCAGCTCGTGCGGGCACAACGGTGTGCGGATGCTCCGCCGGTCGAGTCCGGCCAGGACACGAGCCAGGGCACGCACTGAAGCCAACTCGGTTGTCGACCACTCCTGGGTGGTCAGCAGGCTCTTGCCGAGCAGGGCATCGAGCGCGTGCTGATCCAGCGACTCCAACGCTTGAACTTCGCTCATGGGCAGCTTCTCCTTCCGTTGCGGTTGCTAGATTCTTGGGGCTTGCAACTCATGATTTCGTGACAAGTCTTGCTGCCCCGAGAATCTTGAGGTGCCCGGAGGGCACACGTGGTGTGTCGTCGTTCGTTCATGCGTCCCTCGTGATGTGGGTGCCGGCCCGTCCGTCGATTGCTTCTTCGAGGTCCTCCGGTAGGCAGATGATCATCTCGCCATCGATTGCGTCCAGGAAGTCGACAGCAGCATCCATTTTCGGTCCCATGCTTCCCGCCGCGAACTGACCCTGGGCTCGCAACGACCTGACCTCGTCGAGGCCTAGCGATGGACGCGGCCTCGGAGAGTCTGAATAGAAATCCGTATAGACATAGTCGACGCTTGTCGTGATGATGAGCCGGGTTGCGCCGAGGCGTACCGCCAACAGCATGCTCACCCTGTCCTTGTCGATCACAGCCTCCTGGCCGACGATCTGACCGTCCTCGCTCCGACTGATCGGGATACCGCCGCCACCACAACAGATCACTGTGATGCCCAGTTGGCAGAGCTGCTCGATTGTTGAGAGCTGCACTATTCGCTGTGGGTTGGGAGACGGGACAACGCGCCTCACCCCACGTTTGGGGTCCTCCATCAGTTGCCAGCCTCGCTCGCGAGCCAACGACTCGGCCTCGGCCCGTTGGTAGAAGCGACCGATGGGTTTGTTCGGTGCGTCGAAAGCGGGATCGTCCGGATCCACCTCGACCTCGGTGACGATGGTGACGACCTGCGCGTCGTTGCCGCCGCGGCGCAGCTCAGCTCGCAGCGCCCGCTCGATCATGTAGCCCATCGCCCCCTGGCTGTCGGCAACCAGGGAGTCGAGCGGAACCTCCGGCAGGGTCTCGCGTGCCAATTCGGATCGGAGCTGCATGAAGCCGACCTGAGGTCCATTGCCGTGGGTCAACACAATTTGCTCACCTCGGTCGAGGAGGCGGGCGATTGGCTTCATTGCGTCGGATGTCACGGCGAATTGATTGGCAACCGTTGGTGGAAGATCCGGGGCTAGCAGCGAGTGCCCACCGATGGCGATGACGATCGGTCCTGGTTTCTGACTCATGGAGAACTCGTCAACAGTACGCCGTATCTGGTCCTTGGCTCATCGGGGGAACCCTATGTTCCATCTTCGATCCTGCCAACATGGTGTCCCCTTGCTGAAGGACACTATTCGAGTCTCACCCACTGGTGCCCCGGGTTGATCAGCTGCGCTGGTCTCCAGTCTGTTGTCACTGGTCGCCCGTCAGGGCTTCAGCGTGCTCCTGGCGGAGCTCGTTCTTGAGGACCTTGCCCATGGCGTTTCGGGGTAGCTCGGGGGTGAAGAAGATCCGCTTTGGGAGCTTGAATCGGGCCAGCTTGTCGGCCAGGACCGCCGTGATTTCGACCTCGTCGAGGAAGGCATCCGGTAGCGACACCACGACGGCCACCACACCTTCACCGAAGTCGGGGTGGGGCACCCCGATCACGGCAGACTCAGCGACCCCATCGACAGCGTCAATCTCGGTCTCGACTTCCTTCGGGTAGATATTGAACCCGCCGGAGATGATCAGGTCCTTGCCTCGGCCGACGATGTGGAGGTACCCGTCGGCATCGAAGCGACCAAGGTCGCCGGTGCGGAAGTAGCCATCCTCACTCATCTCCTCGGCGGTCTTGTCGGGTTGGCGCCAGTATCCCTGGAACACATTTGGGCCGCGCACCTCGATGACGCCGATCTCCCCATCCACCACCTCGGTACCAGTGTCAGGGGCACAGATTCGTAGGTCGACCCCGGGCAGGGGGAAGCCGACGGCACCGGCCCGCCGTTCCCCGCAATAGGGGTTCGAGGCGATCATGGTGGTCTCCGTCATCCCGTATCGCTCGAGGATCCTGTTGCCCGTTCGAGCCTCGAACTCGGCATGAGTCTCGGCTAGCAGCGGCGCACTTCCCGAGATGAACACCCGCATGTGGCTGGTCGTCTCAGCGGTGAAGTCGGGCTGGGCCAGCAGCCGGGTGTAGTAGGTGGGTACCCCCATCATGGCTGTGGCGCCGGGTAGTTGAGCGATGATCTGCTCGGTGTTGAACCTCGGGAGAAAGACTATTGACGCCCCGACGGTCAGGGTCACGTTGATACCAACGAACAACCCATGGGCGTGATAGATGGGCAAGGCGTGGATGAGGACATCTTCACCGCTGAACTGCCAGATGTCTTGGAGTGCGAGGGCGTTGCTCAACAGGTTGTCATGGCTCAGCATGGCCCCCTTGGAACGCCCCGTCGTGCCCGACGTGTACAGGATCGCGGCCAGGTCATTGGGCCCTCTGGCAACGGTGGCGAACTCCGACGAGGCTTGGGCTGAGGAGGCAGCCAACGTCCCACCACCGTCGCGGCCAAGGGTCAACAGCTCGGCGTCCGCGGTTCGACACAGGGGCAAGACCTCGTGATCTCGGCTCGGGTCGCACACGACGACGGTGGGCTCGGCGTCACCGATGAAGTAGGCGACTTCACTAGCGGTATAGGCAGTGTTGAGTGGTAGGAACACTGCGCCCGACATGATGCAGGCCAGGTAGAGGGCTACCGCTTCGGGCGACTTCTCTGCCTGCACGACCACCCGATCACCAGATCGGACGCCACGGTCGATGAGGGTGTTGGCCATGCGAGCAGCAAGGGTGAACGTATCGTTGTAGCTCCAGACGCCGTCGTCCTCCATCCGCATGAAGGTGCGGTCCTCGCCGCTGCGACCGGCCGACAAGCCGTCAAACAAGTGATTGCTGCTAGTCATGGGGTGCATGCCGCCGCTAGTGGTCGACTTCGGCCGACAGCTTGCCGCCAGAGAGCGTAGCGAAGCCTGGACCGCGATCGAAGAACAGGCCATCGCCGTCCGCTTCTTTCCTCGACAGTCGCTTTGCCTCGGTTGCTGCTGCATCGATCTGGCCGTCGCGCAGGACGATCCCGTAGTCGCGTTCGGCCGCCCCCAGTGTGACCTTGCCCTCATCGAGATCACGCTGGACCTCGGCGACCGGCCGATCAAGGGGGTTGCCCCAACCGCCGCCACCCGTCGTCTCGATCCGGATGAGCTCACCCGGAGCGACGACCTCATCATTGCAGAGCCCTTCGAGAATCCGCTGGTTGGGGCCGCCGGGGTCGACGGTTACCCGGAACGGAGCACCAGCCTTGCCCCCTTTGAGACCCCAACAGGAGAGGATCGAGCGATCGGCGATCGACATGAAGCTCCCACCCGTGAGCGACCGGATCTCCTTGCGGTACCCCAGACCACCTCGATAGCGACCCGCACCCCCCGAATCGGGGGCCAGGCCGAGGCGCTCGATCCTCAGGGGGAATCGGGCCTCGACGAACTCGGCAGGCAGATTCTGAGAATCGGGAACGACATGGATGGTGTCGGAACCGTCGGCGTAGTAGCGACCCCCTGATCCTCCCCCCAGGATCTCCCGGCTGAAGAACCACTCCCCATGCTCATTGGTTCCCGACAGTCCCGTATAGCGGATGGTCTCCTGGTCGGCCGGCATGCGTCCGTCGACGGCCTTGGCCAGGACTCCGGCGAAGACGCCGAGGAGGCGGAGGATGACGAAGGTCCTGGCATTGGTCGGAGCGGGAAACTCGGGGGTGATCAGTGTGCCCTTCGGAGGGAAGACGATGTCGATCAGGGGCACGACTCCCTCGTTCACATCGAGCTCGGCCATGCGCTCGGGCGTATCGGCCAGGTTGCGCAGGATGGGGGCAAGCCATTTCTTGAGGAAGGTGCCATCGGCGTAGTCGCCAGCGTGATTGATCGGCCCCTTGGCCTGAGGGCTCGTCCCGTTGAGATCGAGGATCAGCTTGTCTGGGGTCCGAGTGAGGGTTATGCGCTGGGCGTGCAGCTTGGGTGGGTCGATTCCGTCGTGCTCGGCATAGTCCTCCCAGACCCAAGTTCCCTGGGGAATCTTGGACAGGATCTCCCGGCGGAAGGTCTCGGTCGTGCGGTCCACGATGGCGTTGAAGCAGGCTTCTACTTGTTCGACCCCATAGCGAGTGAACAGGTCCTCCAGGCGGACGACACCGAGACGGCAGGCATTGATCTCACTGTCGAGATCGCCCCGGAGATGATCGGGAAGCCGTGAGTTCCTGGCCATGATCGTGACTGCGGCCTCGTTGCGGACCCCCCGATCCTCGAGCTTGATCGGTGGAACCATGAGACCCTCTTCGAAGACCGAGGTGGCGTCTGATGGCATCGAGCCAGGAACCCGACCGCCGATGTCATCATGGTGGCCGAAGGCCTGAACGAAGGCGACTACCACCTTCTCCCCATCTCGTTCAGCGAATACTGGAACGGTGACGCAGAGGTCGGGCAGGTGCCCAATCCCACCCTCTGATAGGTACACGTCGTTGTGAAAGTAGACGTCACCAGGCGCCATCGTGTTGGCCGGGAAATCGCGGACAACCGGGTCGACCAGGGCCGAGTAGGAGCGACCAGTGAGCTTGCGCAGCTTCCGATCGTGGATTCCGGCCCTGAAGTCGTGCTGATCACGAATCATGGGTGAGCGGGCCGTGCGGCCGATCGCGGTCTCGACTTCGGATTCCACTGAGGCCAGAGTGCCCTCGACGATCTCGAGAAGGATCGGGTCGATAGTGTCCATCAGCGATTCTCCATTCTGATGATGAGGTTTCCGAGCCGGTCTACGACGGCGAAGAATCCTGGTGCCAGGGGCACGGTGGAGCCGAACTCCTCAATGATGGCGGGCCCGTTGATGCGTTGGCCGGCACCAAGGCCGTCCCGAGCAAAGGTCGGGGTCTCAATGGCTTCGCCGCCGAAGGTGACATGACGGGTGCCCGATGCCTGAGGTTCCCCCTCCGCAGTGTCGAGCTCTCGCAGCGATGGGCCGTCGATGGGGCCGGTGCCAGACACCCGCAGGTTCACCCATTCGATCACCTGCGAGGGATCTTGGCGGTAGCAGTAGCCGTACTGGGCCTCGTGGGCATCGTGGAACGAGTCGAGTACCGATTGCCGAAAGGCCTGATCGATCGGACCGGGGGGACACGTGGCTTGGACCTCATAGGCCTGTCCGTCGTAGCGCAGATCGGCCGATAGCTCGATGCGCTGGCTATCACGGGGGAACCCCTCGGCGTCGAGGGTCAACCGAAGGCGCTCCTCGAGCGCGGCAAAACCTGAGCTCAGTTGGGTGAGATCGACCTTGTCGTCTCTGACTACGAAGGTCTGGACCTCGTCATTGCGAACATCCACGGTGAGCAATCCGAAGGCGCTGACGTTGCCTGGATTGGGCGGCACGATGACGGCTTCGAGTCTCAAGATGTCGAGGAGGCGACACGCTCCGAGAGAACCCGAGCCCCCGAAGCAGCAGAGAGCGAAGTCGCGGACATCGAGCCCTCGCTTCACGCTCACCTGACGGATGGCGTTCGCCTGATTCCAGACTGCGATTTCGAGCACACCTTCGGCGCAAGCCTGGGTCGACATTCCGATAGTTGCGGCCAGGGACCCAATACCCGTCTCCGCGGCCGAGACATCGAGTGGAATCCGTCCACCCAGCAGATGGGGAGGGATACGGCCCAGGACGAGCTGGGCATCGGTGTGGGTCGGCTCGGTGCCACCCTTGCTGTAGCAGAGGGGACCGGGGTCAGCGCCGGCAGATCGGGGCCCCACCTTCAGTCCCCCCTCTGGGGGTGACCAGGCGATCGACCCCCCGCCGGTACCGACGGTGACGATGTCGATCATGGGAACCTTGGTCGGAAACCGTCCGATGGTGCCCTCTGTGGTCAGGGCCGGGGTGGCGTGGCGGACAACGGTGACATCGGTCGAGGTCCCACCCCCGTCGAGGGCGAGCACATTGTCGAACCCGGCGGCCCGGGCCAGGTGGGCAGCCCCGAGCGCACCTGCGGCTGGGCCCGACAACACGGTTGAGATGGGACGGGACTCGACCCCGGCGGCCGAGGCCACACCCCCATTGCTCTTCATGATGTAGAAGCCGACCCCATCGACCGAGTCGACCTCGCACAGCTCACCAAGGCGGGCCTCGATGGAACGCACATAGTCGACAACAGATCGCTTGACGAAAGCATCGACGAGGGTCGTCATGGATCGCTCGTACTCGCGGTACTCGCGCAGAACATCGCTCGAAATGGAGACACTGCACTGGGGGTGAATCTCGGTGAAGATCTCACGAGCCCGGTGCTCGTGGGCGTCACTGACATAGGAGTGAAGGAAGCAGATCCCTACCGCGTCTACCCCGGAGCGGGCGAAGAACGCCGCTGCCTCCGCCACCGCCTCTTCATCGAGGGGTTCGACCTCGGACCCGGTTGCATCGAGCCGACCGGAGGCCTCACGAATCAGGCCCAGGGGGACAATACGCTCGGGCTTGACCCAGAAATACGAGTTGCCGTATCCCTCGGGGACACTCTGGCGAGCGATCTCCAGGACATGACGGAAACCATGAGTGGTGAGGAAGCCAAGACCAGCCACCTCATCCTGGAGCAGAGCATTGGTGGCCACTGTCGTGCCATGACACACCGACTTGAGGTCCGCCGTTTCCAGCTCCGCCTCGCTCAGGCCCTGGTCAACCCCGGTCAGGAATCCCTGCGACGGGTCGTGCGGGGTCGACGGGGTCTTTGTGGCGAACACCTGTCCGGACGTCGGATCGAAGGTGATCACGTCGGTGAACGTCCCCCCGGTGTCAATCCCGACCAGGACGCGGCGGGCCAGGGGATCATGGTCCTTCGTCTGGCTGGTCATTGGTGTGCCTTTCGGTTCTCTCGGTCGACCCGAGCTGGCCGGGCGGGGGCAGGGCTGGATACCAGCAGGTCGCAGTCGATGGTCAGGCCGCCCCCGTCGCCAGTGCTGTTGTGTTCTGGTATGCCCCGGTACCGGCGTAGCTGGCAATTGCCCTCAGCCCATGCTCCTCGATGGAGCAGGTGGCGTGGCAGATACAACTGAACGATCGGTGGGTCACAACGGCCATGTCGACACGCTAGTACCGCACCGGCTTTGGGCGTCAGGTGGGCTGTCGCTGACCGGTTGGTCAAGCGGCCCAGCAGGGCCAGGGGCCGATGATAGGTGATCCCTCCCCGGATCGTCTCCGCCGGCCGAGGCGATACCTTCTCTACTGGAGGCTGCTACCAGGCGCTGCCTATCAGTGGTTGGCCCCAATTGAGGGCCGTTGGTGATTGGGTCAGATCACGACAAAGACATAAGGAGAGCTCCCGATGGATCTCGGTTTGAAGGGGAAGAGGGCGCTGGTCACGGGCTCGACGAGGGGCATTGGACGAGCGGTGGTCGAGACCCTGCTGGCCGAGGGCGCTTCGGTGGCATTATGTGCAAGGACAGCCAAAGACGTCGACGCTGC
>JAAETV010000136.1 GCA_024227975.1 Actinomycetes bacterium
CTGGCTGGTCGACCTGGTCGAAGACGACGGAAGCCTCACCGGGACCGTCACCAACCTGACCAGCCACGAGCTGGAGGAGGTACTGGTGGCCTCAGGCCAAGGCTTCCAGCGGATCGGTTCCATCGGCCCGGGTGAGTCGGCCGAGGTCACCCTGCGCGACGCAAACGTGCCGCCAATGGGTCGCGACCGCTTCATGGAGCGACTGTGGGACAACGACCCGTGGAACAGCGACGACAGCGCCGTCAATCCCGGCATCCTGATGCAATGGTTGGCGCGGAGACCCATCCTGAGAACGCCCGGATTCGTAGTCGTCCTGGGGTGGACCAAGGATGAGGCCGGCCCTGTCCTCACCACCCGGGGGGCAGTGATCGATTCGGGTCGGACCGCCTTCGTATCGGCCGATCGCCTTCAGGCCGACGTTCTGGCCAACCAGGACTATCGGCTGGAGCTGCTGCGCGGCTGGAATTCGGGGCACACCACTGACCTCGTCGGCAACGCCTGTTCCGACTTCCCCATGACATTGAGATTGATGACATCGGAGGCGGTGAGGACCAATCCTGTTCTCGATCTGTCGAAGAGGAGCGTCGCGGCCATGGATGTGTGGGACGGATCCGAGTGGCTGGCCGCCGGCGTCCAGCAGGCCCCCGACGACCGGGTGATTCTCGACGTACCCCCCTCGGCTCTGGACGACAACGAGCTCTATATGCGGGTCATGATGGGCTGTGAGTTCTGGGAAATGGCCAACCCGTTCCCCGACCTCAGACCCGCAACCGCCGACGATGAGATCCTGAAGTTCGGGTCTCCTGGCGATGAGAAGGCCGAGGAGGAGGGAGGGGCCGATGCCTGAGACCGATCTTCTGGTGTCAACTCGAGGACTGACCAAGCGCTACGGGTCGCTGATGGCCCTCGACCAGCTCGACCTCGATGTACCCCGTGGTTCGGTGTTCGGCGTGATCGGCCCCAACGGAGCGGGCAAGTCGACCACGTTTGCCATACTCGCTACCCTCTTGCGGCCAACTGCCGGTACGGCAATGGTTTGTGGGGCTGACCCGATCCGTCAGTCGAAAGAGGTACGGCGTCGCCTCGGCTACATGCCGGATGTGATGGGGGTCTATGACCGCCTCCGAGTCGACGAGTACCTCGAGTTCCACGCCGCCGCCTACGGGATTGCCCGGAGCGAGTGGCCTGAGCTCATCGAAGGCTTGCTGGAGCTGGTCGATCTCGACGTGAAGCGCGACGCCATGGTCGATGAGTTGTCACGAGGTATGAAGCAGCGCCTGTCGTTGGCCAGGGCCCTGGTTCATGATCCCGATCTACTCATCCTCGACGAGCCAGCGTCGGGCCTCGACCCTCGGGCCAGGATCGAGTTTCGGGTGCTGTTGGGTGAGCTCCAACGGTTGGGCAAGACCGTACTGATCAGCTCCCACATCCTGGCCGAGCTCCAGCAGATGTGCTCCGACATAGCCGTCATCGAGGCCGGCCGGCTGCTGGCCTCGGGGCCTCCAGAGGCCATCCTCGAACAACTCGGAGGGGGGCGCCGGGTCAACGTCCGCTTCCTCGACGGGGAGACGGCCGAATACCCGGTGGCCGACGAGGGCGAGCAGGCGAACCTGCTGAAGCGGCTGATCAGCGAGGGCCAAGAGGTAACAGAGTTCACGGTCAAGACCCACGATCTGGAGGACCTGTTCCTCCAGATCACCGAAGGGATCGTCCAATGATGCGACTTCATGCCCTGAACCCGGTGCTCGACCGGGAGCTTCGACAACGCAGCCGGGCGATGCGGTCGATGATCATCCTGACCCTCTTTCTGGGCCTGCTGATCGGGGTCATGTTCCTGGCCTACAAGGGCAGCGAGGCAACAAGCTCTTTCAGTGGCGATCCCATCTCGGCTCTCACCGTCCGTACCGGGCGCTCGATGTTCGAATGGGTACTCACGGCCGAGCTCATCATCTTGTTGTTCATCATTCCCGGCATCAGCGCGGGCTCGATCGCTGGTGAGCGCGACCGTCAAACCCTCGTC
>JAAETV010000137.1 GCA_024227975.1 Actinomycetes bacterium
CTGGCGTTGGATTCTCTGGCGTTGGATGTGTACTTGTGATCAGACTACTCGGTCGGACTCGATGCCTGCCTGTGGCTCGCTGACCAGGAGGAACAGTAGTGGGCGTTGAGGGACTTGAACCCCCGACCCCCTCCTTGTAAGGGAGGTGCTCTAGCCAACTGAGCTAAACGCCCTGGGAGCGAGGAAGTCTAGCCCCAGGGGCCCCGGCTCGTCACCGAGATACGTAATGGCCTTGTCACTCAACGGCAACTAGTCCGATGGCAGGTGTTTCGTAGCATGAGTGGGCCCCCTAGAAGAGAAGAGACGAGTCCCCTTGCCCGGCTCCCCCGCGTCGCGCTCCATACTCCGAGTTCTCATCGCGTTGGTCGCCTTGATCGTGGCCGTGTCTCTGTTCCGCGTCGCCATCGATCGCACCGAAAGCAAGCCTCCGTTTGCCGGTGGTTCCGGCACCTTGGTCGTCGACGACACCACCTATACCTTCACCCCAACCACCTGCTTCATCTCCGAGGAAGACTTCGTGGCTGCTGGTAAGGGTGTACTCGATACCCAGCAGTTCTGGGTCACCGCATCCGGCGTCGGTCTTGACCTCGCCGTCGGCACGGAGAACGAGATCGACCAGCCGGCCGACGACCAACTCTGGCTCGTCGCCGACGACACCATCGACTGGCACGCTACCGGCCAGACCATCGTTGCCCAGGCCGAGATGAGCGATCGTCGCACTCCTGAGGTCGAGCCCGTTGTCGGCTCCCTGGAGCTTCACTGCGACAACGATGGGGTCTGAGCCCAATGGCCCCACCGTCGGCCAAGCGCTCACAGCTACCAGTCGGCCTGCATGGCTAGGACCTGATCGAGGAGCTCCGGGGTGGCGGCTGCAACCGGAGCCCGGTGTTGCGAATCGTAGGTGACCAGATCGCGTCCAAAAGCATCAACGATGGGCACCCCGGCCTCCTGGCACACCAGGAATGCACCAAGGTAGTCCCACACCCGGTGTGACCGGCTGACATCGACATAGCCGTCGAACACCCCGGCAGCGACGGCGCACAGGTCGAGGGCCGCCGCCCCAAAGCAGCGGAACTGGGCCCAACCCCCATCCCGGGGAGGCAACCCGGCGAAGGCGAGAATGGCCTTCGACAGATCCTGGCACCCGCTGGCACCCAGAGCAGTGTGTTCGGCCTCGGCCCCACTCCCCCGAACGGCCCGGTATCGATCACCGTTGGCCAGATTGACAACATCAGCCACGAGCGGACCCTGGTCGTCGACAGCACACAAGCTGGTGGCGTACCACGGCAAGGCTCGCGAGGCGTTGGTCGAGCCGTCGACGGGGTCGACGACGACAAGGATCTCTCCGTCGCCTGTGACACCAGACTCCTCGCTCAACACCCGAAAGCCGGCCTTGAGCAGGCCCTCAAGCACGATCTTGTCGGCCACCACGTCATGGTTGTACTGATCGGGCCGGGCACCGGAATGACCCCAATCGATCAGCTCGGACAGCCCGTCGGCGACTTCGGCCATCAGATCGTCAAAAACGGTGAGGATCGACTTCGGCTTCACCGCTCGACCAACCCTGCCACGACATCATGCCCGTTCATCTACCTACCCCTGACCACCGATGATGGTCCCCGATACGCCCCAGAGATCCAAACCACGGATGCTCACCCTAGGCAGCGAGGGTGGCCTGTCCTCGCCTCCTAACAACAGCGTTTCATGAGTGCCCTGCGCCTCAATGTCGTATGGTCATGGCAGGCTATAGGGGGAGGAACACACACCTTGGCCATCATCGACATTCCCGGCTATGTGGCGGATCTCAAGGACCATGCCACTGACCACCAGTTCCATGTGCATGACGAGCGGCACTTCGTCGAGACCTACTCCATGCGCCAGACCTGGGAGGTCGAGCTCCACCCCGAGCGCGCCTGTGGCGGGCCCCTAGACCTCCACCTAGCCATCGAGATCGAGCCGCGGACCCTGCTGGCCTTCGAAGACCGCATGTTGGAGCTACCCGAGGAGGCCGACCCTCCATCCGGCTACTCCTTCCCCCTCATCTTCACCTGGGCCCTCCCACCCCTTCGTGATGCTCCCGATCTTCTGGTCTTGGCTACCGACCTGGCCGGTGTCGGCGGCTCGGAACTGCCTCTGAAGGTCCAAGCGATCGACTCAACCCATGACGTGATCGATGCCTCCGAACGGACCCTGGTCATCGGAGCCAGGATCGAGCTCGGCCTCGACGACCTGTTCATGCACCGGGAGAACCTCTGCGAGATCTTCGATCGGTGCCATGCCGTGAGCGAATTCCTGCTCGACCGAGCCCCCGTCTGGCTCGACGAGCTCTGAGCTAGCGACCCCCGGTCACATCGAGCAGAGCTCCGGTCACATAGCTGGCCTGCTCCGACGCCAACCACAGGATCGCCTCGGCTACCTCGTCGGCCCCTCCCCCGCGCTGCATCGGGACCTGAGGCGCCAACCGCTCGACCCGGCTGGCCTCGCCACTATCGGCGTGAATCTCGGTGCGGATCAGGCCCGGCCGAACCGCGTTCACCCGCACCCCTTCGGTTGCCACCTCCTTGGCCAGTCCGATCGTCATCGTGTCCATGGCCCCCTTGGTTGCCGCATAGTCGATGAATTCGTTGGGGCTACCGAGGTATGAGGCGGCCGAGCTCACGTTCACGATCGAGCCGCCCACTCCCCCACGGCCGGTCGACATGGCCCGCACCGCTTCCCGGGCCACCAGGATGGCCCCGATGACGTTGACGGCCACCACCTCGTGGAGCCGTTCGGCGGTGAAGGTGTCGAGCCGGGCCTGGCGATGCAGCACCCCCGCGTTGTTGACCACCACCCTCGGCGGACCGAGAGTCTCAGCGCTGGCCGCGAACAGGGCGAGCACATCAGCCTCGACCGACATATCCCCGCCGACGGCCACCGCTCGCTGGCCTTGGGCCTCACAGGCTCCAACCACGGTCAGGGCTGCTTCTTGCTGGTTTCGATAGTTGACGCACACGTCATAACCCCGGCTGGCAGCCAAAACAGCCGTAGCGGCTCCGATCCCTCGACTAGCCCCAGTGATGATCATGACTCCTGCCATGGCCCGAACCTACGTGCCCCGGCACCCAACCGCTCGCGCCCCCACAACGCAGGGCACACGAGCACACCACGTGTGCGGGGATGTTTTGGCCTCGAGGCCAAAACTCCAGGTGCCCGCAGGGCACACGAGGACATACGATCAAGAGGGCCAGTCCCAAGCAGACCGGCCCTACTCCCGGCGCCATGACTTCCACTCCCGTCATCACCTACCCTCCCGAGCTTCCGATCTCCGATCGTCGGGACGATCTGCTGGCCACCATCGAGGCCAACCAGGTCGTCATTGTTGCCGGCGAGACCGGTTCAGGAAAGAGCACCCAACTCCCCAAAATGTGCCTCGAACTGGGCCGGGGCACCGATCAGCTGATCGGGCACACCCAACCCCGCCGCCTGGCGGCCCGAGCCATCGCCGAGCGGCTGGCCGAAGAGATGGAGACCACGGTCGGCCAAACGGTCGGCTTCACCGTCCGATTCAACGACCGGGTCGGCCCCGAAACCCGAGTCAAGCTGATGACCGACGGGATCCTGCTGGCCGAGATCCCCCGGGACCGATCACTCCAGCGCTACGACACCATCATCATCGACGAGGCCCACGAGCGCAGCCTCAACATCGACTTCATCCTCGGCTACCTCAGACAGCTCCTCCCCCACCGACCCGATCTCAAGGTGATCATCACCTCGGCCACCATCGACACCGAGCGCTTCTCCCGCCACTTCGACAACGCCCCCGTCATCGAGGTCTCCGGCCGCACCTTCCCAGTCGACATCCGCTACCAACCCATCGACGGGCTCGACGGGGCCGATCCCATCGACCCCAACGATGCCATCGCCAGCGCCGTCGATCAGCTCTGGCGCCACGACTCGGGCGACATCCTGGTCTTCTGCAGCGGTGAGCGCGAAATCCGAGACGCAGCAGAGGCCGTAGGCGACCTCAAGCTCCCTGGGTCTGAAGTCCTCCCCCTCTTTGCCCGCCTCACGGCGGCCGAGCAGCATCGGGTCTTCCAACCTCACACGAAACGCCGCGTCGTGATTGCCACCAATGTGGCCGAGACCTCCGTGACGGTGCCCGGCATCCGCTCCGTCATCGATGTCGGCACGGCCCGCATCTCCCGCTACAGCCACCGGACCAAGGTCCAACGCCTTCCCATCGAAGACATCTCCCAGGCATCGGCCAACCAGAGGGCCGGGCGCTGCGGGCGGATCGGACCCGGGGTCTGCATCCGCCTCTACGGCGAGGACCAGTTCAACGCCAGACCCGAGTTCACCGAACCCGAGATCCAGCGGACCAACCTGGCCTCGGTCATCTTGTCCATGGCCGCCCTCAGGCTCGGCCTGATCGAAGCCTTCCCCTTCATCGACCCCCCAGATATCCGTAGCATCCGCGATGGCATCGCCCTACTCACCGAGCTCGATGCCCTCGACCCCGAGCGGGTCAACACCCGGAAGTGGCTCACCCCCATCGGCCGCCAGTTGGCCAAGCTCCCCGTCGACCCGCGCTATGGCCGGATGCTCATCGAAGCCGACGAGAATGGCTGCCTCGATGAGGTGATGATCATCGTGGCCGGCCTCTCGGTCCAGGACCCCAGGGAACGACCGAAGGAGAAACAGCAACAAGCGGCCGATTTCCACCGCCGTTTCGCCGATGAGGAGTCGGACTTCATCTCGTACTTGAGCCTGTGGGATCACCTCTCCATCGCTCGCAAGGAACGATCCCGCAACCAGTTCCGGCGCATGTGCCGCCGCGAGTTCCTCAACTACAACCGCGTGGTCGAGTGGCAAGACATCCACGCCCAGCTCCGTCAGGTCACTCGTGAGCTTCGCTTCAACCACGCCGAGCGCTCCCGCCGGCGGCGCAGCCCCAACACCGAGCGCACCCTCGATGCCAGCCGCCGAGCAGCCATTCACCGTTCAATCCTCGCTGGCCTGCTGTCGCACGTGGGGCTGAAGGTGAACCGAGAGGAAAAGCAAGACCGCCGAGACAAGGCCCGCAAGCCCAAGGGCGGTTCGAGTCGCAGCGAGTTCCAGGGGGCTCGCAACAGCCGTTTCGTCGTCGCCCCCGGCTCGGCCCTGACGACCAACGCCCCAAGCTGGATCATGGCGGCCGAACTGGTCGAGACGAACCGGCTGTGGGCTCGTATCGCCGCCGGGGTCGAGGTGTCGTGGATCGAGGAGCTCGCCGCACACCAGGCCACCTACTCCTACGGCGACCCATGGTGGGATGAGGAACGTGGGACGGCCATGGTCACCGAACGAGTGACCCTCTACGGCCTGACCCTGGTGGCCAACCGACGGATCCAACTGGCCTCGGTGGATCCTCGCCTGGCCCGGGAGTTGTTCATCCACCACGCCCTGGTCAACGGCCAGTGGTCGGCTGAGCATCGTTTCGTCGCCACCAATCGACAGGTCTTCGAAGACATCAAGGTCATGGAGGCCCGCAACCGCCGCCGCGATCTGCTGATCGAAACCAAAGCCGTCTTCGACTTCTACGACAAGGGCCTCCCGGCCGACATTGTCGGCACTACCCACTTCGACACCTGGTGGGCCACCGAGTCTCGGACCAACCCCAACCTGCTCGATCTGTCGGTCGAGATGCTCCTCGGTCCCGAGGCTGACATCGACAACGCCGACGCTTTCCCCGACAGCTGGCTCCACGGCGACCTCGACCTCGAACTGGCCTATGAGTTCGACCCGACGAGCACCCTCGACGGAGCCAGCGTCTTGGTCCCGGTTGAGCTCTTGAACCAGCTCGAACAAGCCCCCTTCACCTGGAGCGTCCCCGGCTTTCGTTCGGAGCTGATTGGGGCCCTGATCCGGACCATGCCCAAGGCTCAACGCCGCCTGTTCGTTCCCGCCGCTGAGACCGTGACCGCCGTCGAACCCAAGCTCGACCCGACCGCCGGGTCTATCCAGCAGGTGTTGGCCAATCACCTCGGCCGCCGAGCCGGAGTCGTCATCGACCCCGATTCATTCGATCTCGGACGAGTCCCCCAACACCTGGTGCCGACCTTCCGCGTCATCAACGCCGACTATGAGCTCCTGGCCGAGGGCAAGGACCTTGCCGTCCTACGCCGTCAGCTTCACCAACAGGTCCGCTCGACCCTTTCATCGATCGTGGCCGCCGATCAGCAATGGGAACGAACCGGAATGACCAACTGGGAGGTCGACTCGATCCCCCGAGTCATCGACACCGGTGAGGTCAAGGCCTACCCTTCACTTGTCGACGAGGGCAACTCGGTTGCCATCCGCCTCCATCCAACCCCAGCCGAGCAGGTCGACGCCCACTGGCTCGGGACCCGACGTCTCCTTCGGCTCAATGTGGCCGGCCCAGCCCGTCAGCTCGATGAGCTTCTCTCTGGGGCAACCAAGTTGAGCCTCGTGAACGGCCACGTCCAGTCCAAGGCCGAGTGGTACCAGGATGCCATCGATGCCTCCTTCGACCAGGTGATCGCCGATGGTGGGGGTCCGCCGTGGACCAGAGGCGACTTCGATGTCCTCCTCGATCAGGCTCGGGCCCAACTCCCCGATCATCTGGCCATGGTTGGCGATGCCATAGGCCGACTCGTGGTCGTACTGGATGGCATTCATACCAAGTCGGATCGTCTCACCGGATCCAACTATCAGGTGTCGCTCGACGACATCTCAGCCCATCTCGGCCGCCTGGCCTATCCGGGCTTCCTGGCCGGCGTCGGCCTCCATCGCGTCGATGACGTCATCCGCTACCTAGGTGCCATCGACCGCCGGCTCGACGGGCTGGTGAAGAGCCCGACGAGGGATCTGGAAGCTCTGGCCATCTGCCGCCGGCTCGACAACGAACTGGCCGAGGTTGCCAGCCTGAGACCGGAGTCGGAAGGGATCGAGGACGTGATCTGGATGTTGGAGGAACTGAGAGTCAGCCTCTTCGCCCAGAGTCTCGGCACGAAGGGCAAGATCAGCGAGAAACGGGTTCGACGAGCCCTGAACGAGGTCCGGTCATCACCGTCCCACAACCCGTAGGGTTGCCCCGCACCTAGGCTGTGGCCGTGGAGCTGCACTTGTTCGACCATACTGGCGAGCTGGTTCGAGCCATGGGCCCAATCCAGGGCCAGGACTTGAAGTACCGGGCCTATCGCCGGGGCCTCAAGGTCTGGTTCGGGTCGGCCAAGCCGAACCGTCTCCATTATGAGGCGCAACTGATACCCGAGCGGTTCGTTACCGGCCATGACCTGGGCCCCGACGAGGTAGCGCTCGAAGTCGGGTTCCATGCTGAGCATGGCGATGATCGACACAATAGAGCCGTTCTCGATCAGCTCCGCCAGTTTGAGCCGACATGGCGCAAAGCCCTCGGCGAAGAAGCCGAGGCCGGCGCCTTCCTGGGAAACGACCAATGGAGCCGGCTCAGCGAGATCTGGGTCGAAGGCGATCTCGATGACCCCGAGCTGGCTTTCGAGCTGGCCAGCCGCCTCGTCGACTACATCGAAACCGTCGAGCCCCTCCTCGCCCAGACAGACTGACCGAGGTCCAAGCGACCACCAGCTCCGCCCTCAACCAGGCCGGCGATGGACGCTGACGGCATAGTGCCCGGGCCGGTCGTAGGGGGCTCCACTCCACGAGGCATAGCGCGACTCGAAGGCAAGGCCGGCCGATCGGCACCAGTTGTCGTAGTGGCTGAGCTGATCCTGTTCAGCCACCGACGCCCCAGTCACCAGAACCCCGTTTGATCTCAAATGGCGGCTCAAATTGGCGATCGCCATCGACTCGAAGCCCGGTTTCAGATAGTGCAGGACATCTCCGGCCAGAACAACGACATCGAAGTGCTGGCCCAGGGCGACCGTGGCCAGGTCAGCCAGTACCCAGGTGACATCAGCGTCTTTGGCCTTGGCCAGCTCCAACATGTCCGGGTCGTTGTCGACCCCAGTGACGAGCTTGCCCTGTCGAGCCAGTTCGACCCCAACCCGTCCGGTCCCACAACCGGCGTCGAGCACCCGGAGCCCGCCGACCTGGCTTACGAAGGATGCTTCCCCATGTACGCTCATGCCCTCCTCTTGGAGGCGATCCCAACGGGTGTCGTACTCCTGTAGATCGACCCGTTGCCGCCAGAGGCGCCACCGCTCGCTCACATTGAGGTCGTCGGCCATGAGCCGTCGGATCAGTCGACGGGGAGGCGGGCGAACAGCTCGACCTTGGCCTCTTCGAAGTCCTCGAGACTGATGGTGCCGGCTTCGCGCCGCTTGTGCAGGTCTTCGATCAAAGCGAGGAGCTCAGGAGCTGACAGCTCCCCCTCACCAGGAACCAGAGCATCGTCGGTTCCTTCGGTTGGTTCAACGGCTTCGCGCTCGGCGTCGGCCTTCTTCTCGAGCCGGTTAGCCCGCTTCATCGCGGCCCGTTCTTTCTTGGCTTTGTCTCGCTGGAGTTTCGCGAAGCTCGATCGTTGTTTGGCCATAGCGAGCTCCTGACGGGGGCGTTTACACTGCGCAAGCTTCCGACTAGTTATTGACCGGAAGCCATTTAGGGTAGAGGATTCCAAGCTCGGCGCCACCTACCGTGAACAGATCGTTAGAGAATCAAGATGATCTGACGAGCAGACCACGGGCGCTCAGATCGTTCAGAACCCGATCAAATCCGGCCACGAACGCCCCAATCTGGTCGTCGGTCACGGCGAGCGAGAGGGCAACGAAACCCCTGGGTGCAAGGTAGAAGCCCTCGGCCAACAGACCGTGGAACAACAGCTCCCCTACTCGATGATCGACCGAGACCAGATCAGCGGGTGCTCGAACTGCTACCTCGGTTGGGTGCAAGCCGAATATCGAGCCCCACCCCGTGATCTGCAGGCTCCGGTTCCCGATGACATCGGTCAGCCGAGCCTGTAGTCGCTCACCCCGTTCGAACAGGTCGTCGAGCGCAGTCTCGGTCAACAACTCCCCAACCGCAGCTGCTCCTACCGCCATCGTCATGGCGTTGTTGTTGAAGGTCCCACCATGGGTGAGAGTCCCACCCCGGGCCGGATCGAAGGCCGACATCATCTCCGCCGAGGCACCAAAGGCGCCAAAGGTCATGCCACCACCGAGGTACTTCCCAAGCGTTGTCATGTCGGGCGTGATACCGAGGCGGTGTTGGGCTCCCCCGATCGACATACGCGACGTCATCACCTCGTCGAAGATCAGCTTGACCCCATGGTCGGTACAAGCCTGACGGACCCCAGCCAGGAACTCCGGTTCGCCCAGGAGACACCCCCCAGCCCCCATCATCGGTTCCATCAGCAGGCAGGCGATGGAGCTGCCGTGTTCGTCCAGGATCCGTTGGACGCTGTCGAGATCGTTGTAGTCGCCGTAGTAGTAGGTATAGGGCGCCCGCAGGGCCTGACTCCCCATACCGAAATACAGCAGACCACCGTGATAGGCCCCTTTGAACACGGCAACGTCGCTGCGACCAGTTGTGTGACGAGCGAGGGAGATGGCCATGAGGTTGGCCTCGGTCCCGGAGTTGGTGAAGCGGATCTGATCGATCGACGGAAAGCGGCCGCAGATCAATTCGGCCAGCCGGTGCTCATTGTCAGCGATGGCTCCCAACGACCAGCCCCGCTCCAGCACCCCCTCGACGGCGGCTTTCACCACCGGTGGGTTGTGGCCCAACAGACCGGCGGTGTAGTCGCCGAGCATATCGACATAGGTGAACCCGTCGACATCGTGGAGCAGCGCCCCCCCGGCTGAGGCGACGCGAAACGGGAAGGGCTCGAAGTCGAGCACCGATCGGGTGGAACCCGCCGGAAGCACCTTCGCCGCCGAGCTTGCTTGGGCCGCGCTCACAGGACGAGCGGCGGCATAGGCAGCGCGAGCCTCAGCCACTGCGACCTCGCTGGCCTCGACAACGGTAGCGACAGGGACACCGGTGATCATCGCCTGGGGATCAGTCATGGCCTCATGGTCGCACCTCCGGGCTGCGGCTGTCACAGTCGCCCCCTAATATGCGGCCATGATCCGACCCGGCACCCTCGGCTCGAGTACCTCATCAGCCGATGCCGGGCCCACCGAATTGCCAATGACATGACGCCCCTGTTCGACGGGGCAGAACTGGAGCGAATCTGATGCCCGCTGTGTTCGTACACGGGAACCCTGAGACCGCAGCCATCTGGGGCCCGCTGCTTGCCGAACTGGGGCGCGATGATGTCGTGGCCCTCTCCCCTCCCGGGTTCGGAGCGCCAGCTCGCGATGGCTGGGAGGCGACAAGGGCCGACTATGTCACGTGGCTGGTCACCGAATTGGAGTCGATCGATGGCCCCATCGACCTCGTCGGCCACGACTGGGGCGGTGGCCACGTGATGGAGGTTGCCATGCAGCGGCCCGACCTCTTGCGTTCATGGTCGATCGATGTAGCCGGCATCTTCCATCCCGACTATGTCTGGCACGACATGGCCCAGTTGTGGCAAGCCCCCGATGTGGGTGAGGCAACGGTCAAGGCCATGATCGAGGGCCCTCTGGCGGAGCGGATCGCCAACTACGAGAACCTGGGGATGCCGACTGACGTCGCCACCGAACTGGCGAGCGCTATCGATGAGACGATGGGTCGCTGCATCCTCGCCCTCTACCGTGATGCGGCTCAGCCCGCGTTGAGTGAGGCTGCTGCCAATCTGCCGGCAGCGGCGGCAAGACCTGGTTTGGTTGTGGTCGCGACCGAGGATCACTATGTCGGCAACGAAGCCATGGCCCGGGCTAGCGCCGAAGCGGCCGGGGCCACGGTCAGCGTGTTGGAGGGCGTCGGCCATTGGTGGATGTTGCAGGACCCAGCGACGGGGGCAGCAACCCTAGAAGCCTTCTGGAGTAGGGTCGGGGCCTGATGCTGATTATTGCCGGGACCCTCACGATCGATGCCGGACATCGAGAAGCCATGCTCGAAGCGGTAGCCCCCATGGTGGCAGCCACCCTGACCGAACCGGGATGCCGGGCCTACGCCTTCACCCCCGATCCCACCGACCCGGGCCTCGTAAGGCTCTATGAGTTGTGGGACAGCGAGGATGCCTTGGCCGGCCACTTCGCCTCGGCCCACATGGCCGAATGGCAGGCCCGAGCGGCCACGCTGCCGATCACCGGGCGCGATATCGCCAAGTACACAATCTCTGAGGTCGGTCCAGTTCGCTGACGGCCGCCAAAGAGGAGAGCTTCCCAACGTCAGGAACCTCTCCGCACCCCTCGCCCGTGACCGACCTACACGTCGGCCTCGACCAAGGAGCTACCCTTCGGAGGGTCTCAAGTCTCGCTCTGTCGTGCCCTCAGAGCCGCCAGGGCCCGATCAGCGTGTGCCGTCATGTCGATCTCGCTGGCAATGGCGGCAATGACCGTTCGATCGGTATCGATGACGAACGTCGTCCGTCGCACCGGCAGCGGACCGATCCGCTTGACCCCGAAAGAGCGGGCGATGGACCGATCAGAGTCGGACAACAGGGCGAAGCTGAGGCCGTTCTCACTGTGGAACTCGTTCTGCCGATCAACCTGATCGGGGCTGATTCCCCTGATCGTGGCTCCGAGCTGCTCGAACTCAGAGGAGAGATCACGAAAATGACAGCTCTCCTTGGTTCAACCAGGTGTCTTGGCCTTGATATAGAAGAACAGGACGAGCGGCCCCTCCGCCAGGATCTGACCGAGGGAAACGGGCTGGCCCGTGTGCTGGACGGTCTCGAAGTCATCGACCACTTCTCCAACATTGCGCACCTTGGCCTCCCAGCTTGGTCCCATCTGCCGTCAGGCCAGTTAACACCTTCGGGGCGGTTGTCGCTGAATTGGGATGGAACATGATGGTCTCACGGGCGATCACCTCGCATGAGGGCTCGCCCGATGACCATCTTCTGGATCTCGCTCGTTCCTTCCCCGATGATCATCAGCGGGGCGTCGCGGTAGTACCGCTCGACCGGGTACTCGGTGGTGAAACCGTTGCCCCCGTGGATACGCATGGCGTCGAGGGCGACCTCAGCTGCTGTCTCCGAAGCAAAGAGCTTGGCCATTCCAGCCGCCATGTCAGCCCGCTCGCCACTGTCGAGTTTCAGTGCTGCCTCTCTTGTCAGAAGACGAGCCGCCTCGACCTTTGTCGCCATCTCGGCCAGTTTGAACTGGATGCCCTGATGCTGACCGATCGGCTTGCCGAACGTCTCCCGCTTGCCCGCATAGTCCAATGCCGCATCGAGGGCCGCTCTGGCTACCCCAACTCCTCTGGCCGCGACATTGACCCGTCCCAATTCGAGTGAAGCCAGACACCAGTGGAAGCCCTGGCCGATCCCAGCTTCACCACCCAGGACCCCATCAGCGGGGAGTCGGTGGTCGACATAGGCCATCTCCACCGTCTCCAATCCCCTGTAGCCGAGTTTTGTCACATTGTGGTTGATGGTGATCCCGCCGCTGGACAGTCCTGGCTCCTTGTCGACCAAGAAGCATGTGATCCCCCGATCGCTCCCATCGGTTTCACCAGCTCGGGCCAGCAGGGCCACCAACCCGGCCCTCTCTCCGTTTGTGACCCACATCTTGGTCCCGTTGATCACCCACTCATCACCATCTCGGGCTGCCTTGCAACGCAGGGCGCCAGCGTCGCTGCCAGAGTCATGCTCTGAGAGGGAGAAGCAGCCCCGCCGCTCGGCCGTTGCCATCTGGGGAAGCCATCGGGTCCTTTGGTCCTCAGTCCCGTAGTTGGCGATCAGATTGGCCGCGATCAGGTGGCTATTGACGACACCGGCCAACGACATCCAACCTCTCGACAACTCCTCGATGATTCTGGCGTAGGTCGAGACGTCTAGCCCAAGGCCCCCGTAGGCGGCGGGGATGGTCGCTCCGAACAAGCCGAAGGCGGCTAGTTGAGCCACCATCTCGTCGGGGTAGCGGTCGGCAAGTTCGAATTCTGAGACATTGGGGATGACCTCCCTGTCGACCCACCGGGCAACGGTCTCGACGATCTCGTCAGCTAGTTGTTGATCAGTGGTCATTTATGCTGCTCTCCTCCACGCCTGGCGACGAATCCTCGCCGCCATCGGGGCTACATTGGGCCCCGATGGCTAGATTATGGGGCAGGGGCGGTAAGAAGAAGGCTCGGACCCACTAGTGCGCCCATCTCAAGATCGGACCGAGGTCAGCGAGTTGCTCAACAATCTCGCTTTCGACGCCGCGGCCGGGTCTCCTGAAGCCCTCGACACCTTGCTACAAGTTGTCGACGATCATCGACTGGCCAATGCCATCGTGCGCCGTTTCATACTGAACGAGGAACTGGTCGACGAGGCAACCCAGGACACACTGATCGCGGTAGCGGAGTCGATCCACAAGTTCCGCTCTGAATCCAAGTTCACCACCTGGCTGTACTCGATTGCCCGCAACGTTGCCATCGGCCACCTTCGACGCATCAATCCCGATGTGTCGCTCGACAACGCCGAGAACAGTGCTGGTGCATCACGCCGGCTGAGCTCAGTAGTGGCCGAGCGAGCCGCTATCCAGCAGGCCGTCGAGCAACTTCCCGATCACTACCGCGACACTGTCATGCTTCGTGACGTCGAACGCCGCACTTACGAAGAGATTGCCACCGAGTTGGGCATTGAGCTCAATACGGTACGTTCGAGGCTGGCCCGAGGGCGGGCTATGCTGGCCGCAGCTATCCTCGACGAACGACCACATGGCTGAGAAACCTCACGGCGGAAAGATCGATCGGTACCGCATCATCGCACCCATCGGATCTGGCGGATTCGCCACGGTCTATCGTGCGGTCGATGAGCGTTTGGGATCCGAGGTAGCACTCAAGGTCCTGGCCGAGAATCACAGCCTCGTCCCTGACTACCGGGAGCGCTTCATCTCTGAAGCCCAGCACCTGCGCCGAGTCGACTCCTACTGGGTCGCGTCTATCTTCGACCTTGGCGAGACCGATACCGGCCAGCCCTACATTGTCCTCGAGCTCGCCGATCGCGGTGACCTGGAGACCAGGGTCAATGATCTGTGGGACAAGGGCCAGTCTCTCCAGAAGGATGATCTCATCGTCCTAGCCGAGACACTGGCTCATTCGCTGGCGGCCATCCACGCCGCTGATCTCGTCCACCGCGATGTCACCCCTGGCAATCTCCTCGTCCGTCACAATGGGTTGCACCCCGCTCCCTGGTCAGGCCATCCCTTGATTGACCGCGGTGAGCGGCTGATTCTCAGCGACCTGGGGTACGCCAAGGATCTGCGGGCGGCGTCGGGGATCACCTCAGGCGGGGGCACGGCTGGATTCGCCGCCCCCGAGCAACAAGGGGAGATGACGCAGGTCGACACAAGGGCCGATGTCTTCGGTGCAACCGCCGTGCTGGAGTGGGCTTCGACCGGCAGTCGCTACGAACAGGCATTGGCTGACGTAGCCAGGATCGGCATGGCCAAGGATCCTGCCGACCGATTCGAAGACATCGCCACCTGGAACACCGCGGTCCATACGGCCCTGACCGGTCCTTCCTCTCCGACCGCCATCTCGAACGGACGAATCGAGGATGCCCAACCTGCCTGGGCCCGGCCAACACTGGCTGCGGTGGCCGGCCTGAGCTTGGGCTTCATCGCCGCAGCCTTTCTCTGGTTCGACGGCAACGACAACTCGGTGGGTCCAGATCCCACACGCCCCATCACTTCGACGATAGCCGTGACCACAACGGCCTCGGTCGCCAAGCCCCTGCCTTCACTCAACGACAGTGGCACTTCCTCGACCTCGATACCAGCCGAAGAATAGCGGCACCGGACCGGATCATCGGGTGCTCCTACCTAGGGTGAGATTCCCCGTACAACCATCGACCTGGTCGTAGTAGAGTTATGTCCGACGGGCCGTCCCCTTGTTTGGGGCAGTTAGACGAGAGACGACCCGCCGGACCTACTAGCGCTGTGCTAGATCTGTGTATATCTCGCCTTCCGCCGGCGAGATAAGAAGTGTGGGGGGCTCCACCGAGACTCTGAACTTCGGATTCGAATATCACTGTTTCGGTGAAGCTACGGATAGGTAGCAATCGAGGGTCGAAAAGTTCCCAGAGATCTCGCATTTTCTTCGCCAGGACTGTGATCACTCGAGATCAACAGTCCGATCTTGCTCGATGATCCCGTTGATGGCGGTGCGCCAGTCGCGTCAGCGGGTCCCCGCATTCGGCGGCCCACCAGTGGCCGAGCAGTCAGAACTCCTCCAGCGGCTCATACGCGATCTGTTGGCCATGCGGAATCATCCCGTGGCTTCACTCGACCGTTTCGGGCGTGATCGGGCTCGCTCGAACTCAGTCGATGAGGGCTAGACCGTAGGCCCGGGCGGCGGTGTTGTGGAAGAGGTCGCGCTTCTCCCCGGTTGAATAGCCGGCGTCAGCCGCGATCCGCTTGAAGGCGTTCCACAACACCACATAGCTGGCCCCTCGCTTGTCGACGGGGAAGTTCGATTCGAACATGCAGCGGTCGGGCCCGAACTGCTCGATCACGTACCGCAGTGGTTCACTCCAGGGTTCAGCCAGCTCCTCTGATGTGGGCGGTATCTCTTGTTTGTCCCAACGGAAGCCCATCATGGGCATCCCGATCCCTCCGACCTTGAGGTAGGTGTTTGGACAGGCGGCCAGATCAGCCATGGCCGAGCGCCAGAAGCTCAAGATCTCGTGGCGTCGGTTCTTGTAGGGACCGGTGCCGAGCACCAGGCCGAGATGGTCGACCACGATCGGGGTCTCTGGACAGGCTCGGGCCACTTCGGTCAGCTCGGGGAGTTGTGGATGGTAGACCATGGCGTCGTAGGTGTAGCCCATGGCCCCAACCTTGCGGACCCCGTCGAGGTAGAGAGGATCATCCATGGCGGCACTGTCGCTCATGGCCAGGGGAGGATGCGGGTCCTGCGCCGTGCTGTATCGCACCCCTCGGAAGCGACCACCGCCGGCCTCCTCGTGGGCCACCAGGACCTCCTCGACCGCATCACCCAACGAAACATCGGCACTGCCCATGATGGCGGCAATCTCGGCCTGACCTGAGCCCGTGCTGTGCTCGGCCTGAGCCAGAACGAACTCGGTCTCACCGATGGGACGGAGGTGACGAGGTCCCTCACGTCGATACTCGGCGTGGCACTCGACAAACACAGTACGGCACACATTGTGCCCGGCCCCGGTGTCGGCATGCAGATCATCCAGGGTGTAGGGCCAGCCCGTGTGGCCAGTATCGAGCCAGAGGTGATGGTGGGGGTCACAGATCTCGAGATCAGGTTCCAGCACCTCTTCGGTGACCTGGTTGATCCAAGCAGTGTGCTCAGCACCGGGTTTGTCAGCTGCCATGGGTCGACAATACTTGCGCGCCGTGGTTCACCAAGATTCGAGTGAGGACCACCAACCGGTGCTCACCACCTGGGGCTAGCCGATGGAACAGTCTGCACAGGTACCGTGGTACACGATCTCGGCCGACACGATCTGCATGCCGTGCTGCTCTTCGACGTTGAGCGCAGGGGGCTCCAGATGGTGTTGGACATCGAACACCCGCCCACAACGATCGCACACCAGATGATGGTGCGGAGGCTCTACATTCGGGTCATAGCGCTTGGATCGGCCGTCGAGCGTGAGCTCTCGCAACTCCCCCATGTCCTTGAGTTCATGGAGGGTGCTGTAGACGGTGGCTCTGCTGATCTCAGGCAACCGCTCGATGGCCGCCTCGTGTACTTCGTCGGCGGTGAGATGGGTGTTGGGCCCCTCCAGCACCTCGGCCACGACACGCCGCTGAGAGGTCAAGCGGTACTTCCGGTCTCGAAGCCGAGCGAGGAGGGGCAACTGCATCCCAGCCAGTATATCTCGGGACTGAACTCAGCTGGACTCCAAAGTTGGACAAAGTCCAATATCTGATAAGATCCAATTCGTGGACCGGGGCGACCCGTGTATCCGCTGACCTGTTATCCCCTACTCGAGAAGGATTCCTCATGGACCTCAAGGGCACGAAGACTCATCAGAACCTGAAAGACGCATTTGCCGGGGAATCGATGGCCAACCGTCGCTACCTCTACTTTGCCAAGGTAGCTGACGTTGAAGGCTACCCGGAGGTCGCCGGTAACTTCAGGGAAACCGCCGAGGGTGAGACCGGCCATGCTCACGGCCACCTCGACTACCTCAAGGCCGTCGGCGACCCCGCCACCGACGAGCCCATCGGAGACACCATCGCCAACCTGGGCTCCGCCATTGTCGGCGAGACCCATGAGTACACCGAGATGTACCCTGGTATGGCCAAGAGCGCCCGCGAAGAAGGTTTCGAAGAGATCGCTGACTGGTTCGAGACCCTGGCGAAGGCAGAGAGGTCGCACGCCGGTCGATTCCAGAGCATGCTCGACTCGGTCAACTGAGCCGGCCTAGCTGAAACCAGAGAGCAACCATGGCAGCGAACGACGGACCGATCTCCTACTCCCCCACCGACGGCCTCAGCTACGACACGGCCGACCCGGTCTACTGGGACAAGGCCGCCCTCGACGGTGAGATCGAGCGAACGTTCGAGATCTGCCATGGTTGCCGCCTCTGCTTCAAGTATTGCGACTCCTTCCCGTCCCTGTTCTCTTTCATCGACGACCGCCACGACGGTGACGTCCGCCAGCTGACCGAAGCCGAAACCGAAGAAGTCATGGACCAGTGCTTCCAGTGCAAGCTGTGCGAGGTCCAGTGCCCATATACGGTCCGTGATGACCACGAGTACCAGCTCGACTTCCCCAAGCTCGTCCACCGCTACAAAGCCCAGCGGACCCGAAGGCAGGGTGTCGGCTTCCGAGACAAGGTTCTCGGCGACCCCGACCGCACAGCCAGAGTGGCCCGGGCCAGCTTCGGGGCAGCCAACGTCTTGAACTCCCGGTCCAAGCTCCATCGCCGCTTCCTGGAGAAGGTTCTTGGCATCCACCCCGACAAGGATCTCCCCACCTTCGCCCGATCGACGTTCGAGTCGTGGGCCACCGACGAAGGTCTGGTTGGGGCGGCCGAGGAAGGCGAGGTCGTGTTGTTCCAGACCTGCTACGTAGACCACAACGAGCCCGAGGTCGGGCGAGACACCGTGGAGGTCATGCAGGCCAACGATGTGGCCGTCACTTGCGAAGCCGGTCTCCAGTGTTGTGGGATGCCCGCGTGGGAGTCAGGTGATCTCGACAGTCTCCGCAAGAAAGCGGCCAACAACCTCGACCGGTTGGATGCCCATGTCGATGCGGGCAAGAAGGTCCTGGCCATCAACCCGACCTGTTCGATGATGCTTCGCCAGGAATACCCGACCCTGGTCGACGAGGCCGACCGGGAACGAGCCGCTCGCCTGGCCGAGGCTGTCATGGACCCATCGGAGTTCTTGTGGTCGATCCGCACCGAAGATCGCTTCAACACTGATTTCAAGACAACACCCGGTGAGTCGGTTGCGTACCATGTGCCCTGCCACCTTCGGGCTCAGGCCGTCGGCTTCCGGGGCCGCGACCTGATCCGCAAGATCCCGGGGGTCAAGCCAACTTCGACCATGGAGTGCTGTGGCCACGACGGCACCTACGCCATGAAGAACGAGGGGTTCGAGACCTCGGTCCGCATTGGCAAGAAGGCGTTTGACGGGATGGCGGCAGCCGACGCCGAGGTGTGGGCCACCGACTGCCCCCTGGCTGCAATCCAGTTCGCCCAGCACACCGATCGCCGCCCGATGCATCCAATGTCGGTCCTCGCCCGGGCCTATCGCCACGACGGGTTCCCGACCTCGCTCCCCTCCCACAACCCTGCTGGCGGCCCCGATTCCCCTGACTCCGATAGTGGTGGATCCAATTGACCGGTCGACTCATCGAACGCAACGACATCGTCGATTATCAGACCTATGAAGACGACCGGGGGGCCCGACGGTCGAAGGTTCTGGAGACGAAGCGCCTCCGCCGAATCCATGTCGGCGAGTACCTGACCTTCCTGTTCGAGAACCGCGAGACCCTCGTCTACCAGGTGCAGGAGATCATGCGGGCTGAGCAAATCGTGCGAGAAACGGCCATCCAGCATGAGATCGAGGTCTACAACCAGATGCTGGGCCAGCCCGGCGAGCTGGGCTGTGTCTTGTTCATCGAAATCGCCGAGGCCTCAGACCGAAAGCCCCTCCTGAAGCGCTGGCTCGGGCTGGAGTCGACCGTCTATGTTCGCCTAGAAGACGGCTCGAAGGTCTACGCCAAGTATGACCCGAGCCAGGTCGGCGAAGATCGGCTCTCAGCCGTCCAATACCTCTGCTTCCCAGTCGGGGGCAAGACCCCAATGGCCATCGGCACCGATTTCCAGGACCTGGCGGCCGAGGTCGAGCTCAACACCGAGCAGAGGGCCGCTCTGGCTGTCGACCTCGCTGCTTCGTGATCTCATTTCTTGGACCCTGCCAGTTCTCAGCTCTGGGTGGCCCAGGGGACCTCGCAGGCCTGATCTAGCTCGATCTCGGCATGCACGGCCGTGTTGTGGTGGGCGCCCGCGCTCCAGGTGGGCATGACCATCGAGTAGAGCCCGGTACCGCCAGCCTGGACGATCATCACCCGTTCGGGATCACGCACCGCCTTGACGTATTCTCCCTTGAACCCGGCGAACTGTCGGGGGTGGAAGCGGCGGGCGTCTTCGACAGGAATAACGGCCAGTTCGGCGATCCGCTGTTGAACCTTGGCCCGGTCATAGCCGACGGCTTCCAACACGGCGGTATGGTCCGGATTCATGACCATGATGACGGTACCCTCGCCTCCCAACACAACATTGTTGGTTCCAGGGGCCGCAACCGTAGAAGCCAGGATGGCGAGCAGCTGCTCGGCTGATCCGTGAGGATCATCGGCATCACCAATGAAGAACGCAGAGTGGGGTGCCTCACTCCCCACGACGGTGACGACGCTCTGCTCCGTGTCGTAGCCGAACGTGGTATGCAGGGGAGGAAACGGCGAGTTCTCCTCGTCTTCGGCGATGCAGAAGCTGAATTTACCGGGATGACCGTGGAGGGCCATGTCGGACTGACCAGGGCGAGCACCCCCGACGTTGATCATGGCCAGCCTCACGGCCCGCCCGATCGAGGCGTTGGCTCGGTGGCCGGGGCCCATTACGCCGAAACCGCTGACGATCCCGCCACAGGCAGTGCGGGCGGGCCCGTTCACGATGAGCAAGGGCGCCGTGCAATGAGTGGTCGCCTGCATCTCCCGCAAGTCGAACTCGGGCTTGCACATGGCCCTGACGGCAGCAACCACGACCGGGATATGGTCGGGAAGACAACCGGCCATGACGGCCGCAGTCGCAACCTTCTCGACCGAGGCCGCCCCCATGAGGGGCCCCATCTCACCCAGGATGTCGTCGGGGTCGAGGCCCGTCGCCAGCACCATCCGTTCGACCCGCTCCCTGGTGGGGACGATCACGGGCAATCCGTCGGTGCAGCCGAGGGCGTGGAGATCCTCGATGGCCTGGGCTTCGTCGACGGCGCTGAGGATGGCGCTGGTCATCGTCCTTCGATCGATCGGACCAGCTGGTCACGGATCTCAACCGCCACCTTGGCCATGTGCTCCTGGCCTGAACCGGCAACTGGATGGGGAAGCTTGATCCGAGGCAGATCGGTCATCCCCTCGGACATGGCAACGAAGTCACCTTGGGGCCAGAACTTCTCGGTGACGAGGGAAACGGCGGGTATTCCTCGTCGAGCTGCTTCTACTCCGTCACGCACGGTGCCGGAAGTGCAGCTGCCTCAATGACCATAGGCGGCAACGACCGCCTGACACTCCCGCTTGATGTCGGCCAGCATGTCCTGGCTGATGACAACTGAAGCATTGCCCTTGTCATAGTGCTTGAAGGTCAACCCCTCGAAGGCCTCACCGAGGGCCGCTTCGACATGGGTGAGAAAGGCCACGGAGTCGGGGTAACCGTTGGCCAACAAGCCAACCGTGGTACCCGGCTCCAGCTGGCGGGATAGCTCATAGGGCTCTGGCACCGCTAGCGGCTCAGCCCTGGGATCGAGGAAGTCCATTGTTTGGCCCCTTCTTGCCGTTGTGCGTCTATCTTCCCAACTCCGCCTCAGCAGTTCAAGATCGCCGTCGGCCCCTAACTGACACTCACCACTTTCACACCAGTGCAATCGAACCGATCACGATGAGTAGCTGACCACCGTGATAGAGCAGGTGGACCACGACTCGCCGGTCGGATCGGGGGGTGACGAATCGATCCCAGCCAAGGATCCCGTCGGACCCGGCGAACATGACTCCACCAATCATGATCGGGGCTACTGCGGTGCCGACGGCGGTCGAGACCATGGCCGCGATCACCAGGATGTAGGCCAGGACTGGCACCTGCAGCGAGGCCGCCGCACCACCCACGATCGGTCGACCGACCAGGGGACCAGCGAGGGCGACGAACCCAATCCCAGCCACCAGCCACCCCGACCGCGAACCGACCACGACGAAGGCACCGACGTAGGCCAGGTGCCCGACGAGGAAGGCGGCTAGACCAGCCACGAACCGGTCGAGGGCCGGGAGGAGGAGCACATCACCGACCAGGCCAAGCCCAAGGCCGATCATGATGAACCAGCGGACCCTGTCATCGTCGATGCCCACGGCAGCGGCCACGATGGCAGCCACCATCACAAGTGGCTTTGCCACCGCTTCCACCGCGGGCCGCATTGACAACACAGCCCACCAGTCGGTCAGCGCGGCCAGAGCGGCAACGGCAAGTGCTGCAAGCACCAGAGTTCCCAAGTCGACCGTCAGCTCGTTGGCTTGGGTCGATCGACCTGAGTCTCCACAGGTTCTGCCTATCGGACCAAGGCCGACATCGTCAATCCTCGACCGGTTGGCTGGCCACGAGTAGCGGCATCGGCCGCTCAGGTGGACAGAGCGGGCTGACGGTCGTAGTCGTCGATTGAAGACAGGCGAACCTGGCTACGGATCTCGCTGGTTGCTGTCGATGCTGCGTCCAGGTTGCGTCCCAGTTCGCCAACGGCGATGGACTGCTCTTCGACTGCGCTGGCCATGGCTGTCTGCAGTTCGTTAACCGATCGGACCCGGTCGACCATGGAGTCGATGGCCTCGACTGCATTGGCAATCTCAGTTCGGATCTCACGGATCTGGCTCTCGATGTCAACGGTGGCCTCGGCGGTCTGACCTGCTAGGTGCTTGACCTCGTTGGCCACCACCGAGAATCCCTTGCCAGCTTCTCCGGCCCGTGCCGCTTCGATTGTGGCGTTCAGAGCCAGCAGGTTGGTCTGGGCCGCTACCACTGCGATGGCGTTCACAACCCTGTCGATCTGGTCGCTACTTCGGCTCAGCTCAGTCACGGCGGTGGTTGCGGTGTCGGCTACGCCGACAGCGTCGGAGGAAAGCTCCGCGATCTCTGAGGTCCGAGCGGCAATTTCGGTTGCCGACGAACCCAGCTGGTCAGCGGAGGCCGCGACGGAGGCGATGTTATCGCTGACCCCGGCGACTGACTCGGCCACGGAGCGGACCTTGCTGGCCACGGCCGAAAACCCCTGACCGATCGAGCCCTTGACGACTTGATCAAGGACATCGGCATCCATGACATCACTGGCCATGGTCTCGGCTTGGGCGTTGAGCGTTTGCATGTCTTCCTTGACCTGGGCGAGGCTTTCCGTCCGGTCTTGGCCGGACCCGACTTGTATCGATCCAACATCCATTCCCAGCGATTCCAACGTGGCGACGAAGAAGGCATCGCCGATGGCTTGCAGATCGATGTTGAAGACCTTCTCCACCGAGGCCATGACCTCGACCACCTGCTCGAGAGCAGTCAGTGACTTCCTGCCCGACTTGCTCTTCTGCTGGGCCTTGGAGGCCGGCGCTTGGCCGGCAAAGTGGGTGTGGAGCTCAGCGGTCAGCAGCTGACGCCACTGGCTGTACGAGCCCACATACCACTTGAACGGAACGTTGATCGATTCGTGCAAGACGCCGACGTGGAGTCGTTGCTCGAAGTAGGCAACATCCCACCCGGAGCGAGCACCACTGAATACTCCCTCGATGTAGCGGGCTTGGGCCTGCTCCAGACCGGAACGCAACTGAGAGACTGAGATCCCCTTGGTCTGGGCGCGGTCTGCGAAGAACTTGGCGGTGGCATCGAACGAAAACTGATGGTCATAGAACCGGCGGGCCAGATCAGCAGACACTGACTGGATCCAGGGGACCAACGGAGTGAGCACTCCCCTATCGCTGTCACCAAGGCCAACGAAGTCCCTCCGGATGCGGAGATTCTGCTCGGTGACACCTAATCGGGCTGCATTGCTCAGGTTGTTCATAGGTCAGACCTCTCATTGATATCAGAGCAGATCGAACACCAGCCGAGCGGCCCCGATGTCTCCATGATTGATACCTGCATCGGCTGCGCTACCTCCGACGTGAGTAAACTGGCTAGAGAACTTTGCGGTGGTCGAGCCCCTCCTTTCGTCGGCATGACGAGGAGGTGTGGCTCGCTCGGCGAGGAACCAACGCACATGCTCGTGGTGGGCATCCGACCTACTCGGCGCAATCGGGCTCCTGGGTATTGAGGCCCACGGACCGGTCTACCCTTGACCCACCGCAATACTCTTCCCCGTGAAGCTGATTCCCGCGTGGCTGGTGCCGCCCTCCGGGTCGACATGGCGGCACCGAAGTGGTGAGGACACATCGGATCCTCACACCTCCGTTGCTGGGGACCGTTTGCTGACGGCGATGCAGATGGTCGGGGTGAGTTCTGGCTGTTTCGTGGCCGGGCTGGGTTGGTCAGTGCCCGATGTCGTGGTGACCCGGAGTAATGAGGCCACTTTCGTAGGCGAAGACGACGGCTTGGGCGCGGTCGCGGAGTCCGAGTTTGGTGAGGATGTTGGAGACGTGGCTTTTGACGGTGGCGGCACCGATGTAGAGGGTGTCGGAGATTTCGGCGTTGGTGGAGCCTTTGGCGAGTTGGGTGAGGACCTCGCGTTCGCGGTCGGTGAGGGTGTTGAGGCGGCGGGCGTTGTCGGTGTCGGTGGCAAGGGTTTGGGCAAAGCGTCCGATGAGTCGGCGGGTGATGGTGGGGTCGAGGAGGGCACCGCCATCGGCAACGGTCCGTACGGCGGGGGCGAGGTCCTCGGGGGGAATGTCCTTGAGCACGAAGCCGCTGGCGCCGGCTTGGAGTGCTCGGTAGACGTATTCGTCGGGGTCGAAGGTCGTCAAGATGATGACCTTGAGGGGCCAGTCGGCCCGTTCGAGAATGGCGGCGGTGGCAGTGAGGCCGTCCATCTCGGGCATGCGGATGTCCATGAGGACGACATCGGGGCGGTACTGATGGGTGGCCTGAATGGCTTCGAGGCCGGTGCCGGCCTCAGCCACGACGTCGATGTCGGGTTGGTGGTCGAGGACCATGGCGAAGCCCCGGCGTACCAGGGCTTGGTCATCGACGACGGCGACGCGGATGGTCATGTTGGCTCCGGTTCGAGGGGGAGGTGGGCCTGGACGCGGTATTGGTTGGGGGGTTGTGGCTTGGCGGTGAGGGTTCCGCCGAGGAGGTTGGCTCGTTCGCTCATGCCGGCGATGCCGTAGCCGGATGGGGGGAGGCTGGCCGGTGCTGTGTTGGTGGTGTTGGTGATGTCGACAACGAGGCCGAGGTCGTCTAGCCCGATGGTGAGATGAACGGTCGGGCCGGGCCCGGCGTGTTTGATGATGTTGGTGAGCGATTCCTGGACGATGCGGTAGGCGGAGAGATCGACGGCGGCGGGGAGGTCGTCGGGAAGGTCGTCGATCATGAGGGTGACGTCGGCGCCGGAGCGGGTGAGTTGGTCGGTGAGGGCGGTGATGTCGGCGAGCCCGGGCTGGGGGCCCAGGTCGTTGGGGTCCTCGGTGTCGGGGCGAAGGACACCGAGGAGGTGGCGAAGCTCGCCGAGGGCTTGGCGGCCGGCTCGTTCCACGTCGCCCATAGCGTCGATGGCGGAGTCGAGGTCGGCTCGGGCGATGGTCTTGGCCGCGCCGGCTTGGACGGTCATCATGGAGACGCGGTGGGCGACAACATCGTGGAGCTCACGGGCGATGCGGGCGCGTTCCTCGGCGACAGCTTGGCGGGCTCTGGCGTGTTGCTCGGCTTGGAGGCCTTCAGCGCGATCCTGGAGGAGGGCAAGGTAGTCACCGCGGTTGCGGATCCTGCGCCCGAGATACCAGGTGAGGCCAGCGAGGATCACAGCGGGGGCGATATCGATGCGCTGGTTGGTGTCGATGATCGTGCCGATGATGCTGATCACGATGACCGCAGCCAGGGTGGCGAGGCTGTGATGGTGGTTGGTGGTGTAGCGGCCGACACTGTAGGTCGCGACGATGAGGGCGAGCTCTTGGCCGTCGCCGTATCCGGCGATGGCCCAGCCGATCATGATCACCAGCACGAAGGTCGTCACTGCGATCGGGCGTCGTCGCCGCCACAGCAGAGCGGCTGCGGCCAACCCGAGCAGGATGAACCCAGGGGTGGGCCGATCACCGATCCGGGCGATGGTGAATTCCTCAGCGTCGTCGAGGGCGCTAGCGGCAACGGCGATCAACGAGCTCATGAAGACGACGACCGCCAGTGCGCCGTCAGTGGAGCGGGGCCACCGGGTGAAGGGCCCGTGATAGGGATGGGGCTCGACGGGATCGAACCAGCTCCGCCACGGCTGTCGTCGTGGCGGAGCTGGTGAGGTGACCTGGCGCTTGTGGGTGACGCTGTTCATGCCTGGTGGCCAATCTAAACCCGGACGACGTTGTGGGTCACCCGGCTCGGGGCGGAGCTGCATCTCCGCCTCACGGAGGAGACGCAGCCGATCCCACGAGGCGACAGCAGCCACCGATCGGTTCAAACGATGTCTCGGCGTCGGACCGCCTGGAGTGCGATCGCCGCGGGGATGAGGGCCCAGAGCACCATGGCCGCGCCGGCAGCGGCGACGCTGGTGTCGTCGCTGACCCCGGAGATCACGCTGGTGAGGGCGCTGGGAACCCAGGATGCAGCACCGCTGGCGAGTTGGACGATGAGCGGTGGGGCGATGACGAGAACGAGTACGGCGCCGGTGACCGCGCCGCCGGTGTTGCGAACGACGGTTCCGATGGCGGCCCCGAGTACGGCGCCGCATGCGCCGGCCAAGGTGGAGGCGGCGATGACCTGGGCCACGCCATTAGCGGTGACCATGAACCCATGGTCGGTGAGTGGCAGCGAAGCGGCGACTGCAATGACGGTGAGTGATGCACCGAGCAGGCCGAGGATGGCGCCACCGAGTCCGACTGCCGCCAGTTGTGCCCGCAGGGCCTGGGGCCGGAGGGGGGCGGCGAGATAGGTGGCGATAACGGTGTTGTGGGCGTACTCGCGGGCAGCGGCGATGGCACCGAACAGGCCGGTGATCATCAAGGCGTTGGCGGCGAAGGCCACGAGGGATTGCTGGTCGGCACCGGTGGAGATGAAGGTCTTGGAGCCGTCCATGTCGGTGCCGACGGCAACGGCGACGCCGTTGAGGACCGCCAAAACCACCAGTACGGCAACGAAGGCCAGGGGCATGCGGGTGGTTGTGAGTTTGCGAATCTCGCTACGCGTGAGGTTGATTGATGTCATGACTGGTTCGTCTCCTGATCGGTGCTGGTGGGTGCGGTGAGGGACAGAAACACATCTTCGAGTGATCCGGCGTCCTCTGACAGTTCGTGGAGGGCAATGCCGACCGCGTGAGCAGCATCGCCGATCTGGTCGAGACTGAGGCCAGCGATGACGAGCGTGTCGGTCCCCGATGGTTTGATGTCGGCGCCTGTGCGGGCCAGATGGTTGGCTAGGGCTTCGGGGTCAGGGGTGCGAACCAGGGCATGGCGGTCGGTGAGGTCATCGATGGTGCCGGTCGTGATGAGTCGGCCTTGGTTGATGACGACCACATCGTCGACGAGGTGTTGCACTTCAGTGAGGAGGTGGCTGGAAACGAGCACGGTGTGACCCCGTGACGCCCGTTCGCGGAGCAGGTCGCGAAGATCGTGTATTCCTTGGGGATCAAGGCCGTTGGCCGGTTCGTCGAACACCAGCACCGGGGGGTCGCAGAGCAGCGCCGCGGCGAGAGAGAGCCGTTGCTTCATGCCCAGCGAGTAGGTGCCGACCCGACGACGCGCTGGCTCTTTGTCGAGGCCAACTGCGACGAGGGCGTCGTCGACTCCGGTCATGGGATGGCCAGATGCTTGGGCAACTATGCGTAGGTGATCGCGCCCTGAACGCCCTGGGTGGAATGCGTTGGGTTCGAGCATGACGCCGATGGTGTTGGCTGGCCTGGGTAGGTCGCGGTAGCGGGATCCACCAATGGTGGCGGTCCCGTGATCGGCGGCGGCGAGGTCGAGCAGGATCTTCATCGTGGTGGACTTGCCTGAGCCGTTGGGTCCGAGGAACCCGGTGACACGGCCTGGCTCAACCATGAAGGTGAGGTCGTCGACGACGGCGCGATCGCCGTAGGTCTTGGTCAGGTGTTCGATGACGAGCCGGTGCTCGCCCGTTACAGGTGTCACGAGTCCTCCATGTCATGGGGTGGTCGGGGGGCTTGGCGAGGCTGTTGGTGAAGGCCCGCAGGCCCGGATTGGTCTCAGCCCACGCGGTGGTGGCCAGAACGAGGCTGGCCAGACAGAAACAAGAGGGTGTCGGGGTTGGAGCTCGGTCGAGGTCATCAGCTGTCGGCCTTGTCGTCAGTACTGACCACCTAAACCCAGCGGCCAGCGCAGTGCACCCCGCTGACAGGGGATCATCGACTCCGTCTCGCGGCGGATTCTCGTCGCAGCCCGACCCCGACCAACTCGCCGACGAAGCGCCTACCACCTATGACCACATCATCGAACAGGATCTCGAGAACCGACCCAGGGGACCGGCCGATCGGTCCGGCGCGCTCCAGAGAGCTAGTGGTTCAGCATGCGGACCCGGTGGGCCAACCAGCCGACAGATGCTCCTGGGTCGTCGAGGTGGCCGGCATAACGGGCGTCAGTCGACAACAGGAACCGTAGCCAGGAGAAGGCACCGCTACCCTGCCGACGCGCCGCGACGGCGTCCTTCCACGGATTGCACCAGCAAACACCCGGCTTGACGTGGTACCCCCGCACGGGTGCCCCGCTCAGGTAGTCGGCGATCATGGCCGGGATGTTCACGCCAGCCCTAGCCGCCGGATGGTGCCACAGGCTGAACCGCGGATTGACCTCCAACACCAGAAGCTCCCCGGCCTGGTCCCGCTTGAAGTCGATCTTGGCCACGCCGGTGAAGTCGAGCGCCTTAAGGGTTCGCCGTCCGACCTCGAGAACCTCAGCGTCTTCGGTGATCTCGACCGCGGTCGACACACCGAATTCGGCCGGCCAAGTCCTGATCTTGCGTCCAGTGAACTCAGCTCTGGTGTTTCCACCGGGGTCGATCCAGGCGTGGTAGCTACAGATCGCGGTCTCCGGCCCAGAGATCTCGTCCTGGACCAGCAACACCAGGCCATCCATGCAGGGCTGGGCCAGGAACTGAGTCAAGTCCTCAGCTGAGCCACACCGGATCGCCTTGGCTGCCCCGGTTGCCTCGGACCAGAGGTCGCCGTGATCCCGCACGGCTGGCTTGACCACGACCGGGTAGGTCAAGGCATCGAGATCAGTTGCCTCCTCGCCGCCGACCAGCATCGTTGTATGGGGCGTCGGGATGCCCAACCTGGCTGCAAGGGCACTGAATCGGGACTTGTCTGCCAGGTCGTTCACCAGATTGGCATCGGGAATCACGAAGTCGAAGTGCGGGGCCAGTTGGTCGCGGTGTCGGGACACAGCCATGACCGCGGCATCGGTCTGATAGAACAGCATCGGCCGGCGCTCCTGGCTGCGGGCGAAACTGATCAGACCTTCCACCGCCGCCTCGGACTCGGTCCAGAAGCTGCCGAGCTTGAAGGTGGAGCTGACATGACGGGACCACCGGACCTCAGCCATCGTGTTGGCCGCCATGACCACGTCGATGCCGGCCAACCCCAGAGGTTGCACGAGATCAAGATCTCCGATGACGCAGGCAAGGCGCTCACCCATGATTGGCCACCTCCTTCCGCTCCCTGACCGACCATTGAGCCCACTGGAGCCCGTGGAAGGCCAGCGACACCGGCCGCCGTCCCCGCCAGGCGGCGACGAACTCGGCAGCCATGGTACTGCTCTTGGCATTCGAATCGGTGCTGACAGGCCTGGGGGCTGCCCCCAAAGAGGCCGTCACCGACCCTCGGTCCTCGTAGTCGGCCACGCACCGTCCCAAGTCGCCCCGCCGGTGCACATCGGCCCCGTAGGCGGGAACCGCCCCATGGCGATCGCAGAGGTAGGCGGCATTGCGGTTCTGCTCGGCCGAACAGCGAGCGTTGAACACCTCGATCACATCAGCCTCCCCGGCCAGCTCTTCGGTGTACTCATGGCTCTGGTAGGGGTGAGGTAGCCAGATCAGACCGTTCAGATCACGGACCGCGGGGACCAGCTTCGACCACTGCTTGAGCAACTCGACCGGGGGCGGCCGGTCGACCTCGTCGTCGAGCACCACCACCACGTCACCGCGCTCGGTCCGGATCTCGGCTGCGGTCGGTATCCGCAGCGGCAGCGACTGCTCGCTGGCCAGCCGCCGGCACTCGAAGGCGCCGGCGAAGCCATCGTGGTCGGTCACGAGCGCGAGATCGATGTCGTTCGACGCCAACCAGTCGACCAGCACCGAGGGCGCAATGGTGCCGTCCCACGAGTGCGCAGTGTGGATGTGGGTGATAGCTCGCATAGGCCCTCCGGGCTAGAACGCGATAGGAGTCTTCGCCGTCGAGGATCAGTGTGACAACAACGAGGTCTTGGATTTCGTCCGGCATTCAGTTACCCAGTTGGTCTTCGCGGCAAAGACAGAAGGTGGGGTACGAGCACTGTACTTGGCCCTGGACCTACCTGCCGCAGGTAGGACTCCACTCCGTTATGGCCATCATTGGCCTTGACCTACATAGATGTAGATCGAGAGATGGCCCGACGGGACCGGCCGGCCGGCATCGAGATCGATGCTGTATTGCCGCTTGTTCTTGCTGGCCGAGGGCTTCAGGATCGGGTTCGTCACCCTGTTCTGCACCTACTCCACCATCGCGATCCTGGTCCACCAACCGTCGAGCGAGTGTCGTCCATACCGTGTGACCAGGTGTAACGCAGCTGGCGGTGTCGACCGATGACGTCTGGTAGCGACGAGTATCGCCCATCACGGCAGTGGAATTGGCAGTGCCGTCACCTTGGCGACATGGTTTCCGGACGCTGTTGGTGCCGCCGAATACTGACCGGAAGGTGGGTGGCGGACCGATCTCTACGGGCGACCCACCACGGTGC
>JAAETV010000138.1 GCA_024227975.1 Actinomycetes bacterium
CGAACTCGAACAACCCACAGGGTTGCCACACACACCTAGACGGTAGCCGTCGCCGGGGGGTTAAACGTAGTCATTGGTCCTGGTCGGATTGGGTGGGGTCGCCCTGGGCTCGCTGGGCGATCACGATCTGGGAGCGGCCGTAGGAGCGGGAACGCAACTCGACCCAGGGATCGACGAGCCCGATCGGCCGATCGGAGTGGGCTACCAGGGTGTCGGCCGGGATCTGAACCAGCAGATCAGACCAGCGGTCCCAGGCGTAGGGAGGGTCGCAGAAGGCGAGATCGACAAGGCCGAGGCCCGATAGGGCTGCCTCCACGGGGGCCGTGATCACGGTTGCCCGGTCGGTGAAACCAAGGTGGTCCAGGTTGGCCTGGATGGTGGCTACCGCACCCCGGTTCTGCTCGACGAAGGTGACATGGCGCGCCCCCCGGCTGAGGCATTCGGCCCCGAACGAGCCGCTCCCGGCGAATAGATCGACCACATCGACCTCATCGAGGCGATCGAGGCTGAACAACATGTTGAAGATCGCTTCCTTGGCCCGATCGGTGATCGGTCGGGTGCCGCTGCCGGGCGGAGCCTTGATCTTGCGGCCCCGAGCCGTTCCTCCAACGATCCGCATCACGTGCGAAGAAACTCTCTGGGGCTTGAAGCGCTGACATTCATGATCGGAGCCATCCACGGTATCGGGCCAGCTACCGTCGAACCATGGCAATGCCCGATATCGAGATCACCTGTGTGGACTGTGGAGGGGTGTGCCGCCCCCTGGGCTGGCACCCCGAAGACGGCGAAGTCGACGATGGCACCATCGTCCCCTACCGCTGCCGCGACTGTCTCGACCGCTGGGACATCGTCATCGGCGAACCCGACGACTGAGCTCGATGGGTTCGAGGCCAGGCCGTTGTGGCACGCTGGGCCGATGACCGACCATGCCATCTCCCGTTTCCCGGTTCCTGAACTCTCGGAGATACCCGAGGACATCCGTCAGTTGATCGTCGAGGTGCAGGAGAAGTCGGGTTTCGTCCCGAATGTGTTTCTGGCCCTGGCTCACCGACCGGCCGAGTTCCGGGCCTTCTTCGCCCATCATGACGCCCTGATGGACTCCAACGATGGTCTATCCAAGGCTGAGCGCGAACTGATCGTGGTCGCCACCAGCGCCCGCAACAGCTGTCTCTACTGTGTAGTAGCCCATGGCGCCATCCTGCGGATCCGCTCCAAGAACTCGCTCCTTGCCGATCAGGTTGCCACCAACCCACACAAGGCTGACCTGAGTGAGCGCCAGCGCCACATCGTGGACTTCGCTCTCCGGGTAGCCGAGGACTCGTCCACTATCACCGATGCCGACATCCAGGACATGCGCGATCACGGCTTCAGTGAGGATGAGATCTGGGACATCGGCGCCATCACTGCCTTCTTCGCCATGTCCAACCGCTTGGCCAACCTCTCCTCCATGCGCCCGAACGACGAGTTCTTCACCATGGCCCGCTAGCGATCAGAGACACCTCCACCGGAGCATCATGTCGAGGTACTGGGTTCAACCCTTGAGGAGGAACTCAGCGTCGCCTTCGTCCAGGAACAGCTCGAGCTCGGAGGCCAGGGCGCCATGGTCGGTCAGGAGGGGATCAGCGTCGATGAGCTCGATGGCGGCGTTGCGGGCCTGGCTGACCACGGCCCGGTCGCGGCGCAACGAGGCCAGCTTCAGATCATTCCGGCCCTTCTGGCGCTCACCCATGATCGTGCCCTCGCCGCGCAGGTCGAGATCGACTTCAGCCAGCTCGAACCCGTCGGTGCTGGCCACCAGAGCTTCGAGGCGGGACTCGCTGTCGTCGGTCGTCCCCTCCCCCACCAGCCAACACGTCGATGTGTGACGACCACGCCCCACCCGACCCCGGAGCTGGTGGAGCTGGGCAATCCCGAACCGATCAGCATCGAGGATGACCATGACCGTCGCGTTCGGAACGTCGACCCCGACCTCGATCACGGTCGTCGCCACCAACACGTCGAGGTGCCCGTCTCGGAACAGGTCCATCGTCTTGTCCTTCTCCGCTGGACTGAGTCGCCCATGCAGCAGCCCGAGCCGGGTACCAGTCAGTTCGACGCTCCTGAGCCGCTCGAAGGTCGACTCGGCCGACGCCACCTCCATCTTCTCCGACTCATCGATCAGGGGACAGACCACATAGACCTGGCGTCCATCGGCGATCTCGTCGCGGACCGAAGCCCACATCTGGTCGAGGCCGGCCGAAGCTTCGAGGTCCTCGGGGGCCGTATCGAGGGATCCCGAGGCCTGAACCCAGCGGGTCGTGATCGGGGTCCGACCCGGTGGCAGCTCATCGAGGACCGAGACATCGAGGTCGCCATAGACCGTCATGGCCGCAGTGCGCGGAATCGGGGTGGCCGTCATCACCAACACATCGGGCGACTCCGAGGCGTAGCTCTGCTCCCGGAGAGCGGCTCGCTGCTCGACCCCGAATCGATGCTGCTCGTCGATCACCACTGCCCCCAGCGAACCGAAGGTGACGGCGTCTTGAATGAGGGCGTGAGTCCCGATGGCGATATCGACGGTGCCCAGAAGGAGATCGTTGAGGATCCGCTTGCGATCGGCGGCACCGATCCGATTGGTCAACAACTCAACCCGCAGGGGCCGATCGGCGAACAATGATGAGGGGTCGCTCACCGTCATCCCATCGAGCAGGTGGCGGATCCCGGCATAGTGCTGCTCGGCCAACACCTCGGTCGGGGCCATCAGCGCAGCCTGATGACCCCCATCGACCGCAGCGAGCATGGTGGCCACCGCCACCAATGTCTTCCCCGCTCCCACATCACCCTGGAGCAGCCGGTGCATCGGCACGGGTCGAGCCAGATCACGCCCGATCTCGGCGATGGCCCTGATCTGAGCCGCCGTCAGCTCGAACGGGAGTTGGGCGTGGAACTGCTTTGAAAGGGGTCCGTCGACAATATGGGCCACACCGACCTCGGTCCGCTCGATGGCCCGCTTCCGCAACACCAGGGCCAGCTGGATGCGGAACAGCTCGTCGAACACCAACCGACGCCGAGCAGCCGACACCTCAGCCATCGAGTCCGGCTTGTGGATACCAGCGAAGGCCGCCTCCCGATCGATGAAATCGAATCGGTCGAGCAGCTCCATGGGCAATGGGTCGACGAGGCCCCTCCCCTTTGGGGGCAAGCTGCGGCGCAGGATCTCGGCCACCCAATCGGTCACATCCCACGACTGGATGCCCGACTTCTCCGATTGGGGGTAGACGGGAATGATGCGCCCCGTCTTGTCGCCGACGAGGTCAACGACGGGGTTCGTCATCTGTCGCTGCCCTCGGTACAGCTCGACCTTGCCGTAGATCATGGCCTGACGACCGCCCGTCAGCTGACGTTCCCGCCACGCCTGATTGAAGAAGGTGACGCGCAGGGAGCCGCTGGCGTCGCTGACCGTCGAGTTGATCAACACCTTGCCGCCCCGGATGCGACGAGCCGTCGTACGGTCAACGGTAACCAACACGCTGGCCTCGTCGCCCTCGCGCAGCTCGGCGATCCGGGCCTCCTTGGTCCGATCGAGATAGCGACGGGGGTAGTGGGTCAACAGGTCGAACAGGGTGTGAATCTCGGTGGCGGCCAGCCCCTTGGCCTTCTTGTCGCCAACCCCGTTGAGCCTGGTGACCGGGATCTGATCGAGAGCAGCCAGATCGAGACGGTCAGCATCGATCTCGCCTGGTCGCCTCTCCGGTTTGGGGTTCATTGCTCAGCCTCCACCCAAGGTTCGACCATGATGTTATGGGGCCGGGCCACCGCGATGATGGCTTCTAGTGCCGAGCCGAGCCCCGAGGCATCGAGATGGACATGAGCCCGCCCTACTCCCTGGGCCCATGAGACAACGCCGGCCTCGGCCAGCAGGGCGACGAAGCGGCGCACCGTGCTCACGATCTGGTCTGCACCCAGAACGGGTCCCGGTTGGTGCACCACCAGACGATACAGGAGGGACGGTATCATCCTGGGCGCCGACTGAGCGCCGACTGGATGAGACCAGGACTGGGGAGCTAGGTCGGTGCCGATGTCAGATACTCCCGAACGATGGCAACATTCACGTTTGTGATAGTTACAGCACTCCACTCCACTCGTAGCGATGGATAATCTACTGTTTATGGCAATCCTTCCCGGCCAAGAAGAGGTGCGAATACGGTGCAAGGCGTAGTGAAGCTCTACGACCCAGTGACAAGGGATGGCGTGATCGTCACCGACGCCGGCCTGGCCGAGCACGACCTGGCACCCGGAGCGCTCGAAGGGTCAATCTTTCGCATGCTGCGGCCGGGCCAACGAGTGGTGTTCGATCTCGACCAGTCAAATCAGGCTGTTTCACTCCGCCTGGGTTCCGAACAGGACATGAGCACCCCCGCCTGGACGGATTCAGACGACTGAAACCCACGTCAGATCGCGACCTAGTCGGTTGATGCCACCCGACACGAGACAACGGAGTCAACAGGTCCATGACCGCAATCACCGCACCAACCACGAATGCGAAGCTACTCAACTGGGTGAGCGAGTGGGCTGAGATCCTCCAGCCCAACGACATCTACTGGTGCGATGGTACCGAGGAGGAGTACAACCGCCTGGCCGAGCAGCTGGTCAGTAGTGGTACGTTCACCAAGCTCAACGAGGACAGGCGGCCCAACAGCTACCTGGCCTTGTCCGATCCGGCTGACGTTGCTCGGGTAGAGGAGCGGACCTTCATCTGTAGCGCAACCGAGGAAGCAGCTGGACCGTCGAACAACTGGCGGCACCCGGTCGAGATGCGCCAAGAGATGACGAGCCTGTTCACCGGCTCCATGCGGGGCCGGACCATGTATGTCGTGCCTTTCTCCATGGGGCCTCTCGGGTCCTCCATTGCCCATATCGGCGTCCAGCTGACCGACTCGGCCTATGTCGCCGCCAGCATGCGCATCATGACCAGGATGGGGGCTCCCGCCCTCGAGGTCCTCGGCAACAACGAGTGGGTCCCCTGCATCCACTCGGTCGGCTACCCCCTCGTCGACGGACAGACCGAGGTCCCGTGGCCATGCAATGGTGACAACAAGTACATCGTCCACTTCCCCGAGACCAAGGAGATCTGGAGCTTCGGCTCCGGCTACGGAGGCAACGCTCTCCTGGGCAAGAAGTGCTTCGCCCTACGTATCGCCTCGACCATGGCTCAGCGTGACGGCTGGCTGGCCGAGCACATGCTCATCGTCAGTGTCACCTCTCCCAAGGGGGAGAAGCGTTATGTGGCGGCCGCTTTCCCATCGGCCTGCGGCAAGACCAACATGGCCATGATGATCCCGTCGCTACCGGGCTGGAAGATCGAGACGGTTGGCGACGACATCGCCTGGATGAAGCTCGGCGACGACGGCCAGCTCTATGCCATCAATCCCGAAGCCGGCTTCTTCGGCGTCGCACCCGGAACCTCGGAGGCAACGAACCCCAACGCACTAGCCACCCTGGCCAGCAACAGCGTCTTCACCAACGTGGCCATGACCGATGACGGTGACATCTGGTGGGAGGACCTCACCGATGAGCCCCCGGCCCACCTCACTGACTGGAAGGGCCAGACCTGGACCCCCGGGACCCCGACCCCGGCCGCCCACCCCAACGCCCGTTTCACCGCCCCGGCCAGCCAGTGCCCGTCGATAGCCCCCGAATGGCAAGATCCAGCCGGCGTTCCCATCACGGCCATCTTGTTCGGCGGCCGGAGAGCGACGAATGTTCCCCTCATCACCGAAGCCCGCGATTGGGAACACGGTGTATTCCTGGGCTCGATCATGAGCTCAGAGAAGACGGCGGCTGCCGCCGGTGCAGTCGGTGACGTCCGCTTCGATCCCTTCGCCATGGTCCCCTTCTGCGGGTACAACATGGCCGACTACTTCCAGCACTGGCTGAACATTGGACGCAACGCCGATGCCACCAAGTTGCCCAGAATGTACTGGGTCAACTGGTTCCGCCGTGATGACGACGGTGGCTTCCTGTGGCCGGGTTTCGGCGACAACGCCCGCGTGCTCAAGTGGGTTATGGAACGCCTCGACGGGGATGCTGATGCCATCGAGACACCCATCGGTCGGGTGCCGAGCCAGAACGGGATCGACGTCAGCGGCCTCGACCTGAGTGAGGACACCATGTCCAAGCTCCTCGATATCGACACCAACTCCTGGGGGCAGGAGATCGCACTGATCCGTGGCCACTACAGCGTCTTCGGCGAGAAGCTCCCGGTTGATCTTGCTCGCCAGTTGGACAACCTTGAAGCCAACCTGGAAATCTGACCCAGGTGTCACTGGCCTGCCTCATCATCAGCCAGCGTGACCGCTCGGACGGATTTGGTCGCCAGCCGGGCTATGTGGCCTTCATCGAGGCCGAGGACATCCTGGCTCGCCACAGCAGCGCCGACATGGCCATGGTCGATCTCGGCCCCCGTCATCCCCGTATCCGAGCCCGCCGGCTCGGGGGGCGAGCCGTGCGCCGAGTCACCAACTCATCTGATCCCCTGCCAACTGCCCTTTCGACCCGTTCTACAGCCACCCTTCCCCGAGATCACTACGACGTTGCCATCTTCGTAGGCTTCACCATCTGGGAGCTCCCGATGCTGGAGCGCATGGCCGAGGTCCGCAAGCACGCCGACCATGTCGTCGCATGGTTCCCCGAAGTGTGGGCCGGCGAGCTCGACGACCAGCGCATCAGCCATGAGTCGTTCGGGATGCTCGACACCATTTTCGTCGGGATGGAAGCGGCAACCGAACGGCTGGCCGAACTGGTCTCGTGTCCCGTCCATCATCTCCCACTGGCGGTCGATGTCGCCCGCTTTGCCACCATGACTCCCCACAAGCCCCGACCGATCGACGTGCTCGGTATCGGGAGGCGTGACCCTGAACTCCATCAGGCCCTGCTCGACTGGTCTCGCAAAGCAAACAAGCTTTACATCTACGACACCATTTCCGGTAGCTCGGTCCCCGATCCCGATGCCCACCGCGGCAACCTCAGTGATATGTATCTGCGATCCAACGTCGCCATCACCAACTTCGCCAAGTGGGACCTGCCGGCGGTCGTCAACGACGAACGTGAGCTACCGGGCCGGATCTGGGAAGGGCTGGCCAGTGGTGTCTACATGATCGGCCAAGCTCCGAGCATCCATCTCCAGGAACAGGTCGTTGGGCGGAAGGTGGTCGCCGCCCTTCCCGAGAGTCCAGGAGAGGCGGTCGAGTCCATCGACGCCGCCATCTCGACCGATCAGGAGCCACTCCGACGGGCCAATGTGCAACTCGCCCTACGCAACCATGACTGGGCCCACCGTTGGTCCACCGTATTCGAGCGCTGCGGCCTCGTCACCCCATCGGGCCTCCAGGGTCGGATCGAGCAGCTTGCAGGCCAGGCTGACTCACTCGACTAGCTGGGCCGACGGAGGAGTAGGCGGGGGCAACAACCTGGGCGGTGGCGGCGTCACCAACAGGTGGTAGCCGTCGAAGAAGCGGCGAGATTGTCTGGTCAGAGCCCGACTGAGAGTCCAATTGACTCCCCCGCCGATCACAGCCCCGACCCCGAACGGGAGAAGCCGACCGAGGGTGACCATCCCCCGATTAGATCCGTATTTGGCCATCACCCGCGCCGCCAGCATCGTGTTGACCCGGCGCAAGGTATCTACCGTTGCCTTGTCACCCTGCATGATCCCGGCCAGCACCACTGCGACCTTGCCACTGCGCATCGCTACCTCATGATCGACCTCACCCAGCAGATTGACGAACTCCTCGGCCGCCTGCTCTCCGAAGGCCAGCACTGACAGGACCCACGCTCGCCTCTCGTCAGGGGTCGACTCGACTCGGCCGTAGAGGGCCCCAATTGTCATGATCTGGTCGGTGGCCCGCAGCCCGAACCAGCCGACCTCGGCCACCAACATCGAGACCGCACCCGCGGTCCCCAGGCCAGGAGCGGCGGCCGCCGCTCCTGTTGCTGCCCCAAGCGAAACCAGCTCACGGGAAAGGGTCTTGGTCACCGCCTTGAGCCGCTCGTCGAGGGTCTCCCCCGACGCCTCGTGGGCCCTGACGAGGGCCCGGTCCCAGCGTTGGTCGACAGCGCGGTCGACGGCAGCCAAGATGGCCCGGCCTGCGGCATCGAGAAGGGGGGCTGGCGCTCGTTCGAAGGCCTTGCGATGGACATAGCTGTTCACTGATCCCACCTACACAGTGTGGCACCCCGTGGATCGACTCAGACCCTCACCCCCTGATGGGTTTCTCGACTGCGATCAGCACCTGGCATCACCGCCACATCAGGCGCTCCATCTCCCGATTGACGGAGACCCGCCACGATCGACCCAGTCCGATGTTCCACACCATGACATCATCGGTGTAGACATAGGCCAGCCACTCACCGTCGGGTGACCAGGCGACGGGAGCGTGATGGTTCATCCCGTCGGAGAGGCTCTGCGACTCGCCTGTAGTGAGGTCGATCACCATGGGAAGTGACAAGGCCCCATTACGAACCGAGGCCCCGAGCCGGCTGCCATCGGGGGAGATAGCGATCGATCCAGTCCAGTCCCTGTGGGCCAGGGGGACGAGGGGCTCTGGTAGATCGACCATATGGGTATCAGGTGCGTCGGGGGTACCGACCAATAGTTGGCAGGCCCCGAGCTCGTCGCAGCGGAGGAGTGCGAGGTGAGTCCCGTTGTAGGCCAGCAGCTCCCCATCGGCCACCAGGGTTGCTTCGAGGTCGGTGTCGAGCAACCAGATCCGATTGGCCTGGTGCATGAGCAGTTGCCCCTGCCATGATCCCAGAACATCCATGGCGTTGCCGGGGATGTCCCAAGAGGTGATCGCGCTCTCGTCGACCCCATCCCAGTCCAGAGGAATCATGGTCACGGTCTGACCAGAATTGGAGTGGCTGACGATGAGCGCCGTGCCGGTGCGGTCGGGGACGAGGTCAGCCAGATCGAAGCTCGGGTCCAGGAACCGGTCTTGATTGCTGACCACGATCCGGGTCTGAGAATGGGACAGGTCACGGTTGACAGCAAGGAAGGGTGCACCGGTGAGGGCCAGGGATGCTTTGGGCTCATCGTCAATCAGTTCCATCTCCAGGCGGTTCTCTCGAGGGCGAAGCTCGGTCCAATCGATGATGATCAACGATCCTTGGGCGTCGATGGCGCTGATCACTCCCGGTAGGTCCTCGGGTACGTTCTCATCGAACAGGGGGATGGCCTGGGTCACCCTCGTGGTGGTCGCCCCCGAGACGTTGCCGTTGCCCTCGAAGGGAATCGATGTGCTCAGCGGTGTACTCGTAGTCTGACCAGGATCGGGTTCGACCGTCTGGCTCACCTCAGGGCGAGACATGATGGCCAGGGCCAACACGATGAGAGCGATGGAGGCAACGGCGACGGCCTTGGAACCAACGATGGGCGATCGTTGGGCCGGTTCCTCGGGGCGGGCGGGGGGCAGCTCGAATCGGTCGCCTTCGATGAGCTCTACTTCGGTGAGCTCAGTGACAGTTTCGGGCATGGTCGATTACTTCCCCCGAGGACGGCTGGGTCAAGCCGGTGCCAAAATCATGCCCCGAATTCCCATCCCCATCAAGAACAGCCCTCCACCCCCGTAGAGGACGTACTGCCACTCGATGAGTTGCTGGCGGTAGCTGTACAAGATCCCGATCGAGGCCAAGGCAACGAAGCCGTAGACGACATGGAGCTGCTCGACCTCACGACCGTCGACCTGGATGACCAGGACACCAAGGATGGCCTGGATTGCGACCGACACCTGGGCCAGCGCCGTCACAAGCCACAAGATCTTGGTGCGCAGACCCGGTCGCCAATGGGCAGCCAGGGCCCAGGTTCCGGCAACGGCATTGGTCAAGACCATCACCCAGGCCCACCAGCCATGGATTCCAAGGAAGCTCACGCCGGGAGGCTACCGGCAGCCCTCATCGGGCCAACCGGTGGAGATCGGGCGCCCCCATGCCACCCTGGGACCGTGCGCCACCGCCGGTACTACATCCAATCGCTGTGGACATCGGGGCTGTCGGTACCCGAGGTCGGTGGAGATCTCATCATTGCCAGCAGCGAAGCGAACGATGATCTCGACTGGGAGCTGATCTACCGCTCCAGCGAAAATCACCGGCTGCGCCAGGAGCCGTACGATCTCGAAATGATCGGACCCGAGGGCCGATTCGGGGGTCCCGCCATCCTGGTTCGCTCCGACGGACGTTCCCACGTCTTTCGTGGTGTCGGCGCCCTCGATGGGTTCGACCCGTCCGCTTTCGACAGTCAGGACCCCCCACCCGGGATCTGACCGCAAGAAACGATCATGGTCAAGGGCTTGGAGCGGTGTGGGAAGAACCGGATCAGGCCACGGCCCCCGTCTGACGGAGCTTCTCGATGTCGTCGCCCTCGAGTCCCGCTTCGGCCAAGACCTCATCGGTGTGTTGGCCAGGATGGGGGGCGGGGCGGTCGATGGCCGGTTCGGTTCGGCTGAAACGGGGGGCTGGGGCCGACTGGGTCAGACCGAAGGCATCGACAAAGGTACCCCGCTCGACATTGTGGGGATGATCGGCGGCCTCTTCCAATGACAACACGGGGGCAAAGCAGACATCGCTGTGCTCCATGATCTCACTCCACTCATCCCTGGTCTTGGAGGCAAATATGGCCCCGACCCGCTGCTTCATCGCTGGCCACTGGGTCCGGTCCATCTGACGGGGCAGATCGTCTTCGGTGCCAAGTCCCGACAACTCCAGCAGCTCCGCGTAGAACTGGGGCTCGATGGAACCGATGGAGATGTACTCCCCGTCGGAGCACTGGTAAACGTCATAGAAGTGGGAGCCTGTGTCGAGCAGGTTGGTGCCACGCTCATCACTCCACATCCCGGCGGCCTTCATCGACCAGAACATGTTCATGAGCGACGCTGCACCGTCGACCATGGCGACGTCGACGACCTGGCCTTGACCGGACCCTTTGGCTTCGAGGATGGCGCAGACGAGGCCGAAGGCCAGGTACATGCCACCACCACCGAAGTCACCGACGAGGTTGAGTGGTGGGACAGGGGCCTCACCGGCGCGACCGATAGGGCCTAGGGCACCGGCCAAGGCGATGTAGTTGATGTCATGGCCCGCGGCTTGAGAATACGGGCCCTCCTGGCCCCATCCCGTCATCCGCCCGTAGACGATGGCCGGGTTGCGAGCCAGACAATCGTCGGGCCCGAGCCCGAGCCGCTCGGTGACCCCGGGGCGAAACCCTTCCATGATGGCGTCAGCCGACTCGACCAGTTTGAGCACCGCTTCGACCCCATCCGGATTCTTCAGATCGATACCGATGGAGCGCCGGTTGCGGGTCAGGGTGTCCTTGGGCGGATCGTCGGGATCACCGCCAGTGACGACACCGGCCCGGTCGATCCTGATGACGTTGGCCCCCATGTCGGCCAACATCATGGCGCAGAAGGGGCCGGGCCCAATTCCGGCCAGTTCTATGACGGTGATGCCCTTCAATGGTCCCATTGGTACCGATCCTTCAGTGGTAGCTGCCAGTCATCGCGCCCGCCGGCTGGCCGAGCACGATCGACGGTTTGTTGGCTCTCAGTCATGGATGTCTGACCCAAGGCCAAACTCCGGGCTGTCCTCAGCCCTGAGGCACCCCGCCGAACACTAGAGGCATCGCTGCCACTGATGCGAACGTTCGATGGACGATCCCTTGGTTTGGTCGCGGCGTCTGCCAAGGTGGATCACGCCCCACGGATACAGCGCCCAGCCAGTGACGTGACTACTCGGGAGGTAGAAGCCTTGAATCGAGCCCAGTTGCTGGCCACCGGACGCCAGGCTCAGCCGTTCATCTTGGAGGCGACCATCTCCTACCTGGTGACCCATGGTCCCTGAGTCATGATCGACCTCCTACTGGAGGGGCTTTCGTCGGCCTGGTTGCCGTGCTCACTGATGTTGTTGGTGCCAGGTGTGGCGGCTGCACTGGCCGCGGGCGAGGAGCTGGTGCCCTCGCTCATCGGGTTCATGGTGGCCGCCACCCTGTTGTCATGGTTGCGGTTCGCCGACCGGGGTGGAAACTGGCCGATCGGGGTAGCGGCCCTAGCCCTGGTGGCGGCGACGGCGTTGTACTTCATCCCCGTCTTTGTCAGTACGGGGACCATGGCCACGGTGGCCGGGATCCTGGCCGGCGGGGCGGCAGCCGAGATGTGGGAGCCTTGCGTCGGGCCTGAGCTCGGGCGCCTGCTCAACGAGCTCCCAAGTCAGGGATGGGGTGGGCTGGGATCGGCGACCGTGTTCCTGGTCGGGGTGCTGGCCCCCATAATCGGCTTGGGTATCGGCTTGAGGCTGGCCCCGCTGTGGATCATGGAGTCGATCCAGGGGACGCTGGCCGTGATCGGTGGCGCCATGTTGGCGGTCATGGGGCTGGCGGCAGCCGCCGGCTTCCACGACGAGGTGATATCCAAGCTCTTCCAATGGAGCCTCACCTGAGCACCTCCACCTGAGGCCAGGTCTCAGCCCACGAAGTCGGAGTACCGGACCTCCCCTACATCGATTCGTAGACCGTGCGTTCGATGTCGAAGAACAGCTCCATCGATGGTCCGTCGGCGAACGGCAGGATCTGGCTGAGGTAGCAGCCACCGATGTCGTTCTGACGATCGATCCAGAAGAAGCTGTTGGCCAGACCGGCCCACATGAGGGTGCCGACAGGCCGCCCGGTCGGGCCCGGAACCTCATTAATCTGGAAGGTGAGGCCCCAGCTCTTGGGGTCGCCGGGGAAGAACTCGGCATCGTTCGAGAACTCAGGAGCCACCGTCTTCAGCGGCTGGACCCGGAGATCACCGATATGGTTCTCGGCCATCATGGCCACCGTCTCGGTCGCCAATACCCGGTTGCCATCGAGCTCCCCGTCATTGAGGATCATCCGAATGAATCGGGCGTAGTCCCCCATGGTTCCGTGGAGCCCACCGCCCCCCATCTCGAACTGGGGATCATCGGGGGGTGGGATCTCGATTGGGGCCAGAGATCCGTCGGGGCCTCGCCCATGGATGGCGGCCGCCCGCTCCAGCATGGATGGAGTATGGACGAAGGCAGTATCGGCCATGCCCAGAGGACCGGTGATGTTCTCGGCGAAGTAGGCACCGAGGGTCTGGCCCGATACCGCCTCGACCATCTGACCGGCCCAGTCGATCCCGATCCCGTATTCCCAGCGGGTGCCGGGGTCGAACATCAGCGGCTCACGCAGGGCCGCCTTCTGGAGGGTCAGGATGTTTGGTTCACCGGTGACCTCGTGCCAACGGTGGGAGTCGACATCCCAAATGTCGTAGACGAAACCCGATGTGTGGGTCAGCAAGGTTCGCAAGGTGACAGCGCTGGCCGGGGGGCGGGTGACGGGTTGGCCATCCCCGTCGAAGCCATCGAGCACAGTCACCTCGGCCAACTCGGGGCAGACCTCCCCAGCTGGAGCGTCGAGATCGAGGCGCCCTTGTTCCACCAGCTGCATCGCTGCGGTCCCGGTGATGGCTTTGGTCATGGAGAAGATGGCGCCAACGGTGTCGGTCGTCATGCTCACCCCAGACCCAAGTGCCCGCTCACCGGCGGAACCCTCGTAGCGAACGCCAGCCCCATCGACAACAACGGCGACCGCCCCCGGAGCTGCTCCCCGTTCGATTCCGGCTTCCAGTACTGCATCGAGCTTGTCCTGCATGATGTTCCCCCTGATTGCTAGACCCTGAGCCACCGACGCTAGCGGCCCATCCCCCCTCTATCCAGCGCTCAACATGACCCGCTGGTGACTGACCGGCACCTTGACCCTCCCCAAACCACCAATGCCACCAGCCCCCGGGTCCAAGCCCAGTGAGCTAGCGCTGGAACTGGCTTCGAACCTAGCTCAGGCCCGCACCCAGGGCGTCCCCACTCCAGGGCGGGGGCGCTCTCCCAGCACCTCCCGGCGGAATCGGAACAGCTCGGCTGGGCGGCCCCCGGTTCGAGCATGCTCACCGGTGCCCTCGACCAATCCGGCCCCTTCGACCAGGCGCCTGAAGTTCTGCTTGTGAAGCCCCACCCCAGCCAAAGCCTCAACCACCTGCTGCAATTGGAGCAGGGTGAAGCGATCAGGAAGCAACTCGAATACGACGGGGCGATAGGTCAGCTTTCCCCTGAGTCGCCCCAAGGCGGTGGCGGCGATCCGCCTATGGTCGAGGTACATGGGCCGCGACGCGGGAAGCCCGCCGTCGAGCTCGATCCGGTCCGGATCTGACTCGAACAACAATCCGGCCTCATAGAGCAGCTCGTAGCGCTCCAGTGCACGAAGGCCATCGAAGGTAGCCTCTGAGCCCCCCTCCCCGAATACGATCTTGACCCTTTCGGCCCGGCCCTTGGCCGAGGAGTCCCCGCCCCTGGCAATGAAACGGTCGAGGGCAGCCAGGATGTGACTGTCGATCATGGACGGTCGACCTTGGCGGTGATCTTCCCATGGGAAGAAGTGGTAGAAGTCACGCCACGATGCCCCCTCTGAGGGCCGGCCCTCCCTGACCAGAGCCAGGTAGGCGATCGACAGGCGACGATGCCCGTCCCCAGCCACCATCTCCGCCGCCCCCCGAACCCGGTCACCGAACGTGTAGAGCTGCTCTACATAGCCGACGTCAAGCCCTGTCTGCTCCTGAACCCAGCGCCTCAGCCCCAGCTCCAGCGTCTGATCATGTGGCTCGAGCAGCCCGGCCGGCAGAGCCGGTTGGCCAGCCGGACCCGTGATCGTCAACAAGCGTGGCGCGTTGTCGGTGACAGCGACGATCACTGCGTCAAGGCTGATCTCGATCTCACTACCACTGGCGCTAGCGCTCACGGAGCGAGGATATACGGCGGCCAGACAACCGCCCGACCATCCGAGCTGGTCAATACGGCCATCCGGGGGGTACGACGGGTAGGCCTGGTACGCCCAATCAGTTGAGTTGCGTACCCAGACCGGTGCGGACGAGCTCCTGATAGTTCTCGATGAGCTGCTCGACCTCCTCCAGATCGAGAGCATGCAGGAAGTCAACTGCGGTGTAGGCAAAGGTCGGGAAGCCCGAGACGTACCACCGACCATCGCGCTCGACCACGGTCAGCCCAGGCCGACCAGCATCAGCGAAGGCGGTCTGGTAGTTCTCTTGAGCATTGAACAGTCCGTCTGACGCACCGTCAATGGACAGGTCTTCATCGCAGAATCGCTGCTGGTCAGCTCCCGCTGCCAGTATCAAGCAATCCCCGTCTCGGGTGATTGTGACATGGGTACCGCCCACCTCGTACCAGCCCTCGAAGGTCTCCAAGTTGAAACTGCCGGCGAAAGACTCGCCGTCAATGGTGGCCGATCCCGAGACAGTCTGGCCGCTGACGCTCAACTCAGCGGGGTTGCCCTGCACCGTTCCGGCCATCAGCAGGCCGTCACCGTTCACGGTAAAGGTCAGATCGGTGGGAAGTCCCGGATCGGAGCTGGTGACCGAGAGGACGATCTCGTCGTAGGAGACGATCTTTCTCCCGTTGCGATCCTCGGCCGAGGCCTCGGCCGACACCAGGCCCCATGTGAGTCCTCCACCGGCCACACTTGTCCTGGCTTCGTCCCAGGTTCGGGCCAGATCAGGACCGAACACACCCCAGTAGTCGTAGACGGCCCGGAACTCCTGGGGGTCGAGCATGGTCATCGTTCCAGTGGCATCGAGATCCATGAGATTGTCGATGAAGTCGATTGCGGCCTGCTCCGGGCTGTCGGCACCGACTGGGGTAGGAGCCTGGTCGAAGGGAGGGGCCACCTTGTCGTTGGCGAAGCCGGCGACGGTGTAGGTCCAGCTCACGTAGAATGCGCCACCTTCCTCAACGACGGCAAACTCCAGAGGAGTGTCGTTCTGGAACTCCTGACCGAGATCAACCGTCTCAGTCTGAACCGATAGGTCAGAGTTGGCGTTCTCCGTCTCGATCCATTCTCGCAGGCGCCCCTCGAAACTGTCCTGGACCACCTTGGGGTCGTAGGTGACCTCGATCATGCCGTCGGTGACGGTGACCCATTGGATGTCGTCGCGACCCCCCACCGGCTCGACCGCATAGACGAGGGCACCCGGCTCACCATCAGCTGGGATATCGAACTGAATACCGAACAGACCTAGGGGGTTGCCGTCGTCATCGATCGCATCGTCGGCCAAGAGATCAAGTCGGGCCAACTCGACCAGCACCGCGGTCGAAGGTTCGAGAACGGCCTCCCGCTCCGATGGAAGCGCTATCTCAGCCACGGCCAGAACATCCTCCTCATCCAGGGCAGCGAAGAACATGGCGGCCGCTTCCTCAGGCGTGTCGGCCCCGCCAGGCCCGGACAGTGCCCGCCAAAGGGCGAAGGTGCCAGCGGCTCCGATCAGTACGACAGCGGCCACGATGCCAAAGCGACCTCCGTTTCGCCGGAGCACGTCGCCCAGCCCACCGCCAGTCGTCGCCTGATCGACGTAGCCAATCTGGCCCGGCTGCCCGTAGTACTGCTGACCCGGCTGCTGCTGATAGTGAGCCTGTCCCTGACCCGGCTGCTCATAGTACTGAGGCTGGCCCGGCTGCTGCTGCTGATACTCAGGCTGAATTGGGGGTGCTTGCTGAGTCGGCTGGACCGGCTGGGTCGGAGGCTGATAGTGAGCCTGCGTCGGAGGCTGATACTGGGGAGGCCCCTGGGGGACCTGAGGCTGGTTCTGCGGCGGGTGTCCTTGATTGGCGACCTGGGTCGGTGCGTGAGGACTCGAACCTGGCACTGGTGGGGATGTCGGCTCACCATCGTCGGGTTGCTCATCGGCCTCATCGTTCCACTGCTGCTGATCGGACATACCCGACTCCCTTCGCTTTCGCGAGCCCTCCAGGCCACTGCGTCGGGCCAGAGCGCGACATCGCGCCGAACAACCGACTATCTACCCTTGTTCACCGGGCTGCGGTCCTCCACGGCCACGCAAACCGGTCGTCGCCAGCACCATAGTGCAGGCGCCCCCTGCGGTTGTGGTCAATGAGCCACTCTGGAAGCCGAACAGGGCGAGGGCCAACACTCCAGCACCGGTCAGGACCAAGCCGAGGAATATGAGGGAGGCCGTCGCTGCTCCCACCCCATCGAACAGCCAGGCCACCACCGCAGCCAAGAATACGACGGGGAGCAGAAACCAGAAGACCCGGAAAGGGGTGGCCCATTCAACACCGAGGATCTGGGCCGCTCTGAAGATGTCGAAGCTGCTCCGACCGGCCGATCCCGATCGAAACCATGGCAGCCACATGGCGCCAACGGCTACCGCTCCGGCACCGACTGCAGCCCCCGTCATCGTGATCCGGTTCCCAGTACAACCCACAGTCGCAGACCATAGATTCTCAACGGCCAGTA
>JAAETV010000139.1 GCA_024227975.1 Actinomycetes bacterium
GCTCCGTCGGATCGAACAGGAGACGGGGGTTCGTCGGGAGACGGCGAGCCGCTACCTGAAGGAGGCGGGGGTCGAGGTACGGCCTCCTGGCCGCTGGGGCCACCCCACGGCAAAACCGGCCATAGAGGTGATCACCGACTCCACGCCGCCGCCGGTGCCCGGTCGCAGCCCCACGGCGAGCGCCTGCGAGCCTCACCGGGAGTGGATCGAGATTGCGGTCCGGCACGGCCGCGACGCCATGGCGATCTGGCAGGACCTGGTCGACGACTACGGGTTCACCCACAGCTACCAGAGTGTGCGCCGGTTCACCGTGAAGCTGCGGGGAGAGCAGGCCGTCGAGGCGCACCCGGTGATCGAGACGGCACCCGGCGAAGAAGGCCAGGTCGACTACGGCGATGGCCCCATGGTGCGTGACCCCGCGACGGGCAAGTACCGCCGGATGCGGATGTTCGTGTTCACGCTCGGTTGCAGCCGCAAGAGTGTTCGGCTGCTGACGTTCCGGTCGAGTTCGCAGATCTGGGCCGAGCTTCACGAGCGGGCCTTCCGCCGCCTGGGCGGAGCGCCTCGGGTCGTCGTGCTCGACAACCTGAAGGAAGGGGTCATCAAGCCCGACGTCTACGACCCGATGCTCAACCCCGTCTACCGCGACATGCTGTCGCACTACGGCGTGACGGCACTTCCGTGCCGGGTGCGCGATCCGAATCGCAAGGGCAAGGTCGAGTCGGGCGTGAACCACGCACAGCGCAAGCTCAAGGGGCTCCGCTTCGAGAGTGCGAAAGAGGCGCAGGCCTACCTCGATCGCTGGGAGAGGAACTGGGCCGATACGCGGATCCACGGAACGACGAAGCGCCAGGTGGCGGCCATGTTCGCGGAGGAGAAGCCGCACCTGTTGCCGCTCCCGGTTGAGCCCTTCCGGTATTACCAGTTCGGCCACCGCACCGTGCATCTCGACGGCGCCGTGGAGGTCGATGGAGCCTACTACCACCTTCCGCCCGGATGGATCGGTCAGCGGCTTCAGGTGCAGTGGGATGGGCTTCACGTTCGCATCCTCGACCCGAAGACCGGCGAGCTGCTCCGCGAGCACGTACGCCAGAAGAAGGGCTATCACCGGATGCGGGACGAGGATTGTCCCGCAAAGACGCCCGAGAGCACGGTACGGCTGCTCTCGCGGGCAAGCACCGCAGGCGAGTCGGTCGGCCTCGTGTGCCAGGCCATCCATGCCGAGCAGGGCGAGACCGGGGTGCGTCGCATCCTCGGCGTGCTCTCGCTCGTAAAGAAGCATGGCCCCGCGCCCGTCGAGGAGGCTTGCCGCACGGCGCTCGATGCCGAGGCCCCGAACTACCGGTTCGTCCGTCGCAGCGTGGAGCGCCAGCAGGCTCAGCTCCCCCTCAAGCTCACCCAGGTGGACCCGCTGATCCGCGCGCTCACCGAGTACCGCGATCTGATCGATCGCCGATGTGAAGGAGACCCCTCGTGAACCTAACTGAACTCGACCACGCCCTGCGCAAGCTGCGGCTCTCGGGCATGGCCGACAGCCTCGAAATCCGACTCCTCGAAGCTCAGACCGAGAGCCAGGCGCCGATCGACACCGTGTCGGTACTCGTCGGCGACGAGCTCGTGCGGCGACAAGATCGCTTGCTTGCTCGGCGCATCAAGACCGCGCGCTTCCGCGATGCAAACCGCTCGCTCGACACCTTCGACTTCGCCTTCAACCCGAAGATCCCGAAGAAGCTCGTGTTCGAGCTCGCCACGGCTCGCTTCGTCAGCCAGTGCGAGGACGTCTTGCTGCTGGGCCCGCCCGGAACCGGAAAGAGTCACCTCGTCCAGGCGATCGGGCTTGCCGCGATCGGGCAAGGCCACCGCGTGCTCTACCGCGAGGCCCACGTGCTGATCGAAGAGCTGATGGACGCCACCCTCGACGAACGGCGAAAGAAGTTCATGAGCGATCTGACCTCGGTACCGCTGCTCATCATCGACGACCTAGGGATGCGGAAGCTCCCGGCCCATGCCGCAGAGGATCTCCTGGAGATCATCATGCGCCGCTACGAGCGCACCAGCACGATCCTCACCTCCAACCGCCCCATCGAAGACTGGGGCAAGCTGCTCGGCGACACGGCGGCCGTCACCGCCATGCTCGATCGGCTCCTTCACCACGCCCACTTCCTGAAATGCGGACCCCGGAGCTGGCGATCCCGAGAGAAGGCCACCTTGAAAAACACACCCACAAAGGGCTAATCACACCACACCTGTCTTGGGCGGCTCCCTATGGCCGCTTTTCAGACGTTCACGTATGGCCGGTTTTGAGGTGTTCACCGAGGTCTCGAAGTGGAAGAGGCGCTTGGAGGGGAACGGGCCCCCACCGAGCACGAACACGGGCCGCTTCGTCGAGCTGACGCCGCAATCCTCTTCGGTGATCGGACTCTCCGCGGGCGAGATGGAACTCTCGCTACCGGGTGGCGTGCAGCTTCGCTGGCGCGTGTGAGCCGTGTGGGGAGACGGGCCTCCGCGTCGCATCTTCGCCTA
>JAAETV010000140.1 GCA_024227975.1 Actinomycetes bacterium
ACCGCAACCACGAGGACCACGACGGCCACGATCAGGGCCGCGACCGATGCGGTAGGACCGAACTCGAGTCCGGTGCCGTCGGCTAGGGCTGCTGTCACTCCTACCGCCACCAGGATCGACCCGTAGATGAAGGTTGGCACCGACCGGATTCCGCTAGCCACGGCGGATCACCTCCGCGTAGCCGAAGGTCACGTCGATGATCAGTTTGAGGGTTCCCCCGGCCTTCTCCAATCCATCACCATCACCATCCCCATCACTGAAGTGATTGACCTCATTGAAGACTCCCTCGTCGACCTCATCGACGATGTCGAGATAGCCAGCGCGGTTCGTGGCTTCCACTTCGATCTGCATGTCGCGGGCCACGATGATCGTTGCGTTTCCGGCTCCCACGGCGACCTCGACCTCGTGATCGATGGTTGGGTCGAGATTGCGGAAATCCGCCCGAAGCTCACCGATGCCCAGAGAGTACGACGGTTGGGCCACCCCGCTCTCACCAGTCACCGTCACCCACTTGGTCCCGACCCCGCCCTGGACTGTGGTGTCGAGGAGGGGCGCAATCGTGAGCACGACCAAGGCCACCAGGGACAGCAAGACGAGGGGTAGGGCTCGACCAAAGATCGAGCTGGCCACCAGCCCGGCTCCAAGCACAGCCAGGATGGCCCCAACGAACACAGTGGCACCGAGGTCGGTGCTGCCAACATTGCGGATGACGAGCAGAGCCCCGATGACGACGGCGGTCACAGCCATGGTGATCGAGGTCACCGGCGGCCCGGGCGGCTTTGGCTCAGGCTTGGGTTCGTCGAGCCGGGTGTGGGCCCAATGGGGTCGGGGCGGGGGAACGTACCCGGTCATGTGAGGGACAGGTCCGGCCAGAGGCGAAGGACGCCAAGTCTGCGGTGGAGGTGGCTCAGGAGGGGGAGATGCCTGACCTGAGGCCGCGGCCGCATTCACTACCGATGTCGGGCCCGGAACCGGAGGCGGAGCTGGAGTCGGAGGCGGAGCTGGAGTCGGAGCTGGAGCCGGGACCGGAGGGGCGGGGAAGGGCGGAGGCGGAGGCGACGACATCGGGGCTCCGGCAGGGCTCGAGGACGGCTCGGGCTGAGGCCCCAAAGGCTGGCCCGTCACCTCGGCTCGCTGATTCAACAGCCAGGCCCCGACCAGGATCATGGCCGCAGGGATGATCACGTTGGGTCCCCATGCGATGCCCTGAGCCAAGGCCACCAACCCGAGCACTCCCAATGTGAGACCAGCGACGATGGCAAGGGCATTACTGGTGATGGAGACAGGCCGGGGATCGACACCGTCATCGCGTGGCACCAACATCCATGCTCCGAGGTAGAACAGGAGCCCCGCTCCCGTGAACAGAGAGAGCAGCACGAAGGCGACCTGGAATAGGAGGGCCTCAGTATCGAGAAACTCAGCCAGGCCAGTAGCTACCCCACCGACCATGCCACGATCGCTTCGCCGGAAACGACGAACGGGGCTCGATGTCGTCGGGTCCTCGGCTCGGCCTTGGTTCATAGGGCTATTCAACTCCCTCAGCCAGATCCAGGCCATGGGGGACTCCCCTGATCATGGCCAATCTGAGACTCAGGGTCTACTCAGGGTGGCACCCGATAGTCGACCCCTCTCAATCGTGCGAGAATAGTCCCGACATGAGGCGACTCCATGGCATCTGCTAGATCAGGCACAGTCCCCTATTGGCGGTGGCCCGAGCTGGCCTCCGACGACCAGGTGGTCGGTGGGGTCTCGGCCGGACTCGGTCGCGAGCTTGGGGTCAGCGCCAACTGGGTCAGGCTGGCCTTCGTCGCCCTATTTGCCAGCGGAGGCTGGGGTGCCCTGCTTTACGGGACGGCATGGGTCGCCATGGCCCTCCACACCAGTGCGCACGACGGACCTCTGCCCGATGAGGGCCGAGTGGCCAAGGGCCGCACCAGCCAGCAACGTCATGCCGGCTTCGGCCTCCTGATCTTGGGTATGGTCATCCTGTCGCTCCAGATCGGAGGGTTCCCGACTTCCATCGTCGTCACCCTCGGCCTTCTGGGCACGGGGACCCTGCTGAGCTGGACTCACCTCTCCAACCGCTCGACGGATCCAGGGGGCCGGGCTCGCCGGGTGCTGTTGGTCAGTGCTGGCCTGATCATGATCACAGCAGCCCTGGTTGTGCTCAGCACTGAGACCACGGGAGCAACCGACACCTCCGGCGGGATCCTGTTGATCCTGGGAGCGGTGGTGGCCATGGTTGCGCTGTCTGCCCCCTGGTGGTGGCGCCTGATCAGGGAGCGAGACGCCGAGCGCCAGGCCCGAGTCCGCTCCGACGAGCGAGCCGAGGTGGCGGCCCATCTCCACGACTCGGTCCTCCAGACCTTGTCCTTGATCCAACGCAACAGCGATGATCCCAAGACGATGTTGAACCTGGCCCGCCGTCAGGAGCGTGAGTTGCGGAACTGGCTCGATCCGAAACGGGTCTCACGACGAGGGGGCTCGATTCGGGGCCAGCTCGATGAGATCGCTACCACGGTAGAAGAGCTCCATGGGGTACCGGTCGAGGTGGTCGCCGTCGGTGACTGTCTGATCGATGACCGGATCGAGTCACTCCTCGGCGCAGCCCAAGAGGCAACCGTCAACGCAGCCAAGCATGCCGGCTCGGAACAGATTGACCTCTATATCGAGGTATCGGACGAGGCCATCGAGATCTTCGTTCGCGACACCGGAAACGGGTTCGACATCGACACCATCGACGACGACCGACAAGGGATACGCCAGTCGATCATTGGGCGCATGGAACGAGTTGGTGGGTCGGCCACCATCACCTCGGCTCCTGGCGAGGGGACTGAGGTCGAGCTCCTGCTCGACCGATCGGTAGCCAACGAAGCTACCTCGCCCGGGCCTGCTAGACAGGATCGAACCCAAGACCCACCCGAGGAGCAGGAGTCGTGACCTATCAACCGACCGTCGTCCTGGTCGATGATCATGACCTCGTCCGAGCTGGGGTTCGAGCCGAGCTCGGCGACCAGGTCCGCGTGATTGGTGAAGCAGCCGATGTGGCCGAGGCCGTCGACGTCATCGTCGAGACCCAGCCTGATGTCGTCCTACTCGATGTCCACCTTCCTTCAGGTACCGGGGCGGAAGTGATCTCGGGGGTGATCAGCCGAGGGATCGGCTCTCACTTCCTGGCCTTGTCGGTATCCGATGCCCCCGAAGACGTGATCTCGGTGATCCGGGCCGGAGCCAGGGGCTATGTCACCAAGGCCATCAAGAGCAACGACCTGATCTCGGCCATTGCCCGGGTGGCCGAAGGAGATGCCGTGTTCTCCCCTCGCCTCGCCGGGTTCGTCATCGATGCCTTCTCCGCCACCTTGGCCGACCCCGTCGACGCTGACCTCGACCAGCTCTCCCCCCGAGAGAAAGAGGTCATGCGGCTACTGGCCCGTGGCTACGCCTACAAGGAGATCGCCCGCCGCCTCACCATCTCGATCAAGACGGTTGAGACCCACGCTTCGGCCGTCCTGCGCAAACTCCAGCTCTCCAGCCGTCACGAATTGCAGAACTGGGCGGCCAAGCGCAAGATCGTCTAGCCGGAGCCCTCGACGGGCAGTTGAGGCTGTTGACTCAGGGAACCCTAGGGGGCGCTCGGGGATAGTTCAGGGCTACCCCCAATACCCCTGGGACAGGATCTACTTGAACCTGGACCCATGATCAGATCCAAGCGCACGGAGCCCGCCAACGCCGGGGGGCTCCCGACCCAGCCAACACCGACCGAGGTGGTCGATCGGATGCCGGGGACTCCACTGATCTCAGCCCGGGCCCTTCAGAAGACCTACCGGACCGGTGATGTAACCGTCGATGCCCTACGAGGAGTCGACCTCGACATCAGGGCGGGTGAGTTCGTCGTCATCATGGGTGCCTCCGGAAACGGCAAGACGACCCTTCTGAACTGCTGCTCTGGGATCGACGACATCGACAGCGGGACTGTGGAAATCGATGGTCTCGACCTCCACGCCCTCTCCGACCGGGCTCGAACCGCCCATCGCGCGGCCCGCATGGGGTTCATCTTCCAAGGCTTCAACCTGATCCCAGTGTTGAGCGCAGCCGAGAACTGTGAGCTCCCCCTGCTGGCGGCCGGGGCCAGACCACGCGACGCCCGACGCCGGGCCCTCGACCTCCTCGCACGGGTCGGTCTGAGCGATAGGGCCAACCACCGGCCGGCCGAGCTGTCAGGTGGTGAGCAGCAGAGAGTTGCCATCGCCCGGTCCCTGGTCGCCAACCCAGCCGTGATCTGGGCCGACGAACCAACGGGCAACCTCGACTCCCGGACCGCATCCTCGGTGTTGGAGCTATTCGAGGAGGTCAACGTGAGCGGTCAGACCCTGGTCGTTGTCACCCATGACCCCTCCGTCGGTGACTGTGCTGATCGGGTGGTGACGGTGACCGATGGCCGGATCACGGATGACCAGCCCGGCACCGACCGCCTGGTCCCTGCCCCCTGCCTGACCCGAGCGCACCCCGTCAACGGGGTCTCCGACCCGATTGGACTAGCTGTTGCCCCGGCCATCGTCGGTGGGGAAGGAACCCCGACGCGATGACCTTTGTCGCCGTCGTCGTCCTTGGCCTCTTGATGCCTTTCGTCATCTTCGATCTCGTTGCCCGACCGACCATCCGCCGCCTGGCCATCCGCAATGTCGTGCGCCGGCCTGGGGAGGCCGCCCTCGTGGTCGGTGGTTCCCTGCTGGCCACCGCCCTCATCACAGCATCATTCATCATCGGAGACAGCTTCGGCAGCTCTATCCGAGGGCTCGCCGTCGATCGCTGGGGCCCCACCGACGAGTTGATCCTGATCCCAGATCTCGACCAGGTGCCAGAGGCTGTCGAACAGGTCCGGTCCCTCTCCCCGGAGCTGATCGATGGGGCCCTCGGGGTCTCCTGGCTCGACGTCGCCGTCGCTTCAACCGGGTCTGACCGCCGGGTCGAACCCGAGGTCACCCTGCTCGAACTCGATCCGCGCGAAGCCATTGAATACACGGCCGATCCTGCGGTGGTCGGGGCCGATTCGGCTGGTTCCCTCCGACCCGACGAGATCGTCATCAATCAGCGGATCGCCGATGAGCTCGGCGTCGAGGCCGGCGAGGAGGTCGACGTCTTCATAGGTGGTTCCCCTGTCAGCTTCCAGGTGGCAGCCGTCAGGCCGGCCACCGGGCTCAACGGGCTCGCTCAGGCCATCGTCACCCCAGGCGCGGTAACCGATCACTTCGACGACCCGTCCTCGGTAGTGACCCCGGCCGTCCTGATCTCCAACACCGGCGATGTCTTCAGCGGCGCCGATCGTTCCGCTGAAGCTGTGGCCGCCATCGAAGCCAAGCTCGGTGACAACAGCCAGGTCATCCCGGTCAAACAGGACCTGCTGGACGACGCCAAAGCGGAGGGAGCCGAGATGCGAGAGCTATTCGGCACCGTCGGCGGGTTCAGCGTGGCGGCCGGGATCCTGCTCATGATCAACCTCTTTGTCATGTTGGCCGGTGAGCGGACTTCGGAAATGGGAGTCCTGAGGGCCACCGGGCTACGTCGTGGGCATCTGGTCCGGGCCTTCTCGATGGAAGGGGCAGCGTACGGGGTGATGGCCAGCGCGCTCGGGATTGGCGTTGGGATCGGTGTGGCGGCTGTTGTCATGCGCATGGCGAGCGGCTTGTTCGAAGGTGAGTTCACGATCAGGTTGGACATCGTCGCCACCAGCCTCCTGTCCGGTGCCGTCATCGGGCTCATGGTGTCACAACTGACCGTATTGCTCACGACCTGGCGGGTGACGAGGCTCAACATCGTCCGGGCTATTCGTGAGCTCCCCGAACCCCGGGGAGCTGGCGGTTCCCGTCGGCGATTGGCCTTCGGTCTGGTTGGCGTGATCGCTGGCGTCGGCCTGTACCTGGCCACCGGAACTACCCCGACTGTCGCCATCTTCGCTCCAGTGGTCGCCCTGATCTCATCGGTTCCCCTCCTCGAACGGCTGATCGCTCGCAAGGTCGCAGTCATCGCAACCTCAGGGCTGGCCCTGGCCTGGGTCGCCACCGTGTTCGGGCTTTTGCCCGACGTCATGGCCGACCCCGACATCTCCCTCTTCCTCATTCAAGGTGTGCTTCTTGTCGGCCTGGCCACCATCATCGTCGCCAATCTCGACAAGGTTTGGCTGGGGCTGGCCCAGGTTGTCTCGCGCGGTGGCATTGCCGTTCGAATGGGGATGGCAGAACCGCTGGCCCGGCCGGTGCGGAGCGCCCTCCTGGTGGCCATGTACTCACTGGTCATCTTCACCGTGACCTTCATGGCGGTGATGAACGCAGTGTTCCAGGCCCAGGCCCCCGACTTCGCCGTCCAGGCCGGGGGCGGCTATGACCTCTACCTCGATGCCAATGCCAGCAGCGGTCTGACCGCGACCGACCTGACCGCCCGAGGCGATGTCGACACTGTGGCACCAGTGCTCCGAGGCCACATTCTCGGCCGCTCGGATGAGGCCGACGACACTCTGGCCGGTTGGCGGACGAGCGGGATCGATGAAACCTTCCTCACTGTCGATCCCCCTGTCCTCGACGGCCGGATCGAGCACTTCGCCACTGACGCCGAGGCATGGGCCGAAGTGGCAGCCGGAGGTCCCTACGTCATCGTCGACAGTGACGTCGGACTGGAGCCGGGCGACAGCTACCAGTTCCAGGGCGAGGGTGGGAGCTTCACCACGTTCACCATTGCCGGTACAACCGAGCAGGGCTGGCTCGTCGGTGCGGGAGCGGTGATGGGCCAAGCCCGAGTGGCTGAACTGATGGCCGATGGTCGGCTCCCGACCCGGTTCTACCTCACCGTCCCTTCCTCAGCCGATCCCGATGTCGTCGCCGCCCAGCTGACTGACAGCGGAGCCGAGCGCGGTATCGACGCCCGCACCTTCCTGGCCGCGGCCAAGGCAGAGACCGATGCCCAGCAGGGATTCCTGTACCTTCTCCAGGCCTACCTCGGGCTCGGGCTGCTCATCGGGATCGCTGGCCTCGGCGTAGTGCTGGCGAGAGCGGTTCGTGAACGCCGCCGTCAGTTCGGGGTCATGAGGGCTCTGGGTATCGCCGCCCCCGTGATCCGTCGGGCTTTCGTGGTCGAGGCTTCCTTCGTGGCCGTTCAGGGTGTGGTGCTGGGGATTGGGCTGGGTCTGCTCAGTTCCTGGCAGGTCTTGACCCGGTCGTCGGCCTTCGAGGACGGGCTGGGCTTCACCGTTCCCGCTCAGATCCTGATCGGGCTCGCGCTGGCCTGCCTGGCTGCATCACTATTGATGACGTCGGTCCCCGCCATCAGGGCCGGCCGGACTACCCCGGCAGTCGCCCTACGGATGACGACCTGAGCTGAGGAGATGCATCCAGCGCTCGTCACGCTGGCCTAGTTGGCGCTCTAACCGGGTGACGTGACCGGCGGTAGCGAGAGTACCAAGCGCCTCTTCGACAGCCTCGACGTGGCCGAAGTCGTGCATCCGCTCGGTCCGGTCTCTCAGCTCCCGGGCCGTCTGGAGTCCCCGCAGCATCAACACGGCCAGGAGGGCTACGTCGGGCTCTTCGAGGCCGAGGTACTCGTCGAGTACATGGCGGTACTTGGTCACCCCTCGCCCACTGCGGGGATGGACGAAACGGACCAGCTTGCGTTCCTTGCCCTCGGTCAGGATGTCGAGCACGTCCCGCTCACTCAGATCGGTGACGGGATCGCGGCTGGTCGCCTGATTGCAAGCGGCAACGAGGGCGTTCAACGAGAGGGGGTAGTTCTGCGGGGTGGACAGACCCTTCTCGATCAGAGCCCCGATGACCCGGCTCTCGACGAAGCTCAGAAGATTCTGGGCAACAGCAGCCGAGCCGCCACCGGTCTGGGATCCATCCCCCTCTGCCCCCTTTGAGCAGGTCGGTCCGGCTTCGTCGGCCCCGTCGGTGGCCATGCCGTCACTGGGGCCGGTCCCAGAAACGTGCTCGGTCCAGGATCCGGAACGGATGGGGGTGAGCTGACCGAGCCCGAATCCGTACTGGTAGGCCCAAGCCATTCGGCCACTGTCGGTTTCTATCACGACACGGTGGTAGAGCCCGGTCCCGGCCCCCTCGATCTCATCGAGCATGTCGAGGCAATCGTCGAGCACCTCTGGGTCGATCGTCATCCGCAGTCCGTGGATGCGGTCAGGGATGGTGCCGGTCCCGTCGAAACGAGCGGCCGGGTAGCCCACACCACCATCGAAGAGGCGCCCTCGGGTCGTGTCCGACTCGAGGGCGGTGATGAAGTCCTCGAGGAGTGGCCACCGGTCCTCACCCGGGATCAGGGTGCCGTAGATGAAGAGTTGGTCGAGCGTCACGTCGGTGGAGACTAGCCCAGCCATCAGGTGGTGGTCGTCGCCAGTCAAGTGGTCCAGAGCCAACCAAGATGTTCCCACGGTGGCCGCCGCGGATCTTGGCCCCAGCCAAGCCGAACTAGCCAGGGGGCAAGTCGCTGAGCAGGAGGGGTTGGGAGCGGTTGTTGGTTCTGCCTTGCAGCGGCAATCCAAGCACGGCAACGAGCAGCAAAGAGCCGGATCCGCCGAATCGTCGAGGTTGGTGCCTGGTGAAAGCGGTACACACCCCTCCTCAGACGGATCACCCGCCCCCGAGCCACCTCCCACCGCAAGGCATCGGAGATCACCTTCGATGGGCGTCCTCCAAGGTTGAATCCGTATTCGGCCATCGTCGTGACCATGTCACCAACCGTCATTGTCTGATGTTGCCGAAGTTCATCAGTCAGAACGAATCGAAGGCTCCGGCCCCGCAAGGGAAGATCGGCATCATCGATCGTGACTAGTCCGTCCTCAAGCCGAAGAGGGTGGTGGTTGTGGTTCGATGCGTCCATATTCGAACACTAGTTCGCAACTGTGACAGCCAGCGGGCTGTCACAGTTGCGGCAGGGCCCGGGCCACACCGCCAACACTTGTTTGGACCTAGACGGTAGATGTCCAGTTCGCGTGATAGCGACAGAACAGACCAGGGGCTGAGCGCCGAAAGCTGAAGGCCGAGAGCCCAAGCCACGAGCTCGAGTCGAGAGCTGGAAGCTGAGCGGCGAACAGCGTGTGCAATCCAGGCTCCATTCCTGTTGTCGCTGGAACGCGAATCGGTAGAGACCCGACCTAGGCGTCTAGTGCACAGGGACCGCTCGGTTTGCTCGCATGAAAGCTGTCCATCCGGAACCGACTACAAGCCAAATCCGTCCTCAGCCGGCCGATGGGTCGATGCCTGTGGCATCGTTGAGCATGACCGAACAACTCGACCGGGCCTACGCCTCGATCATGTCGACCATGATCGATACCGGACAAGCCCCCCACTTCACCGAACTGGCATCCGAGCTCGGCGTGACGATCGAGGCCGGCCGGGAGCTGGTCCACGAGCTCATGACCATCACCCCCGGTTGGACTCACCCTGGCACCGACTATGTCGCCTCGTTTCCCCCGTTCAACAACCAGCCGACCCAGTACCGGATCTCGGTCGACGGGCGACAATCATGGTTCGGGCAATGAGGCTTCGAGTCGCTGGCCGTGCGCTGGCTCTTTCCTGGCTCCCTCATCCGCGTCGATGCTCCCTGCCTCGACTGTGGTGAACCCCTCGTCATCGAAATGCGCGACGAGGAGATCCTGACCACCGAGCCAGCCGAGATGGTCGGCTACACGAGCTCAGAGGTCGGAGGTGAGGCGTCGACCAGACCGTTCCGGTGAGCGAGCATGAACCTCTTCCGGTCGGAAGAGCACGCTCGCAACTGGTCTAATTTCAATCCGGCGATGGGGCGGATGCTGAAACCGGTATCCGAATGGGCCGACATCTTCGCCAACCCCTTCTTCCGCAATCGGATCCGACCCGACTACATCTCCTGGACTCGGAGCGAGGAAGGCCAAGCAGCCTTTGGCCAACTCCGCTCTGCCCTCAGCCCCTGATCCAGCCACCGAGGCCCGGCCACTTCGGACTAGGCCATCAGCTCGTTGGCTCTGGCTCGGAACAGGGCAACGTTGGCTTCCTTGATCGACTCGTAGCCCCTGATCATGTCAGGCAACTCAGCCACCTCGACCGCCCGGTCGTAGTCGTCAGCCGACAACCCGTCGAGGACCTGGTCGATCATGGCTTCATACTCGCCGATCAGCTCCCGTTCCATCTGGCGGTGCTTGGTCCGACCGAAGGGATCCATGGCTGTACCCCGCAAGCGCTTCATCCTCGACAACGCAGCAAACGCTCCCTCCCCGGAGCGACCGAGCCCGATCTTGGAGTCGTAGCCGAAGCGGCGGATGGTCGGCGGGTGGAGCTGGTATGTGACCTTGGCATCGGCCCCGAACTGCTCCAAGAGGGCATCCTTGAATGCCTTCGAGCGATGGAGGCGGGCCACCTCATACTCATCCTTGTAGGCCATCAGCTTGTAGAGGTAGCGGGCAACGGCCTCCGACAAGCGGCTGTCATCGCCAAGGGCGATCTCGGTTGTTCGTACCTTGGCCACGGTAGCCACATAGCTTCGGGCGTAGTCGGCATCGTGGTAGTCGATGAGGTCCGAGACCCGGATGTCGAGCAATCGAACCAGCTCGCCCGAGGGATCGGCAATGGTGTCGATCATGGCCTTGGCCTTCCTCGACCGCTTGGCTTTGGCCCGCTTGACCGAGCCGGGACGGGTCAGGTCGAGACTGTCGAGCCAAGCCGGCTCGATGGCAATCTTGCGACCTATGCGGAAGGCCTGGACGTTGGTGTCGACTGCGACCCCGTTCAGTTCGATGGCCCGTTCGATGGCGTCGGCCGAGATGGGGATCACACCCTGCTGATAGGCAGCCCCCAGCACGATCACGTTGGCTGGCATGTGCGACCGGAACAGGTTGTCTGAGACATTGCCGGCATCGAAGTAGACATTCTTGGTCGCAACCGTCGAGCCGTCGATGGTGTCTTGCAGTGCCGCCCATTCGGGGAACTCTGCGCTGGTGTCACGGACCATGGCCCCAGTCGGAATCTTGGACGAAGAGACGACGGCCACCGTCCGGTCGGGGTCGGTCTTGTCCAGGTTGGCGGGGTTGATACCGGTGAGCACATCGAACACCAGGTAGGCGTCGGCGTTGCCCGAAGAGACCTTGTTGGCAATCCCGCTGACTTCCCCATTCTCGTCACCAGTCATGAGCCGGATCTTCAGGTTTGAGATGACTGAGCCCCCCTTCTGCGACAATCCCGTCTGGTCGAGACCATCGGCCTGCTTCCCGTCGAGGAGGGCGGCGGTGGCCAGCAGCTGGTTGACGGTGACGACTCCGGTACCCCCGATACCCATCATCAGTACCTCGCCCTCATCGATCCGGTCCGGCTCGGGAAGATCATCGCCGATGGGGTTGAAGGCGACAGCGTCCTTGCGGGCGAGGTTAGGATCGGGGACGACTTCCACGAAGGCAGGGCACTCACCTTCCAGACAGGAGTAGTCCTTGTTGCACGACGACTGGTGGATCTGGGTCTTGCGCCCGAACTCGGTATCGACCGGCTGGACCGAGAGGCAACTCGACTTGATTCCACAGTCGCCGCAGCCTTCGCACACCGCTTCGTTGATGAAGACACGGGTGCTGGGATCGGTCACCTTCCCCCGCCTGCGATCCCGCCTCAGCTCTGCGGCACACGCCTGGTCGTAGATGAGAACCGTGCAACCCTGGACGTCACGCAACAACCTCTGGGCCTCGTCGAGGCGGGAGCGATGCCAGATCTCGGTGCCGGGAGCGAACTCGGCCGAAGCCGGATACTTCTCCGGGTCGTCGGTCACGATCATGACCTTGGCTACCCCTTCAGCGTGAACCGATCGGGTGAGTGCAGGCACAGCCATCTGACCATCGATGTCTTGGCCCCCGGTCATGGCCACGGCACCGTTGTACAAGATCTTGTAGGTGATATTGGTCCCGGCCGCCACCGCTTGGCGCAAGGCCAGGCTTCCTGAGTGATGGTAGGTACCGTCACCGATGTTTTGGAACCGATGATCCATGGTGACAAAGGGAGCAGCGCCAACCCATTGGATCCCTTCGCCCCCCATCTGGGTCGTTCCTCTGGTGTTGCGGGTCGGGGTCGTTGCCGCCATACCATGGCAGCCGATTCCGCCTCCGGCCTCGGAGCCATCGGGAACCCAGGTCGAGGTGTTGTGGGGGCAGCCGGAGCAGAAGCCGGCCATCCGGCTGGCACCCAAACCAACGGCTGCGGCCGCCACCGGAATACGAACCTTCTCCAACGAGGCTGGCCCGACAACATCGGCGCCGAAGACTTCGACCAGGAAGGGGCGAATCAGCTGGGCCAGCTGGTCGGCGTCCATCTCTCCGTGACCGGGGAACCAGAGCTGGCCGTCGGCGCGACGCTTGCCCAAGACCTGAGGAGCGTTGGCTGTCCCGTAGAGGGCCTCGCGGATGAACATCTCGATGAAAGCCCGCTTCTCCTCGACCACCACGATGACGTCGAGACCCTCGGCAAAGGCCCGCACCCCAGCTGGTTCGAGGGGCCAGACAACAGCTGGCTTGAAGACCCTGACACCCCTGCGGCGCAGCTCGGCCTCGTCGAAACCCATCCGGTCGAGGGCAGCCCTGACGTCGTAGTAGGTCTTGCCAGCGCCCACGATCCCGATCTTGGCATCGGGGGTGTCGACGGTCTGGGTGTTGAGGTCGTTCTCGGCCACGAAACGTTGGGCTGCTTCGAGGCGCCCCTCGTAGACCTCGCGTTCCATGGCAATGGCCAGAGGCCCGAACAGGCGATCCTCCTGCCGGTGTTGCCAGGGCTTGCCGTCCCACTCGAAGCTGGGACGGCTCGGTTTGACCCGCCCCGGTCCTACCTTGATGGTCGAGTAGCCATCGGCCACGTTGGTCACGATCTTGATGGCTGACCACAGCCCGCTATAGCGGGACATCTCGTAGCCCCAGCGTCCGTAGTCGGCTACTTCCTGAACCGAACCGGGGTAGAAGATGGGGGTCTCGTAGTGAAGCAAGACGAACTCGGACTCCGCCGTCAAGGTCGACGACTTCGACGCCGGGTCGTCACCGGCCACCAGCAAGACGCCACCCTTGGGGTCGACGCCACAGACATTGGCGTGGCGGATGGCATCGCCCGAGCGATCGACCCCAGGGGCCTTGCCGTACCAGAGGCCCAGGACCCCGTCGTAGCGACCCTCCCAGTTGTGGTTGGCCAACTGGGATCCCCAGATAGCAGTCGCGCCCAGGTCCTCATTGAGACCGGGAATGAAGGTGATGTTGTTGGCTTCCAACTCGGCCTTGTTCCCCGTCATGAGGGCATCGATCCCACCGATGGGTGATCCCCGATAGCCACTGACCATGGCTGCGTTGTTCAAGCCATCACGTTTATCGGCCCGGAGCTGGTCGAGCAGTACCCTCAGCAGGGCTTGCACGCCCGACATGGCGACATCGCCTTGCTGCAAACCAAAGCGATCCTCGAGTTTGAATTCAGCTAGTGACACTTCCTCACCTTTCGGGCCGGTTCAGTGACCTCACATTGGCAGAACGCAGCTCCCGCCGACAAGCACGACGGGCAAACCGTCAGCTACCGTGCCCCGCAACCAGAGATGCGGAGGTTGTACTGCCATGGCTCGACGCTCGATTCAGACCGACTCATTTGCCCACGAGAACCCGATCCCGGTGGCAACCAGGATCGGTCCCCTCCTGACTTCGGGGATCATTCCCGCCTTCGATCCCGGGACCCGGAACATGCCTGAGGCGCTCGAAGATCAGGTGGCGAACCTCTTCGTCCACATCGGCAATGCCCTAGCCGGGGCGGGTGGAGGTTGGGAGCATGTGGCCAAGATCACGTTCTTCGCCAACGATCCTGAGGCCAGGGGCAAGATCAACCCATCATGGTTGGAGAAGTTCCCCGACGCAGACTCGCGGCCGAGCCGCCACACCCAGATCACAGCTGAAGGCGGTCGCCCCCGCATCAGCTGCGACTTCATCGCCTACATCGAAGACTGACAGCTAAGCCCGTCCGGCCGCGGTTTCGTCGGCCCGATTGCGGCCGCTGAGACGGATCAGCTCCTCGTGGAGCTCGAACCAGAGGGTGTGGTAGCTCTCCCTCATCGGGTGGGCCATCATCTGCTGATCACCACCAGCAACGGCGTCGATCGCCACTTGTAGTCGCTCGATGTACTCCCCCAGCCGGGGAACCTCCTGGCTGACAATCCCCACGATGTCGACTATCTCGGCGTGGACTTCATCGGCCAACGCGGCCAGCACCGAGGCGTCATAGACCTCATCCTCATGATCGTTCATGACCGACTCACCGTCGATCTCTCGCATCTGCCAGCTGGTGATGACCTCCTTGAAGCGGAGGTTGATCGCAGTGAACCGGTCGAAGTACGGCTCGATGACGGGACCCGCTACTTCTGCCTCCACCTCATAATCGGCGTCGACGACAGCCGACCCGTCGGCGGTCAAGAGATAGCGGTCGCCGGGCCCAGCCTGGGCTTGGCCATCGGCACACAACTGACCGAGAACGGCCAAGATCGGATCTAGTTCAGAGCGAAGGATCTCAGCCAGAGACTCAGCCGTTGCCATCCCCTTGAGGGCCAAGGCCCTGCGACACTCGACCATGGTCACCTCGGTAGCGAGCTCAACGCCGAGGTCGGCGGGGTCGCTTTTTACCCCCATGTGGCTGCCCTCGAGGCCGTGACCGGCGTGGGTCCCGTCCCGCCACGCCCTCAGGATGGCGACCTCCGGCATCTCAGCCCCGGCCCCCGGGTGATCTCCGATCAGGATCCGACCTCGGTCTCCGTCGATCGTTATCGTCTCCCCAGCCACCACCCGATGGCCGTTGGCCTCGATGCCATTGGCCCCGATCTGTACCTCACTTGCTCCCACCACCGCCGGGAGCCCCCATGAGCGGGCGACTACCGCAGCGTGAGAGACCAGCCCACCGAGGGTCGTCATCAAACCAGCGGCTTCGACCATGCCGTGTACGTCGGCCGGCGAGGTCTCGCTACGGACCAGGATGACAGCCTCACCATCAGCCCCTCGGCGCATGGCCTCATCGGGATCCAGCACGACGGCACCGACGGCTCGCCCCGGCGAGGCAGCCAGACCAGTGGCCAACACCGTGACCTCGGTCTCGGGGTCTTCGCTGGCCGCCGCCGTTGGCGGATCGTCGAGCAACGAGGCGACCCGCTCCACCGCTTCTGATCGCTCCAGGGGGAAGTCAGGATCGTTGGCCATGGCAACGGCCAGGCGCAGGGCGGCCTGGGGCGAGCGCTTGCCAACCCTGCTCTGCAACAACCACAACTTGGCACTTTCGATGGTGAACTCGATGTCGACCAGGTCACGAAACTCCTGTTCAAGTGTCTCGGAGATGACCGCCAGCTCGTCGGCCAGGATCGGCCACACCTGAGCCATGTCGGCCACCGATTGGGTCAGGTGGGTGCCAGCCACCACATCCTCGCCCTGACCTCGCACCAGGAAGTCACCGAGCATGCCCGGCGCCCCAGTCGAGGGGTCACGGGTAAAGACCACACCTGTTCCCGACTCCTGACCGAGGTTGCCGAAGACCATGGCCTGGACGTTGGCTGCCGTACCATGGCTCCCGTCGACCCCTTCGCGTTGGCGGTAGGTAACAGCCCGACGTGAGTTCCATGAGCTGAACACGGCTCGGACAGCATCACCGATCTGGGTCCGGGGATCGTCGGGTATCGGATGACCGGTATCGGCCAAACGTTGGCGCAGTGCCACGGTCAGGTGCCGATACTCATCAACATCGAGCTCAGCCAGAGAGCGGCCTCCACTCAGCTCGGTCATCATCGCGTTTACCGTCCCCGTCGCGACACCAGCCACGATGGTCGTGTAGCTCTCGATGAAACGCCGGTAGGTGTCCCAGCCGAAGTACTCATCATTGCCCCACCGGCCGAGAGCTTCGGCCACCGCAGGTGTCATGCCGACATTGAGCACGGTGTCCATCATCCCCGGCATGGAAACAACGGCCCCGGAGCGGACACTGACCAGAAGGGGGTGATCGGAGGCACCGAGGCGTCGTCCCATGCTGGCTTCCAACTCGTCAAGGGCCCTAGTGATGGCCTCATCGAGCGCACCGAACCAACCCTGGGTCAGCACCCGCTGGCTGACGAGGGCCGGGATGGTGAACCCGGGAGGGACAGGAAGCCCGAGAACCCGCATCCGGGCCAGGCCCGCACCCTTGCCGCCAAGAACGGCAGGCCAGTTGGCTTGATCGCCGGCGGGAGGGTTGTCGAAGGAGTAGACGAGATCTTGCGGCCCGGTGCTGTTGTGCAGTTCTGTGCTCGACACGATTGACTCCGCTCTCTCGTCCTGGGCAGGACCGCTACCTTGATAGTCCACCAGACCCCGCAGCGAGCAATAGTGCCTGATCACCACCCGATGATGCTTGTCGTTGCACGGTTGGAAGGGCACTATGGAACCAATTATCCGCAAACACCAACCGCCGAGGTACAGGTCATGGCCAATGGCGACCTGCCAGCTTCATCCCAGACACCGGGACCGGCCGGTCTCGGGCCGGTACGCCCCGGACCCCAGCCCATGGAACGTCAACGCCGTTTCGAGGTGAACATCGCGGCCTATGTTCAGATGTCATTCCAGGAGGAAGTCGAGCTCAGCGGCCATATCGGTGACCTGGCCTTTGCCGCCTCCAGCCACGCCTCGACTGGCCGTCTCAAGGTGGCGGGAGCGGTGGGGCCCGACTCAGTCAACCTGCGAGTTCGTATGAAGCGGATCCGATCCATGTCGGTGAGTGGTGAGGTGCTTGGCCAGCCGATATCCGGGAATGTGACGACGACCAGTACGTCGCTGACGTTCCAGGGCATGGCCGGTCAAGAACCCTTACACTACCAGCTCGACGCCAAGGGATCCTGTGCCAGCCACAACGCCGATCTGGGGCTCCATCTGGTGTATCAGGCCTATTACTCCGAGATCGTCGGCACTGTCGACCGGATACCGGACGGAGCCATGGTCGGTCTGCTTCTGCCAGTTGCACTGGTCAAGTGGGAAGCCGCATACAGTTGAGCCATGCGCTCCCTTTCTGGAACTGTCAGCCTCGACACCCAGGGTGACGTTGCTCTCATCATCGTCGATAATCCCCCGGTCAACGCTCTCAGCCACCACGTCCGCTCAGGTCTTCTCGATGGTTTCACCGAGGCCGCAGCCGACGACGACATATCGGCAATTGTCTTGATCTGCCGTGGTCGGACATTCATTGCTGGGGCCGACATCACCGAATTCGGTCAGGCCCCCAAAGGTGCTCCTCTGCCCAAGCTTCAGGCGGCCATGGAGACCTGCTCCAAGCCTGTTGTCGCCGCCATCCAAGGTACTGCCCTCGGTGGTGGTCTCGAGGTGGCGATGTGTGCCCATTTTCGGGTAGCCATGCCTTCGGCCCGCTTCGGTCTGCCGGAAGTGAAACTCGGCCTGCTACCCGGGGCCGGCGGGACCCAGCGCCTGCCTCGCGTCGTCGGGCCGACCAAGGCCCTACAGATGATGACCAGCGGCAACCCGGTCGGAGCCGAGGAGGCATTGGCCGAAGGCCTGATCGACGAGATCGTGGCCACTGACGGGAACGATGAGATGGCAGCCCTCGAATCGGGGGCAGTTGGGTTCGCTCGTCGAGCCGTGACCGAAGAACTCGCCTTCACGGCACTGCGAGATCTGACCGACGCCCTGGCCGAGGCCAAGGACAACCCGGGCCTGTTCGACGACTTCCGTCGGAGCATTGCCCGTCGGGCCCGCGGCTTCGATGCTCCAGAAGCCATCGTCCAATGTGTCGAGGCGGCCGTGAACCTCGACTTCGATGCCGGCCTGGCTCGAGAGCAAGAGCTGTTTCGGGGGCTGATGGGAGGATCCCAATCGGCAGCCCAGCGCTACTACTTCTTCGCCGAACGCGAAGCGGCCAAGGTTCCCGGCATCGCCAAGGGCACCCCACAACTCGAGATCAACTCCTGTGGAGTGCTGGGAGCGGGGACCATGGGGGGTGGGATCGCCATGAACTTCGCAAACGTCGGCATCCCCGTCACCATCGTGGAACGTGATCAGGATGCCCTCGACCGTGGGCTCTCAGTGATTCGCAAGAACTATGAGCGGTCTGCGGCCCGCGGCTCGATGCCAGCCGACATGGTCGACAAGCGGATGGCGCTCATCACCCCGTCCCTCGACCGAAGCGATTTTGCCACCCTTGACATGGTTGTCGAGGCGGTCTTCGAGGATCTCGACCTCAAGAAGAGCGTGTTCGAGGACCTCGACAAGATCTGCAAGCCCGATGCCCTGCTGGCAACCAACACCTCCGCCCTCGACGTCAACCAGATTGCGGCCGCCACCACCAGACCCGAGAGCGTTATCGGCACCCATTTCTTCTCACCGGCCAATGTGATGAAGCTGCTGGAAGTTGTGCGGGGAGACAAGACCTCGGATCAGGTCATCGCTACCACCATGGCCGTGGCCAAGCGGATCAACAAGATCGCGGCCCTGGTCGGGGTCTGTCACGGCTTCGTCGGGAACCGGATGCTGTTCATGCGCAGTATCGAAGCCGAGAAGATGCTGCTGGAAGGGGCAACTCCGGCCCAGGTCGATCGGGTCATCTACGACTTCGGCTTCCCCATGGGACCATTCGCCATGAGCGACCTGGCCGGTCTCGATATCGGGTGGAAGGAGGAGACGTCGAGCAGCTCCACCGTTCGCGAGCTGTTGTGCGAAAGCGGTCGCCGAGGTCAGAAGAACGGGCGGGGCTACTACACCTACGATCCCGAGACCCGAGCCTCGACCCCCGATCCAGAAGTCGAGCAGATGATCAAGGACTTCGCCGTCTCCAAGGGAGTCGACCAGCGTCAGGTCAGCGACGACGAGGTGCTCGAACGCTGCCTGTACCCAATGGTCAACGAGGGAGCCAAGATCCTCGACGAGGGCATTGCCGTCCGGGCCAGCGACATCGACGTTGTCTGGATCAATGGCTACGGCTGGCCCGTCTACCACGGTGGCCCCATGTTCTGGGCTGACACCGTCGGGCTGGATGAGGTGGCAGCCAAGATCAACGACTACCACGAGCGTCTCGGGGGCGACCATTGGAGCCCTTCGCCTCGCTTGGCCGAACTGGCAGCATCAGGGACTCCCCTCCATACTTCAACATCGGCCTGATTACGACCAGGGATTGCGGCCCTGGTCCCAGACCATGGCTGGCAGGCCCGACATGAGCATCGACGAAGGAGTCGATCCCCGCCACCGGGCAGTACCCCGGGCGGCATGGCGGGCCCTGGCCGTCGGCTCCGCCGGCTATGTCCTGTTCGGGTTCAACTCGACCGCGACCAACCTGGCCTTTGGGTCGATCGCCGACACCTTCTCCAATGTCTCGGAGTCGACGGTTTCGTGGATCGCGTCCGGCTACTTCGTCGCTTCGGCTGCCTTTCTTCCCCTGGGAGGTCGCCTGGCCGACCGGCTAGGACGACGACGGGTGTTCAACGTCGGACTCATGGGGTTTGCCGCCTCGGCCCTGTTGTCGGCGGTGGCCCCGACGGTGTGGCTCCTGATCTTCGCCCGGGTGGCGCAGGCGGTGGCCGGTGCCTTGGTCATTCCTTCGTCGTTGTCGATGGCGCTTCCAGAGTTTCCGGCCGCCCGACGCCCGTCGGCCGTAGCCAGCTGGGCCGCCGCCGGGCCCCTGTCGGCCGCTATCGCGCCCAGTGCAGCCGCTGGGCTCTTGGGTGCCACCAGCTGGCGCTGGGTGTACTTCGTCAGCGCGCCGGTGGCGCTGGCCACCCTCGCTGCCTCATACGTGTTCGTCGCCGACTCCAGGGGTGAAGACGACGAAGGGCGGCTCGATCTGATCGGTACGGTGCTGGCCGTCGTCGCCATCGCCCTTCTCATCATCGGTATCACCCAAGGACCGAGTTGGGGCTGGGCCAGCCCGTCGACATTGGCCGCGATCGTGGCTGCTCTGAGCATCGGCGGCATCTTCACCGCGCGATCCAACCGTCATCCCACTCCCCTGCTGAACCTGTCCCTGTTTCGGATACCACAGGTCAGCATCGCCAACGCGGCCACCTTCACCATGTCGGTGACTTCTTTGTCGATCTGGTTGGTTTGGCCGTTGTGGCTCATCCGGGTGTGGGGGTACTCGACATCCATGGTCGGCCTAGCCATCACCATCGGTCCCCTGGCGGCGGGGCCGGCGGCCCTGATCGGCGGCCTCTTGGCTGACCGCTACGGCCAGCGCTGGTTGATGATCATCGGAACGGCCATCTCGACAACCGCCGTGATCTGGAGCATCTTCCGGCTGGGGGCCGAGCCCGACTACCTCCGGACCATGATGCCGACCATCTTCGGCTTCGGCCTCGGCTGGGGGCTCTCGAACCCAAGCATGAACAGCTATGCCCTTTCCAATGTGCCCCAGAGCGTGTTCGGCGAGGTCAACGCTGCTTTCAACACGATCCGCAACCTGGGAGCCGCCATCGGAACAGCTGGCGCCATCGCCTTCGTCGGCGCCAGCGACCGGCTCGATGTCGTCGATGCCTACCGGCGGGCCTACGTGTTCTTCGCCTTTTGGGTTGGATTGTCGTTTGTCATCGTCACCGTCGGAACCTGGTACGTGGAGCGAACTCGACACGATCCTGTTCCCCCATCTTGCCCCTAGGGGTCGGGGGATGTCCCCGATTCGGCATCCGTGAGTGCGTCATAGGTTGAGCTCAACAACGAAGCGAACCCACCGATGAACCGAACAGGCGGGTCACACACACACGAGGAAACCAATCGACATGAGCGCCACCATGACCGCAATCAACGCTAGCGAAGCCTTCTGGTCAGCCGCCGAGGACACCGGCAACGACATCACCACAGAGGCCCCCATCTCCTACGAGCGCTGCGTCAACTGGCTGCTCGATCTCCACCAGTCAACGACCGATCGTGGCCTCCAGGGCCTGATCATCGATGTGCTGTCCGATCTCGGCCAGCTTGGCCCCGTCAGCTCCGACCGGGAGCTCGAGAGCCTCGTACTCGGCGCCCTGTCATCGGTCGAGATCGCCTTCGAAGTCGCTGCTCAGGCCACTACCTGATCGATCCGCTGCCACCCGGCAGCCACCATCTCCCCCAACATCGACGGTCGAGGGCGGGTTCACCCGCCTCTCGCGGTCAAGAGGAGGGACTCGACCGTTCGAGCCAGGGAGAACAGCTGATGGTCGGCCCCAGGGCCGGCCATCAGCATCAAGGACACCGGTGGCTCACCGGCCCTCGATGCCGGCACGCTGATAGCGCAGGCATCGAGGAAGTTCCCGACCGAGGTGTTGCGGAGACAGAGCAGATTCATCTTCGAGTAGTAGTCAGGATCGCCGGAGTCGAACGAGGCCACGGTGGGCGCCACCACGGCAACCGATGGCAACACGAAGGCATCGAATCCGGCCAGGGTGATCCTGGCCCGCTCGATCATCTGAACCCTCGCCGCCACCACATCGAGGTAGTCGGCAGCCGAGATCTTGGCCCCGGGCTCGATGCGTCGGCGCACCCGCTGGTCGTAGCCATCCCCCTTGGTTGCCAGCAAGGATCGATGCCAGTGGTAGGCCTCGGCCGTTGCCAGGCCACCGGTGCGATTGATGTCGGGCAGGTCCAACAACTCGGGGAATGAGACCTCGACCACCCCCACTCCCGCCGCCGAGAGATCGCTCAACGCGGCATTGAAGCCGTCGGCTACCACCTGGTCGATGTCATCGAGGACATGATCGGTGAGTACCGCCAGCCGGATCCGATCAGCCGGTCGACCAGCTGGGACATCCGCCGCACCAGGTTGAGGCACAGGCTCACCGGCGAAGACAGCATCGACAATGGCGCAACAGTCGACGCTGGAAGCAAGAGGGCCGACCGAGTCGAGCGACGCACTGAGCGGCACGATCCCGTCCAGGGGGATACGAGAGGCCGTCGGCTTGTAGCCAACGATCCCGCAGAAGGCAGCCGGTATGCGACATGAGCCACCAGTGTCGGTTCCAAGCCCGGCCACCACCATCTCGTCGCCAACGGCCACCGCCGTCCCCGAAGATGACCCTCCCGGTATCCGTCCTGTTGTCCGGTCCCAGGGGCTACGGGGAGTGTCATAGTGAGCGTTGAGACCGAGTCCGGAATAGGCGAACTCGGTCATGTTTGTCCGACCGATGGGGATGAACCCGGCGGCCCGAAGGCGAGCCACCACCGGAGCATCGACGGGGGCCGCTGGCTGGTCGGCCAGGATCACCGAACCAGCCGTCGTCACCTGTCCCTCGATGTCGCACAGGTCCTTGATTGCCACCGGGATGCCGGCGAAGGGAGGGACAACACCCCCGTTTCGACGCAGAGTGTCGTAGGTGTCGGCCGTGAGCCGGGCCTTGTCGGCGGCCACCGAGAGAAACGCCCGCCCCCCCTCACCAGCAGGGTCGCTGATCCGATCCAGGCTCTGGTCGACAAGCTGGCGGGCGCTGATCTCGCCGGCCGACAGTTGGACTGCGAGCTTTCTGATGGTTGTCATGATCCGACCTTCCTCTGGCCTGATGGCACCCGAGGATCCTAGGCCACCGACCCCACAGGGAACGGAGCGAGACGGGGGAAGCGGGCTCTCAGTCGGTTCGGACCTCGACGCCAGCTGCCCTCATGCGCTCGAAGGCGGCCTCCCCATCACCCGCTTCGAGCTCCACGGCCCGACAACCGCGGGCTATGACCGTCGTGGCGAAGCCGAGATCAACGGCGTCGAGTGCCGTGAACAGTACGCAGTAGTCAGTGGCCAGGCCCATGATGTGGACGGCGTCTGCACCCTCGGTTCTGAGCAGCTCGTGGAGGGTCGTTGCTTTTCGTCTGGCGTTGTCGAAAAAGCCGCTGTAGCTGTCGATGGTGGGATCGGTCCCCTTGCGGACCACGCGCTCGATGGCCCTGGGGTCCAGACCGGAGGCGAAGGCTGACCCAACGGACTCCTGGACGCAGTGATCGGGCCAGAGCACCTGGTCCAGACCGTCGAAATCGATGACCTGGCCTGGTTCGTAGCCAGGATGCTGGCTGGCAAAGGATTGGTGGAGAGCCGGATGCCAGTCCTGGGTGGCGATCACCAGCTCGTAGGAGTCGAGCAGGTCGTTGGCGACGGCTATCACCTGGTCACCATCGGCGACGGCGAGGGCCCCTCCGGGAAGGAAGTCGTTCTGGATGTCGATCAACAACAGTGCGGTAGTCATGGCAGGTCCTGTCTTCTCATCGTAGGCCGGCATCGCCCATACTCTGTGACGTGATCATCGATTTGGGCTCCCTGTGACCAGCGCCACTGCATCGACGGCACTCGGGGTGGCGGTAGCGGCCCGGGTGCCCGTGCTGTTGTGGGGTGCCCCGGGTACCGGCAAGAGCTCCGTGGTGCAGTCGCTGGCGGTGTCGATGGGATGGCCTTGCGAGGTGGTGATTGCCTCCATCCGAGAGCCCTCGGACTTCGCCGGCCTCCCCGTTGTCGCCGATGGGGGTGTCACCTTTGCCCCTCCCACTTGGGCTACCCGTCTCGTCACTGCTGGACACGGGCTGCTATTCCTCGACGAGATCTCGACCGCTCCCCCTGCGGTCCAAGCCGCCCTGCTACGAGTCGTGCTGGAACGGACCGTGGGCGACCTCGACCTCCCCGATGAGGTTGTCGTTGTTGCCGCCGCCAACCCTCCCGATCAGGCGGCCGATGGCTGGGATCTGTCGGCTCCCCTAGCCAACCGCTTCTGCCACCTCGCCTGGAGCGTCGACGCTGCCACCATCGCCGAAGGGTTCACGGCCGGGTTCAGCACCGCTCCTGTACCTCACCTGCCCCAACGGTGGACGGGTTCGTTGACGAGGGCCATGGCCGATGTTGCGGCCTTCTTGCTGGCCCGTCCAACCCTGGTCGCCGTCCCACCTCTCGATCGGGCCTCAGCGGGACGAGCCTGGCCAAGCCCTCGCTCGTGGGAGATGGCGGCCCGCCTCCTGGCCGCCGGTCGCACCATCGAAGTAGGCCCCGAGGTGACAAGCGTGCTGCTGACGGGTTGTGTTGGCGACGGGGCGGGCCTCGAGCTCCTCACCTGGTTGAGCGAGCTCGACCTCCCAGACCCCGAGGCGATACTGGCCGATCCTGGGTCTTTCGAGCTGCCCGATCGGGGCGACCGGGCCTATGCCGCCCTGACCTCGGTAGCAGCCGCCGTCGCCTCCAGAGCCACCGTCGAGCGCTGGGCGGCCGGGTGGCAGATCATGGCGAAGGCCAGTGAGCAGGCCCCGGATGTGGCCGCCCTGGCCGCCAGGATCCTGGTGCGTTGCCGTCCCCAAGGTGCACCGACACCGCCCGAAGCGGCAACACTACTTCCCCTACTGCGCGACGCCGGTCTGGCATGAGTGACGGGCCAGGCCCCGAGATCGTTCCTATCAGCGACAAGCTGGCAGCGGCCAGGCTTTGGGCCACCAATCACTACCCGTATCTCGCATCAGCCGTCTTCGCCTCCCCCACCGTTCCGGCTCCTGAGCTCGGCCGTCTCGTCATCGACCGCTGGTGGCGGGTCCACGTCGACCCCATGGTCGTCGAGTCTTCGACCGTGGCCCAGCTCGGAGGTGAGCTACTCCACCTTGCCACCCATGTGCTGCGAGCCCACGCCGAACGGGCCGACACCGTCGGCCTCACCGACCGGGAGGAACTGCACCATTGGGTCGACGCGGCCGACGCCGAGATCAATGATGACTTCCCGAATGATCTCGATCGGGTCTCGCCCTGGGTTGGACCATCCGATCTGGTATGCGACGACGGTCGCCTGGCTGAGGAGTATTTTCGACGCGGCATCGTCCGCGAAGGAGAGGCCAACGACTGTGGCAGTGGGGCCCACGGCCACTCTCCAAAATGGGAGCCTCCTCCCCCATCGAACCGGTCCGATCCTGGTGTGGACAACGACGACCAGAGGCTCATCCGCCGCAAGGTTGCGGCCGACATCGCCAACTCGCCGGCCGATTCGGTCGGGGCTGGGCTGCGTCACTGGGCCGAGCAGCATCTCGGCCCTCGGATCGACTGGCGAGCCGAGCTGGCCGCCATCGTTCGCCGCTCGATCTTCTCGGTCTCGGGGGCCGTTGACTACAGCTACCGCCGCCCTTCTCGCCGGGCCAGCGCCATGCCCGGTGTCATCTTGCCCTCATTGTTGCGCCCCTCGGTCGAGGTGGTCATGATCTGCGACACCAGCGCCTCAGTCTCCGATGAGCAACTAGGCATCGCCATCAACGAGGTCGACGGTCTGCTGCGGGCCTGTGGTATCCGGTCGATCACGGTCATGGCCTGCGACACCGCCGTCACCGCCGTTTCCAGGGTCACCGCCGGCCGCGACATTGCCCTGGTCGGCGGAGGGGGAACCGACCTGGCAGCCGGGATCGACACAGCCCTGGAGGGGCGACCAATCCCAGAGGTGCTGGTGGTGATCACTGATGGTTTCACCCCCTGGCCCGATGAGGCGCCCAGGGCCGAGGTAGTGGTGGCCCTGCTCGAAACCGAGGCCTACATCGAGCCCCCTTCGCCCCCCTCGTGGGCCCGAACGGTGGTCGTTCCGCCATGAGCTGGTGGGAAACGGCCCCTCCGCTCGAACTCATGGTCCCGTGTTCGGAGGCCAGGCACCGTCTGGCCTGGTCCCAGGGGGAGGTGGTGGTTGTCGACCATCCCGAGCTCGACGCCGAACGGACCCTGATGGCATTGGGGGGTCCCGAACCGGCCTGCCTTTCCCGCCTCGGCTTGTGGGAGGACGCCATCGCCGACGGGGGTTTCCTGGCCGAGTGGATCGACCAGGCCCAGCTGACAGACGCTCGCCTCTCCTGGCTCACGATGGCGTTGGAGCGGATGCGAAACGAGGGCTTCCACGAGTTCTTGCGCAACCTGCCCTTCGCCCGCGCCGAACGGATGGGCCACTTCCTCAGCCAATTCCCCCGCCCCTGGCACGACCGGGCCGCCGCTGCGGTAGCCGAAGCCATCGTCGATGGGGAGGGGGTGGTGTGTAATGACGCGCCTCAGCTCCTCCCGACCGCCATCGCCAGCCGGTTGCGCCACTCGTTCGTCACGAGTGTTGGCGGCACCCATCTGGCGGTCGGAGTGGCAGCCCTGGTTCCGCTCACCATCACGGTCGATGACAGTGCCGGCAATGGGGTTTCGGTGGCCGGGGCCCTCACCGGACCACATCGCCGGGTGGCCATCACCGTGGCTGGAGGCTGGCTTCACCAGGTCTGGGGCGCAGGGGCCGCCTTGGTCGACGGCCACCTCGTGCTTGATCGAAGTGGTACCCGTCTGACCGTCTTGACCTGGACCGACCATGGAGGAGTGCTCGTCCCCCAGACCGAGCTGAGGATGGCAAGGGTCGGTCCCAACGGGTGGCTTCTGGCCCCTGCCCCAGGGGGAATGGAAGGCAGAGATGGCTAGCACTCCGGACGAACCCGGCTGTTAGCCTCGGCGTGTTCTAGTCCAGACAAGGGGTGGTGACGGTGGCGACAGCGGCGATCGAAGTGCGTGGCCTGGTCAAGGCCTACGGCGACCAGAAGGCGGTGGCCGGCATCGACCTCGATGTCGACGAGGGTGAGATCGTGGCCTTTCTCGGCCCAAACGGGGCGGGCAAGACCACAACGATCGAGATCCTGGAGGGGTATAGGAATCGAACCAGCGGTGAGGTCTCAGTCCTCGGTGTCGACCCCGAGTCGGCTCCTCTCTCCTGGCGGGAACGCATCGGCATCGTGTTGCAGGAGTCGGAGCCTGTCCCGGAGCTGACGGCGGCAGAGTCGGTCACGATGCAGAGCCACTACTATGCCAAGCCTCGATCTCCACGCCAGATCCTGGAACTGGTCGGGCTCGGTGACAGTGCCGACCAGCGGACCAGCAAGCTATCGGGAGGGCAGAAGCGCCGTCTCGATCTTGCTCTGGCCCTGGTCGGCGATCCAGATCTGGTCTTCCTCGATGAACCGACCACGGGTTTCGACCCGTCGGCCCGCCGAGAGTCGTGGGGCATGATCGAAGCCCTCCGAGACCTGGGCCGGACCGTCCTCCTCACCACCCACTACATGGACGAGGCCGAGCACCTGGCCGATCGGATCGCCGTGATCTCAGCCGGTCGCATCGTGGCCACCGGAACGGCCAAGGAGCTGGCCAACCAGGTCAAGGCCAAGCCAAAGATCCTGTGGCGGCACCAGCTAGCGGGCCCAACCCCACCCACCGACCTCAACGTCGTGATAGATAGACACTGGGCCGAGATCGAGACCTCTGACGTGGTTGCCACGGCCAACGCCCTCACCTCCTGGGCTCTGTCCCAGGGCGCCGAGCTCGATGATCTCACCATCCGCCACCCCTCGCTGGAAGACGTCTACCTCCTACTCACTGAACAGGCCGAGCACCGCGAGCAGGGAGAGCGATGAGCTGGTTCCGCCAACTCCGCTACCAGGCCAACTTCGACCTACTCATGTTCCGGCGCAATCCAGCCGCCACCTTCTTCACCATCATCTTCCCCCTCATCTTCCTGTTCTTGTTCACTAGCATCTTCGGCAACGAGGAGACCAACGATGGGGTCCGGGTAGCCACGTTCTATGTACCCGGCATCCTGGCCTTGGCCATCATCTCAGCCACCTTCGTCAACCCGGCCATGAACATGGTCACCCGGCGGGAGCGGGGAACCCTCAAGCGGGTCAGAGGTACGCCACTACGTCCGTGGGTGTTCGTAGCCGCTCAGGTATTGGCGGCCGCCGCCATCAGCATCTTCATGACCGTTCTGGTTGTCACCATCGGCTGGGCCGTGTTCGACGTCTCCCTCAACAGCCGCGGCGTTGGCTCGCTGATCCTGACAGTACTCATCGGATCGATGGCCATGTCGGCCCTGGGCCTGGCCCTGACCTCGATCATCCCGTCGGAGTCAGCGGCACCCGCCATCACCAATGCCATCGTGTTGCCCCTGTACTTCATCAGCGATGTGTTCATCGTCGGCGATAAACCTGAGATCCTGGAGACCATCGCCAACCTGTTTCCCATCCAGCATCTGGCCAGCGCCCTGTTCGAATCGTTCGACCCCTTCGTCACCACGGTCCCATGGCCCGTCACCCACTGGTTGGTGATCGCCGCCTGGGGGGTGTTCGGAGCCATCGCCACCCTGGTCACCTTCCGCTGGATTCCCCGCCGCTGAAGCCTACGGCGGGTGGCAAATCCCCTCGTGGCGCCGACCAGGGTCGGTAGAGTCAGGTCATGACCCGCCAGCTGATTACCAGCGCCCTTCCCTACATCAATGGCATCAAACACCTGGGGAACCTCATCGGGTCGATGCTCCCCGCCGATGTCTACGCCCGCTATCTGAGGGCCCGAGGCGAGGAGGTTCTCTATATCTGTGCCACCGACGAGCATGGCACTCCCGCTGAGCTGGCGGCGGCCGAGGCTGACCTCCCGGTGGCCCAGTTCTGCGCCGAGCAGCACGAGGTCCAACGTCGTGTCTATGAGGGGTTTGGACTGTCGTTCGACTATTTCGGTCGTAGTTCATCACCCCAGAACGCCGAGATCACCCAGCAGATCGCCCGCCAGCTCCACGCCAACGGGTTCATCGAGGAGAGGGCCATTCGTCAGGTGTTCTCACCAGCCGACAATCGCTTCCTCCCCGACCGCTACATCGAGGGCACCTGCCCCCACTGTGACTACCCCAATGCCCGGGGTGATCAATGCGAAAACTGCACCCGAGTCCTCGATCCGACCGATCTGCTGGATGCCCGCTCAGCCATAAGCGGCAGTCAGGACCTGGAAATCCGGGAGACTACCCACCTCTTCCTGCTCCAGTCCAAGTTGGCCGACGAGGTTGCCAACTGGATCGACAAGACCGGCGACGACTGGCCGATTCTGGCCTCTTCCATCGCTCGCAAGTGGCTGACCGAGGGACTCCAGGACCGGGCCATCACCCGAGATCTCGACTGGGGGGTCCCGGTCCCAGCCGACACCTGGCCGGAGCTGGCGGCCGAGGGCAAGGTCTTCTACGTCTGGTTCGATGCTCCCATCGAGTACATCGGCGCGACCAAGGAGTGGTCAGACGCGGCCGCCGCCGAGGGTAGTGCAGGCCATGATTGGCGCTCCTGGTGGCATGACGTCGACGATGAGGTCCGCTACACCCAGTTCATGGGCAAGGACAATGTCCCTTTTCACTCCGTCATGTTCCCCGCCACCCTGATCGGGACCCGCGACGATTGGAAGAAGGTCGACTTCCTGAAGGCGCTCAACTGGCTCAACTACTATGGCGGCAAGTTCTCGACCAGCCAGCAGCGGGGGGTGTTCACCAGCGACGCCCTTGAGGTGCTGCCCGCCGACTACTGGCGCTATGCCCTGATTGCCAATGCTCCCGAGTCCGACGATGCCAGCTTCACCTGGGACCTGCTAGCCACCTCGGTCAACAAGGACCTGGCCGACACCCTCGGCAACTTCGTCAACCGGGTGCTCACGTTCTCAGCCAAGCGGTTCGGCGACACTGTGCCCGCCGGTGGTGAACGGGGGGCAGCCGAAAACGCGCTCGGAGCGAGGATCGCCGAGTTGGTTGGAGAGCTGGAGACGAATCTCGACGAGCTCCAGTTCCGCAAGGCGGCCCAGACCCTGCGGGCTCTGTGGAGCGAGGGCAACACCTATCTCGAAGAGAAGGCCCCCTGGACTGAGATCAAGACCGACCCCGAAGGGGCTGCCCTGTCACTGAGGACAGCCATGAACCTGATCTACCTCTTCAGTATCTGGTCGGCCCCCATCATCCCAACCAGTGCGGAAGCCATCCGCTCTACCTTCGCCCTCTCCAAAGATGACCGGTCCTGGATCTCGGGCCAAGAGGCCAAGGGGCTCGACTTCATTGCCGCCGGCTGTGACTTCACGACCCCCGCCGTCCTCTTCTCCAAGATCACCGACGAGGACCTGGACACCTACCAAGCCCGCTTCGGTGGTGAGCTGGAATCCGTCTCGGAGGATGTGAGCAAGAAGGCCTGAGCCTCCTCAAGTCACAACTGCGAGAGCCCAGATCGACCACAATCCGATCATGGCCATGGCCAAGCCGATGTCGATCAGGGTGCTGAGACCAAACCCCTTGGCCACGGCAACCGTGGCCCCCCAGGCCTGCTTCCAGTCGCCCTGGTTCAGATACTCGGCGAGCAGCAGCCCGACCAGAGCACCGACTATGACCCCGACGACGGGGATGACGAAGAAGCCAACGACGGCACCAACGAGGGCCGCTACCTGAGACCATCGGGACACATCATGACCATCGGCCATCCGCTTCGGTACCCAGATGGCCTTGACCACGGCAACCACGACCAAGGCCGACAGCATCACCATGATCCCCACTCCGAGCGCCCCGAACCCGACTACGAGCCCGTAGACAAGAGCGGCAGCCCAGATCAACGCCAGACCAGGAAGAACCGGCACCACAGTCCCCAAGAGACCGACCACCATGACCACGGCCACCAGGATGGTCATCTCGACATCGCTCATCGTCGGCCTCGCCCTGTCCGTTGTCGCCAGCCATAGTGACACGCCAATCCACACGACGGGTTACGATTCGCAGGGAATCATGCTTCATCCTGTGCGACCCACCTATCAGGCCATCGTTGACCAAGCCCTCCGCACCACCGGAGCTTCCACCGGTTGGCTCCTGGCCGTCACCGGTTCCACCATGCGAGTAGTGGCCGCCGCTGGGCTTGCCGCCGAATACGATCTGATCGGCTCCGAGCTGACCCCGACGGGGGCCCAGGGCTATGTCTTGTCCTCGGCTCAGCCCGCGGCCCTCATGCCTCAGCCAAACGACCCGGCAAACAATGGGGCGGCCGGCTTCCCGGGAGTCCCCACATCGATCCTTGCCGTCCCTTGCGGCGATGACGCCCCGATCGGTGTTCTCGAGCTGGCAGGCAAGGCCGACGCCGGACCTTTCACCTTCGATGACATCGAGTCCCTGGCCACTCTGGCCTCAGTGGCCGGCGCCGCCTTGACCGAGGGAGATGACACCTCGACCAGCATCGCCACGCCGGCCCAGCTCGCGACCGGACTCGAACGGCTGGCCACCATCGATCCATCGCGCTACGCCCAAGCCGCCGGCTTGATTGAGTCACTTCTCGGTCATCCCGCGTGACCGATCACAAGCTAGCCTGGTCCCGCGAATCCGGGGTACTACGGCTACCGGTCAGCGAGGCCAAGGACTTCTCTCCTGAGTGGGCTTTTGGCCACAGCAGCGGTCGTGGGGTGAGGATCGCCGTGATCGACTCCGGGATCGAAGCCGGCCATCCCGCCCTGACCGGGGCCGTCGACATGGCCAGCAGCATTGAATTCAGAGCTGACACCCACGGCAAGATCCAATCCAGGATCGGCCCTCACGACGATGTCTACGGCCACGGGACAGCATGTGCCGGGATCATCCACGCCCTGGCCCCTGAAGCGACCATCGTCAGCGTACGAGTACTCGACGAAGGACTACGCGGAACGGCCTCCGCCTTCCACGCTGGCCTGACCTGGGCCGTCGACCACGAGTTCGAGGTCATCAATTTGTCCCTGGGGGCAGCCAAGCGGGATTGGGCTCTAGCCTTTCACGACACCTGTGACCGGGGCTACTTCGCAAACTCGTTCATCGTCACCGCGGCCAACAATGTCAACCGAGACTCCTTCCCCTCCCTTTTCGCCTCCGTCACCAGCGTCGCCAGCAACAATTCCGCAGACCCCTTGCGCTTCCACTTCAACCCCGAGCCACCCACAGAATTCCTGGCTCGTGGGATCGATGTCGAGGTCCCGTGGCGGGACGGGTCGATGATCGTGACCACCGGCAACTCCTTCGCGGCCCCCCACATCGCAGGACTGGCGGCCCTGATCAAAGCCGAGCACCCCGAGCTGCGCCCCTTCCAGATCAAGACGGCGCTGTGGGCGTCCGCCGCCAATGTGCGAGAAGCAACCAAGGTCGATCGGGCGGGTCGGGGTACACGAGTCACGATGGCCAGTCGGTCCACCTTGCGCACCAGCCATCACCAAGGCCACGTCCGCCCCGTCGGCAGCCAGCAATCGGGTGGTCGTCAGCCAACAGACCGTCAATCACACCGTTCGACATCGATCGGACCCCAACGCTCTGCCTCCCTCGGCCCCCTGGCTGGCATGGCACCAATGATCAACGCAGACAGGATCTTGGCCGATGCCGACGCCGAACGAGCGGAGATCCAACGGCTGATGGTGGATTACGACGTCGGCGATCTGGTGGCCCGAGGCCCCTGGGGGCCTGTGTTCACCGCCAGCCGAGATGGGGTCCCCATCGCCCTTCGACGACTTGACCCGACCCTGGCTTTCGATCGCCCAACTCGGGATCGCTTTACCGCCAGCGTACGCATCGCGGCTTCACTCGAACATCCTCACATCCTGCCGATCCTGGAGCTGAGGGAGGACGAGCACTTCGCCGTGATCGCTACGCCTCTCTGTCCGTCGAGTCTCGCCGATCGTCAACGATCCAGTCAGTTCACCGTGACCGCGGCTGTTGGCGCTGTCATCAGCCTGCTCGGGGGGCTGCACCACGCTCACGCCGCTGGCATCTTTCATGGTGACCTCCGCCCCGAGAACGCCCTCATCGACGATGATGAGCGGGTCTTGTTGAGCGATGTCGGGATCGCGGCAGCCCTGACCAGTGACATCCGCACCAGCTCGGCTCCCACCAACCCACTGTCGTGGGCCTACCTGGCCTCCGAGCAGCTGGAAGGAGGGGCCATCGGGGCCTACACCGACACCCACGCCGCCGGCCTCATCCTCTACGAGCTGACCAGCGGCGCTCTCCCCCACCCTCCGGTTGCCGACCTCGGGGCCCTGGTCCGCCAACGAGCCAAACCAACCCCGCGATCCCTCCGCGACCTGGCCCCCCACGTCTCGCCCCCTATTGCCGCCGTTGCCGAGCAGGCGGTCGCCGATCAACCGGTCGAGCGATTCAGCTCAGCCCGGGCCATGGCCGAAGCCTTGGACGGGGCCGCCATCGCCGCATTCGGTTCCGGCTGGCATCAGACTCAGCCCTTTGTCGTCTCAGCTGAGACGCTTGCCATTAGCTGAAGTGCTGGCTCAGCCCCCCGGCGTGCCGGTTGGGGCGAGAGTATGTCGATCAGCTCAACACGTGACTGCGACCCCGCCAGAGGGTGATCAGGCCGCCGAGTACGGCGAAACCGACCAGTTCGGGCCATGAAGGACGAGCTCCCCACAGGGTCGGTCCACCAAGGCGGTCGGCCAAGGCCAGTGCCACCAGTGCCGCGAGGGCCACCACGACCCCGCCGATGGCGGCCGTGAATGTGGCTCGACGATCGCCGAGCTCGCTGATGAACCCCCAGGCGCCGGCGGTCACGAGGGGGGCGAAGTGATGGGTCGATGAGGGCGACCGCCAAGCCAGGATGAACCAGAGGGCCCCTATACCAACGGTCAAGATCAGGGGCCGGAGGACCAGCGGGGGTGGCTGCACCGTCGAGCGGGTTGGCGTTGTAGAGGCCATGTCAACCAAACCAGGCGATCGATCCGTTGATTCCGTCGCCCGACGGGCCCTGCTCAGCGGACTGCCTGGTAGACGCCCGATGCTCGGCGGGAGCGCCGGAGCACGACCTGCCACAGCTGGAGGTTCCTGACCCGAAAGGCGGCGGCCGAACCAAGCAGGTAGTACTTCCATGTCCGACGAAAGTGCTCGTCGTAGTGAGGGATCTCACCCCACGCCTTTTCGATATTGTGGTACCAGGCCATCAGGGTGGTGTCATAGTCTGGCCCGAAGTTGTGTACGTCTTCGACGACCCACTTCTCGCCGGCCCCGTTCCCGATGTGAGCAATCGACGGGATGACACCACCAGGAAAGATGTACTTGTCGAACCATGGATCGGTGTAGTTCCGAGACCGGTTTGACCCGATTGTGTGATGCAGGATGATGCCACCATCAGCCAACAGTTCGGCATTGGCGTCGAAGAAACGGCGGAAGTTCTTGGGGCCAACGTGTTCCAGCATCCCGACTGACACAATCCGGTCGAAGGTGCCCCTCACGTCACGGAAGTCCATCTGACGGATGTCGATGTCGAGGCCGACACAACGTTCAGTGGCAACGGCAACCTGCTCAGCAGCCGGCGAGACTCCGGTGACATGGACCCCATATCGCTCCGCCGCATGCTGGGACAGCCCACCCCATCCGCAGCCAATGTCCAGGAGGCGCATTCCCGGTTCCAGCTCGAGCTTCTGACAGATCAGGTCGAGCTTGGCCTCCTGGGCGCTCTCGAGGTCGTTCGATTCCCTCCAGTAGGCGCAGCTGTAGATCATCCTCTTGTCCAGCATCCGCTCGTAGAGGTCGTTGCCGATGTCATAGTGAGCCGACGCGTTCTTGGCTGCCCGCCGAATCGTCTGCCGGTTGACGAGCCGGGCCCGGAGGGCCATGGCCAGTAGTTGGGGGTTCCGCCTCACCATCGAGGCCAGATCCGCCTCCAACACTTTCGCCAGCAGCTCGTCAGGCTTGCCCGCGCTCCACCATCCCTGCTGGTAGGTCTCCCCCAGGCCGAGCTCACGGTCCTTCACCACCCGATCGAAGAATCGCTCGTCGTGGATCTGGAGATCGCTGGGCGCGTTCCCATCGAGCTCGACCCCAGCCCTACCCAGCAATTCCTTCACCAGGTTCTTCGAGTTGCCTCTCGCTACGCTTCCACTCACCGGTATCCCACCCCCGACCTGTCGACTACTGCGTGATGGACATCCATCGAACTGCCTGTCCAAGCATAAAGCAAGAGCCGAATGCTTCACCTAACTGGGCTGACGGCAACACAGCGACACTGGTGAACATTCCCAGGTATCAGAAATCTTGAGGCCCCGAACCGGTTCCTACCTCTACCCACCAGCACCAACTGGAGGCCGCTCATCGCCGTCTGAGGAAGGACCACAACCATGGCCGACAACACCACCCAAACCAATCGAGAAGCAGACGTCATTGTCATCGGGCTTGGCCCGGGGGGCGAAGCAGCCGCTGGACAGCTGGCTGAAGCAGGGCTCGACGTCGTCGGCATCGAGGCCTCGCTCGTTGGCGGCGAATGCCCATACTGGGGATGCATTCCCTCCAAGATGATGATCCGAGCGGCCAATGCTCTGGCCGAGGCTCGCCGTATCGAGGGTCTGGCTGGCACCAGTACGGTCCAATCAGACTGGGCTCCAGTGGCAGCCCGCATTCGCGATCAGGCCACCGACAACTGGGACGACACCGTCGCGGTCGACCGCTTCGTTGGCAAGGGTGGCACCTTCGTCCGGGGCAAGGCCAAGATCACGGGCCCCGCCACTGTCGAGGTCGGCAACCAGACCTTCAGCGCAACCAGGGGCCTTATCATCTCCACCGGCACCCTGGCTGCGGTACCCCCCATTCCGGGGTTGGCCGAGACCCCTTTCTGGACCAATCACCAAGCCGTCGAAACCAAGGAGCTACCCAAGTCCTTGGTTGTGCTCGGAGGAGGCGCCATCGGTCTCGAGATCGGTCAGACCATGGCCCGCTTCGGGGTCGAAGTCACCATCGTCGAAGCCATGGATCGGATCCTGCCTCGCCACGAGCCCGAGGCGAGTGAGTCCCTGACCGCCGCCTTCCAGGCCGAGGGCATCACAGTCAAGACGGGAGAGATGGCAAGCTCGGTCGCCTACTCTTCCGACCAAGGCCAGGGCCGCTTCGACGTCACCCTGGCCGATGGATCAATCGTGAGTGGTGAGAGGCTCCTGGTGGCAACAGGCCGACGGACCTTCCTCAATGACCTCGGGGTGGCCAATCTCGGCCTCGACCCGACCCAGGCCTACCTGACGACCGACGAAAACCAGCGGGTGACCGATGGCCTCTGGGCTGTCGGCGACATCACCGGGGACGGGCTCTTCACCCATTTGGCTATTCGCCAGGCATCGATCGCAGCCGGCGACATCCTCGGCAAGGCGACCGAGCCCCTGAACCTCGACGCCCTGTCGGCGGTGACGTTCACTGACCCCGAGGTCGGCTCAGTCGGTCGTACCGAAGCCGACGCGATCGAGCTCGGACTGAACGTGACAACGGTGATCAAGTTGGTCCAACACACGGCCCGAGGCTGGCTCCACGGCGCAGATGGGGTCATCAAGATCGTCATCGACACCGACCGCCAGATCGTTGTGGGGGCGACATCAGTTGGCCCAGCCGGCGGTGAGGTCCTCGGCCTACTGGCCCTGGCCGTCCACGCCGAGATCCCATTGACCACCCTGCGCTCGATGATCTACGCCTACCCGACCTTCCACAAGGGCATTGAAGATGCGCTCAACGAACTGGGTTGATCCTGGGTTGATGATCAGCCGAACCCCAAGCCGTAGGTGAAGGTAACGACCTGACCACCGTCGGCCTCGGTCTGTTTGAGCACAACCTGCTGACCGTTGGCGCTGAAGAACAGCTCCAGGCGCTGGATCCCGACAGTCGAGTCGGCGGAATCGAGTTGTTGCTCAGTTCCCGGTTCGACGTCGATCCGCCCTCCGTCACCGGTGTCTGGGGTCCCCAGGACGACGTCGCCGACAACTCCGATATCAGCCAAGACTTGGTGGATCGTGCTATGCCAAGGGCCCGGATGACCGTCGACGGTCAGTCCCCCAACGCCTTCGCACACGATCACCTCAGGTAGGAGCAGGCCACTCTCAGTCTCGATAACACAGCGAGCCGGCAGTTGGCCCACCATCCCATCGATATCCGAACCCAGACCTCCCGAGACCTGAGGCCCGAGCACCACCGCACCGTCGGGCACCGAACCCGGATCTTGCTCTGCCAGGTCCCCTGAAGCCAAAGTAGCCTCTTCAGCCAGCTCGGCCGAGAGCTCATTCGTTGACCCCCCGAAGAACTGGTAGCCGAGAATCCCGGCGAAGGCTGCGACAACGGCCACGGCCCCCAACACGAGCAAGACCTCGGGAGCGACTCGACCATCGACCACCCCGAACCGTTCGAGCCACGGGGCGAGGAACGAGCCAGATGACTGGGCTCGCAGGTCGGCTAGCAAGGAGTCGACAAGGGGGAAGCGAGATCGAATGTCGCCCGGCTCATAGCGCATTTCGGCAACACTCGACCCGGTTGTCAGGTTTGCTGCGTCATTGGCGACGAGAGAAAGGACCCGTCGGCTGCCAAGCGCCCCTTGGAGGATGCCGGTCAGGTAGACGAGGCGGTTCGAGACCTGATCGTCCCCGGAGGCCGAAGCGGGGGTCATCAGCACTGCAAGATCGACCCCTTCGAGCAAGGGCAGAGCTGCCTCGGCCTCAGCCGGATCATGGCGAGGGGTCGGGTCGAACAGGTCGACCTGCCAGCCAATGCCGACCAGGTGGTCGCGAAGAACACTCCAGTCCTGCCCTTCACCAGTCGCCCCGAGCAGGACCCGACCCAAGGGCATCATTGTGGTCGTATTACTCACTGGGTCCTCGGAAAACCACTCGTCGATGAGGTATCAATAGTGTCGACGCTACATCCGCCAACACCAAACGGGGAGCATGGTGACAGTCGCATCGTGGCCTTGGCCGCCATCTTGGCATCTGGCTTCATTTCAGCCAGATACAACCAAACAGTGAATCAACTACTGATCATACGAGCCCGGGATCACCTGGGCTTGACCGCCAACACCGTTCGAGTGATCGGACGGGCCGAGCTGGCCGGTGCCCCCGGTGTCCTGGCCACTCTCCCCGTCCCCTATTCGACGACCGTCGTCATCCGCTGAGGGACTGGGTTCTTCGATGCACTTCGCTCGCCGACTCGGCGCCTGGATCGTTCTGGTATTGGGATCGATCGCATTCTTGATTGCACTGTTCCTGGCCCTGGCCAGCCTTGTGTCAGCGGGCTCCTCCGAAACCAGGATCGAGTCCGACACAGCCGACGCGGCGAACGGAACGGTTGCTCCGGACCTCGATTCTCCGACCCGAAGCGTGCCGGCTAGTGATGCGCCGGCCGGACCACAGACCTCGGTGCCGTACCAATTCAACGGCAACGACGGGTCCATCAGCTGTTATCGGGCCGCCAGCGGGGCTTCTGCCGGTTCGTACGTCGTGCAAGTCGTTGCCATCACTCCAGTGACCGGAGATCTGACTGTCGGGGTTGAGCTCGTCTCCCGCGACGGGACCCACCAGTCGCGAGCCGTCTCGATCCCTGCCGAGTCTGGCAGTGAGGTGGTGACGATGATCGTTCCCGACTCGAACGGCGCCGACCCCTTCATCGACTGCACCATCAGCGCCATACAAAGCGGTCAGCGGGTGATCATCACCGGTCGCTGATCCTTGCCATCCAATGAACGCCTCCCTGGTCTACGATGACTGCCCATGGAATGGTTTGAGGGCAACTGGCCCGTGGTTCTCGTTGTTCTAGCTGTAGCACTCGTGTTCACCGGCCTGCTGCGACGCCTACTCAAGCTGGCCTTCCTCGGTGCCGCCATCGGCGTTATCGGCCTGATCATCTGGCCCATGGTCGCGAGCTAGCAAGCCAACCAGCACACTTCTTGGGCCTCAACCGAAGTCATCGGGGGCCGATGGGCACTGGTGACCGAACGACGAGGCGAGCAGTCGTGGCGAACCGCGATGCGACCAATCGCCCCTCTGGGCGCGCTCTGGCTAGCTGGGGCCTGCCTCCTGGTCCTCCTCATCGGCAAGAGCTCCGTCCCCTCCGAGCAGCTCCTCCTCGACCCGACCCACTACCAGAACCGCCCCTGGTATACGGGGCTGATCTCGAACCTGGGTGTCCTGGGGTGGACGACGGCGACCGTCGCCGCTGCCGGCGGGAGTTGGATCAGCCGGGCCGGAGACCGCCGAGCGGCGGCCGACATGCTTCGTGAGGGGGCACTGCTATCGAGCCTGCTCCTACTCGACGACCTGTTCCAGCTCCACATCGTTGTCGCCAAGGCGGTCGGTGCCTCGAAGCTGGCCTTCTACATCATCTATGTCGCCCTAGCCACGGCATGGGTCACCACAAACGTCCGAGAGCTG
>JAAETV010000141.1 GCA_024227975.1 Actinomycetes bacterium
ACCGCTTCGACGAGAGCGGACGCTACGCCGACGAGGTGGTGGCGATCATCCGTGAGATCCGTATGGCGTCGGCCGCAGCGGGCTACTTCAATCTTGCGGTTCCGACGTCGATGGGGGGTGGCGGCCTCGGCCACCTCGCCTACTACGCGGCCTGGGAGCGCATCTACCACCTCTGTGGAGGCTCGAACTGGCTGGGTCAGTTCGCGATCAGCCATTGGGCATTCGGGCCGAGCAAGGTGCTGGAACGGGTCACCGAGCGGGCCCGGGTGGAGGTGCTGCCCGGGATGATGGCCGGCGAGACGATGATGTGCTTCGGCATGTCGGAGCCCGACGCCGGCTCGGACGCCACCCGCATCCGCACCCGGGCCGTTGGTGACGGGGATGGTTGGCGCCTCTCGGGCCGCAAGATATGGACCACCCATGTGCCCATCGCCGAGTGGATGATCGCTCTCGCCATCACCGACCCGGAGCGGGCCGCTGCCCGCCGGGGTGGTATCAGCGCCTTTCTCGTGCCGACCGACGCCGAAGGGTTCTCGGTGGAGCAGATCATCCGCATGTGGGGTGAGCCGGGGGGAACTGAGGCCGAGTCGGTGTTCGATGAGGTGAGGGTGGAACAGTGGCAGTTGGTCGGTGACCTCCACGAGGGATTCGCCATCGGCTTGTCTGGTGTATCGCTGGGCCGCATCTACAACTCGGCCCGGTCGGTGGGTTTGTCGCGCTGGGCTATTGAGCAGTCGGTTGCCTACAGCGCCCAGCGCGAGGCTTTCGGCAAGACGATCTCGGAGTATCAGGGTGTCTCGTTCCCCCTGGCCGATTGTGCCACCGAGATACACGCCGCCCATCTACTCGGGCTGAACGCGGCGACCCTGCTCGACGGGGGTCACCGGGCCATCAAGGAGCTCTCGATGGCAAAGGCCTTCTCGGTGCAAGCGGCGCTTCGGGCCATCGAACGAGCGATACAGACCCACGGGGCCATGGGGTTCACCAACGAGCTTGGTTTCACCGAGGCTTTCCAAACCATCCGGGCGATCAATGTGGCCGACGGCACCAACGAGATCCTGGCTCGCACCATCTACCGGCGCATGCTGGGCGGCGACCTCGCCCTCTGAGAAGCAACGGGC
>JAAETV010000142.1 GCA_024227975.1 Actinomycetes bacterium
CATCACTGCCACCCAGATGTTGGAGTCGATGGTGCATGCTCCATCTCCTACCCGAGCCGAAGCAAGCGACGTAGCCAACGCGGTATTTGACGGATCCAGTGCCGTGATGCTGTCGGGCGAATCCGCCGTGGGGATCAACCCGGTGAACGCGGTCTCGGTCATGGCAGAGATCACGGCCCGGGCCGATGAGGAGTTCAATCATGATCACTGGGCCAGCGAGATTCGTGAAATGAGAGACGATGACGCGACCAACGAGCCCAGCGTTCTGGGAACCGATGCTCTCACCGAAGCGGCTCGGGAGGTGGCGAAACTTGTAGACGCCAGAGCAATCGTCTGCGTGACCCGTTCCGGCTTCACGGTTCGCAAGGTAACTCGGTTTCGTCCCGACATCCCCATTCTCGCCTTCAGCCCCGATGATCGAGTTGTTCGCCACCTCAGCCTCAGTTGGGGGACGCGGCCTCTGCTCACCCCCAACCGGGCCTCGTCGGCGGAAGCTGTGGACGACGCCCTCAGACTGTCGAAGGAGAAGCTCGGCCTTTCAGCGGGAGATCAGGTTGTGGTCATCTCCGGCCAATCCACCAGATCCCATCAGACCGACACCCTTCAACTCATGCGGATTCCCTAGCTCTCTGCCTGGCCCAAGTGTCGCTGATCAGCGCTCGGTCGCACCCGATCGCTGATCAGACATATGGTGGTCCAGCGAACTGACTGGAGTCCCAATGCGAACCATGATGATGGTTGTTCTTGCCCTACTCATGGTAGGAGCGTCTGCACCTACCGCCGGAGCACACCCGAGTCACGATCCGCCGATTGTTGGTATGTCGTTCCCTCCTGACTTCCCAGAGATTCTGGATGCCTCGACTGGCAACACGGTCCTGGGATTCGGTGGTTCAGGCCGAACACGTCGGGTACCGGTGATCTTCCTCCACGGCAACAACGACACCCCCTTTCCCACCGCATGCAACCCCTTCGGCACCATTCACAACATCGCCCAGTTCTTCGCCGATCAGGGATACCGGCCCAGCGAATTGTGGGGACTCGGCTACCAAGGCGACCAATGCGATCTTGCGGGCGACCCCACCATTCGCTCGGGACAGACCCACACTGTTGCCGCCAACGTCGACGATCTGCGCCGCTTCGTTCAGGCCGTGCGTGACTACACCGGCGCCAAACGAGTCGACGTGGTCGCTCACTCCCTTGGAGTAACCCTCACACGGGAATGGATGCGACAGGACAACGCCTACAGGCAGGTGCGTCACCTGGTTGGTCTGGCCGGTCCCGAGCACGGCATCATCAGCTGCTCACCCGACCCACTCAACTTCTTCCAGCTGCCCTCACAAGGCGGCTTCACCCCTGAGTCTGCCGTCTGCCGGGAGTTCGGGACCGATCACACCCCCCTACTGGCCGGCCTCAACGCCCGGGACGAGACGCCGGGTCGTACCCGCTACCTCATGGTCCGCAACGCCGACAGCGACTTCGTCTACATCTCCGGTCCCGATGGCCTGATCCCAGCGGTGCCGGCCAAGGACGCCGAGGGCAACCCCCACGACTTCTCACACAGTCCACTCCTCGCCGGGGCGTGCAATGTGTCCCTCACCGATCAGGGGGCCCACGACCCGATCCTCGGCACCGGCCACCTCGGCATCGCCAACTCCCCGGAGGCAATGCGCCTGGCCTACGACTTCGTTCGCCGCAACCAATCACCGTGCCGAGGCCACTCTCCACACCATGGAGGTGTGCCGATAGGGGCACCGACCCGGTAGGACGATGACTATTCGCCCTCCCTAGAGGGCGAATGAGCAAACCGATCGGTCCCTATCCGCTAGGCCCCTGAGGGGTACGGCTACTCGAGCCCACCAGCCAATTGCCAGCCTCGGATCCTCCTACGGTTGACCCAGGATCGAGACCGGGCGGATCCACTCACCCGAGCCTCCAACTCGGAGTCGGTCAAGATGGTCCGTGAGCGATCCGAGCAACACGCCTTGGCGCCGGGTGCCATTGTTTTCGACGGCATGTATTTGTGCGGGGTCGCCGTTGCACTTGTAGGTCGTGAAGGCGCTTGCTGTCGGGAATCACCCGAGGGCATCAGGGCTGGGCTGTGGTTGGAATCTTCTCGTCCGTCAAGGGCGAGATCAGGACGACAGCCCGGTCGTGATGAGCGACAGATGAGTCCTGATCGCTGTGTCTGTACTACTTCGAGCAGCCACCAAGGAGGCTGAAATCAACATGAAACGCATCATTGTTCTGGCATTCGCGGTAATCACCGCCGCCATCGCTCTACCGGCACCGGCTAGCGCCCAAAGTGTGCCAACCCCAGCGGACTGCGAGCGGCAAGGGGCCAAGATCTACTACCAGTTCCTCTACAACGACGGCCTCATGGATATCGGCTGCGCCGACAAG
>JAAETV010000143.1 GCA_024227975.1 Actinomycetes bacterium
AGGTTGCTATCCGGAAATGGGTGTCGACCTGGGAGCCGCAGTAATGCTCGACGGCCAGCCAGACGGTGAAGGGAGCCGCACCCGCCGTGGCCGTGACGGCCTCAAACGGATCACCAGCCGGGGTGGCCGGCGAGCAACCCTGCACACCGTTGGAGACTCCAGCGCCAGCGCAGGAGGCATCGGTGCAGATGTAGAGGTCGAGGTCGACGCCTGCCCCCGGGCCTATGCCACCGCTGAGGAAGGGCTGGTTCCACTGGAGGACGAACGTCACGGCGGCCCCGGCAGGGATGGTGATGGGAATGGTCGTGTCGACGACCGCCCCGGGCTCGAAGTCGTGGAAGTCGTTCTGGGACGGCGGATCAAGGGTGTCGTCGGCTACAGCCGAATCGTTGAAGACCTGGTTGACGCCGAAGGTGGCGGAATTGCCGGCGGCCGAAAAGTAGGGAACACCTGACGCATGGGCCGCATCGGCGGCCTGAGCGATGAGCCCGTCCTGGAACATCGGCTCGGTCAGGTAGCCGACATCGTCGACGATGACATCGGCTCCGCATGTGACGAGATCAGCGATGCCGGTAGCAAAATCGGCTTCGGACACGAAGGCGGTGCGGAACGTCTGGCTGGCCCCGGGGGCGAGGTCGTGGATCAGCTCCATCATCGCCCGGCCCTCGTCGGAACCGGTGGCCTGGATGGGGGTCAGGTTCCCGACTGAGGTTGGGACATCACCCGAGAGCTGGGAGGCGGTGCCAGTGGTGGCCGACGCACAGCCGGCACCGGTGGTGGAGCCGACACTGTTGGCGTTGAAGGAGTCGGAGAGGACACCGACATGGACCCCGCTGCCGTCGACACCAACTGCCGCCCGAGCGGCATCAGCACCAATGGAGCTGTCGGCCTGGCTGGTGGTCAGGCCAACGCTCGTCCTGGCACCATAGTTAGGGCGAACGTGGACGACTTCGGTGATCGCAGCCAGTTCGTCGAGGCGGGCCGGGTCGATCCGTCCTGCCATCATCTTGTACTCGGGGTAGGTTCCGTCGGCCACGAAACCCGCCGCTTTGACCGCGGCCTCAACTGCTGGGGTCAGCTCTGAAAACGTCACCTCGATCTCAGGCATACCCCCTCGCCATGTGATAACGGGGCCCAACACCGGTGTGACACCAGTGGCAAGTTCGATGGTGTTCTCTGCTGCTAGGAGATCGTTTGTGACCTTGGCCAGATCCGGATTGGCCTTCGCTTCAGGCGTGACCTTTGGAGAGAACGAGGTCGGAGCGGGTTCGTCGCCCTGAGCGCTGGCCGCGGTCGGGGCCGTGGTGATCGCAGCGATAGCCAGAAGGGCAGCAACGCAGGCCAACCCCCGCTTCTTAGCTCGATACTGCCGGTTACTTCGCTTCGAGACCGCGCTCGTCCTAGACAAGCTTCCGCCAAGATATTGCATCAACGCCCCTTCTCCACCGCTGGCCGGCGCCCGGCAGCGCCGTCAGATCTGTACCCGCCAGGACGCTACCGTAGGGCACAGCTACAAACAAGGCGCAGATACACCAAGAAATGAGACATCTCCTCAATCAGGGTGAATCATGGCGACACTGTTGGGATAATCCCTGTCAGTTCCGTCTATCCGTCTATCCATGGACGGCACGACAGACAACGAGGGCATAGGGTTGCCCCGAATGGGGGACGCCACAACTCGAGATCGCTCGCACCTGGGGTACCCGGCGGCCCTCTCGGCCCTGCTGTTCTGGGGCGGCCAAGCCGTCATCGTCAAGGGTGTCGACCTCGATCCGCTCCCCCTCGTCTTCTTCCGGATCTGGATGGCTGCGGTCTTCAGCATCATCGTGCTACGGGTATCGGGGGGCCACCTCACCCGACAGGTCCTCCACCGCGGCCTGAAGGGGGGTGTGGCTTTCGGTCTCGACCTCGTCCTGTTCTTCACTGCCATCAAGCTCACCACGGTCGCCAACGCCACCATCATCCCGTCGATGCAGCCCGTCCTCCTGGTGTTCGCTGCCCCGATCCTGTTCCGCGAGCACATCGGCCGCCGAGACATCGGCATGGCCGGAGTCGCCATCGCCGGGGTGGCTCTCGTCGTGTTTGGCGCCAGCGGCTTACCCGAGTGGAGCCCTATTGGCGACCTTTGGGCTGTCGCCACCCTCTTTGCCTGGACCAGCTACTTCATTGCGTCGAAAGCGGCGCGGGCCCACCTGAGTGCCGCTGAGTTCACCGCAGGGGCCTCGTTCATCGCTGCCATCGTCGTGACCCCCTTCGCCGCCCTCTCTGGTCAGGAGTGGGCCATGCCCACCAGCGTCCAGTGGTTCTGGATCGCCATGATGGCCATCGGCCCGGGCTGGGCCGGCCACTACCTCATGAACTGGGCCCTAGGCCATGTGCCAATCTGGTTCGGCGGCACGGTGGCTCTCGCCGCTCCCGTCGCCTCAGCGATCATGGCCGCCATTTTCCTGGGGGAGAGCATGACCGGCCTACAGGTCATCGGCATGGCCATCACCGTCGGGTCACTGGTGGCTATCACTCTGCGCACCCAGGCCCAGAGTCCACCGGCGGCCCAGCCCGAGCCGGCCTAGACCTGGACCTCCAGCGTTTCGAGTGAGTGTCAACGATCCATTCGGGCCCGAGATCATACGACTCGATTGGGGGCACTGAGCCGAACCAAGCACCAGCCGACACCATCCTGAGAGCGACCCGGCGAACGGCGAACCGCCAAGCGGCGGGGAACAGTGCCAGGTCCGGTGAGCGGTGCTGTCGATCATGGCATACATGCCTGATTCATCGAGCACCTCCTTGCAGCGACAGTCCCAGCTCCTCTCGACATTGTGGAGCAGCTGGGACATGAAGCGAGGGGTTGTGTGCGAGGCTGATCGGTATGGAGCTCGAGGCGAGGCGCCGATCGCTAGGCCGGGCGTTCCAAGGGCTCCTGGTTGCGGCGACAGTCACGAATCTCGGGGACGGCATTCGGCTGGCAGCTCTGCCTCTTCTCGCTACGACGCTCACGGACTCGCCATTGTTGATCGCGAGCGTGACTGCGGCTCAGTTCTTGCCGTGGCTGCTATTCGGTCCCCTCGCGGGCGTGATCGTCGATCGCGCCGACCGCCGGCGCCTGATCCTGTTCACCCAGGCTTGGCGTGGTTTCGTCATGGTCGGTCTTGGTGCAGTCGTACTCGCCGATGTGGCCTCGATGTGGATGGTGTTGGCGGTGGCGTTCGTTATCACGGTTGGAGAGATCCTCGTCGACCCTTCGGTGGTGGCTGTCGTGCCGACCATCGTGGACCGTGACGACCTTGACCGAGCCAATGGACGAATAAGCAGTGTCGAGATCGTCACCAACGATCTGATTGGTGCCCCGGTCGGAGCGGGGCTGTTCGCCGCCGTGCCCTGGCTGCCGTTCGTTGCCGACGGTATGAGCTACGTCGGGTCGATCGTGCCGTTCCGGCGCCTACCAAAGCAGCAACGACCCGACCAGGGAAGGCTCGCCCCGCAACAGATCTTGAGCGAGGTATCAGAAGGGCTGCGCTGGATACTCAGCCATCGGATGCTGCGACCTTGGACGATGGCGGTTGCCATCTTCAACGTCGGCGCCTCAGCTGCGTTCAGCCTGCTCGTCGTGCTTGTCCACGATACCCATGGGGGCTCTGAGTTCGCCTTCGGGGTGACCTTGACCGTGGCGGCGATTGCCGGCGCGATCGGCAGTGCCACCGCTCCCCGGTTGGTCGACCGCTACGGTCGGGCCCCGGTGCTTCTGGCCGCCGCCGGCATGGGGGCGGCAACGCTGTTCGCCGTGGCCGGTGCCCCTTCGCTTGTCTTCGTCATCGGGTTCTGGGCGATCGGTGGAGGAACGTCGGGTGTGTTGCTGGCAATCGGGCGAGGCTACGTGCAGCGGTATTGCCCAAACGAGATCCTCGGTCGGGCGGCGATCGCGTCGCGAACGATCACCCGGACGGCGTTCGTTGTCGGTGCCCTCCTCGGTGGGACCGTGGCCGCCACCCACGGGGTGCGTTCTGCGTTCGCGGTGGCGGGCATCATCCAGGCCACGGCGCTGGTACCGATGGGACTAGCCTTGCGCCACGATCGCGACTGAGCCCAAAGGTCATCGGCGCTGAACATCGCGACGCTACCGTCGATCACTGATGCGGTCGAGATCGTCGAGGACAACTCGTGCCGCCACCAGGCCGCGTTCTTCGCCACCGCGGAACCGAGCGTTGCCGAGCTCGGAGCTCACCTCCAACCGCAAACCCGCAGCTTGCCGGACAGATAACCCACACTCTGCCGAAAACCTGCTGCTACTTCGGCCCATCGGGCTACAACCGCTGGTGATCGACGCTGCCGCTGTCAGAACCACAACGAAGGAGCCCAAAGGGCTCCCGAGCACCCCGTACGGGATTTGAACCCGTGCTACTGGCATGAGAAGCCAGCGTCCTAGGCCGCTAGACGAACGGGGCCGGTGTTGTTGCATCCCCCTGGACGGAGGCCGCCAGAGGATCCTAGCGCTTGCGCACCAGATTGCTCGGGGAGGAGGACTTGAACCCCCAATGTCTGGACCAGAACCAGATGTGTTGCCAATTACACCATCCCCGAAGGTGGTCGACCAAGACTATCGCCCTCTCGGCCAAACGCCGAAGCAGTTTCGCCACCCTGACCGCTCGAGGTCCCCCCTAGAACTGATCGAGCCGGCGAAACGAGATCAGCCGGCCTAGGGCCACAGCCCCCGCCTCCCGAACAAGTCGTCGAAACGAGGGGGGTTGGGAGGTAAGAGCCACCTGGGGGGACAGACCGACCTCATCGGCTGTGAGCATGGCTCGCTTTGCGTGGTAGCGGTCGGTGACGAGGACCACCTCGACCACATCATCACGGCGCAGGAAACGAGCGGTGGCTGCCAGCGATTCATAGGTCGACGAGCCGTGCACCTCGAGGCGCAGGCTGGTGTCTGGGATACCCGAGGTCTCCCTCAAGTAGTCGTAGCCACTCTTGGCCTCGGTAGTGAGGTCGGCCTCCTGCCCTCCCCCGGTCACCACCACCAGGTCCACCTCCCCCGACTCGTACAGGGCGGCGGCCTGGTCGAGTCGAGCTCGCAGTACCGGTGACGGTTCACCGTTGTACTGGGCGGCTCCCAGCACAACAGCAGCCCTGGTGATCGTGGCGTCAGTCGACGTCTCATAGTCCGAGCGCGATGTCAGCCACACGTCAACGAAGGTGACGAGGTAGTACAACACCAATACGGCAACCACCGCGCCCACGATGAACAACCGCGGGACTCGGGGCGATCGCCCTTCATCACCGAGATCGTCGCTAGAGCTTCGCTCGGGCTGCCCGGAGCCGGTCAAGGATCACCCCCCGATCAACTTCCGCCATGGGCTCGAACAGGGGGAGCCCCGAACGACTCCCACTCACCGCCATTCTGACGGGAAGTTGCGACTTGCGGCCGAGCTCCTCACCGACTCCGAAGACGGCCTTCTCCAGCGCCTCCGGCGTCCACTCAACATCGGCCAAGCGCTCCACAACCCCGTCGAGCACATCGGCCACGCCCTGGGCCCCCATCACCTTGCGCCAATCCTTGGCTACTGGCTCGGGAGCCTCACCGACAACCCAGTCGAGGAAGCTCGGCGCCTCTTCAAGTCGTCGAACCCGCTGTTGAACCAGGGGTGCCATCCGCTCGAACAGATCGGCCGGGATAGCAGGGTCGGCAGCGTCAACCCAGGGTCGGGTCTTGGCAACGAAGTCATCGACGTCGAGTTGACGGATGTGTTCGGCATTGAAGTGGTCAAGTTTCTTCACGTCGAAGAAGGCGGGAGCCTTGTTGATGTCGACCAGATCGAATTGCTCGATGATCTCCTCGATAGGTCTGATCTCCACCCCATCCTTGGCCCCCCATCCGAGGGTGACGAGGTAGTTGCGCATGGCCTCGGGTAGGTAGCCGCGGTCGAGATAGTCGCCGACGGAGACATCGTCTCGGCGCTTGGACAGCTTCTTGCGTTGCTCGTTGACGATGAGCGGAAGGTGGGCATAGACAGGCTGATCGTCGGCCCCCATGGCCTGGCGCAGGAGCAGGACCCGAGGGGTTGTGTTGACCAGGTCCTCGCCCCTCACCACATGGGTGATGCCCATGTCGAGGTCGTCGTAGGCGTTGGCCACATGGAACATGGGCACCCCGGTTGAGCGCACGATCACGAAGTCCTCGAGCAGGGCGTTCTCGAACTCGACCCGCCCTCGGATCACGTCGTCCCATCCCGTCACCCCGTCGGTGGGGGTGCGGAAGCGAACCACGACCCCCTCCCCCGGCTGGACATCACGATCCCGACAATGGCCGTCGTAGCCACCAGCGTCGGACACCCCCGCCGCTGCGGCCGCGGCCGCCGTACGCTCCTTGACCGCCTCCTGGGAGCAGTCGCAGCGATAGGCGTAGCCGTTGTCGACCATCTCCGCTGCCACCCGCCGGTAGAGGTCAAAGCGTTCTGACTGACGGTATTCCTCGTCCCAATCAAGACCGAGCGATTCGAGGTGACGACCTATGGCCTCGACGTGCTCACTCGTCGAGCGATCAGCGTCAGTGTCTTCGATACGCAAGACGAAGGTCCCGCCGGTGTGGCGGGCATAGAGCCAGTTGAAGAGGGCAGCTCGCGCACTGCCGACGTGGAGATAGCCGGTAGGGGCGGGCGAGAATCGAACACGAACCGTCACCCGCTAAAGGGTACTTGCGCTACCTCACCGTCAGTGACCGGTTTCAACCGTCTCTAGGTCAGACGACTCCAGGAGATTCCCCCGCCATCCCGTCAGATACTCAGCGGCGATGGCCTCGGGCGAGCGACGCAGTGCATCCTCCCGCACCAGATCGACCAGGTGGCGAAGCTCAGCATAGTGATGGCTGCTCCTCACCTCAGCGAACAGCCCCTGGCGAAGCTCGACCAGCTCGGCCGGTGGCTCATCATCGAAGAACCCGTAGATGGTGAAGGCCGCAGTCAGGTCATGGACCAGGGGAGCCCGACCGAACAGTGACGCTCGCCTCATGGCGATGGCGACACAACCAGCCACTGCATCTTCGCGGCTCACCGTGCCCAGGTTGAGGTGTTCCTCAACCTGGCTCACGAGTGAGTAGGCGTAACCCTGGTCGGGGCCGATGCTGCCAAGACGTGCCCCTCGGGGTTGGCCTGCCGTCACCTCGCCGGGGCGATTGGCGTACCAAGCTTCGATCCGACGCGGGGGTGACTTGTAGGTCCTGACCAGACGGGTGGGATCGGTCGGCACGAAATCTGGGGCAGCCACGAACAGGAGGGTACCCTATGCGCCCTCCGGCGCCGCGACCATTCGGCGCCGGTGTTCGGTCGTCTTCGACGATCGACGGGATTGAGAGGAACCTTCCAATGGGAACCAGTTCAGCACTGTTCCAGATCGTCATCTTGTTGCACATAGCAGCAGCCATCGTCGGTTTCGGAGGGATGATCGCCCACAGCACATACCACGCACGGGCCTTCCGAGCTCCTGCAGGCATCGCCCGCACGCTGTTGGAAGCCACGTCTGGTGTTGCCAAGTGGGCCGACTACGGGATCTACGCCGTGCTCCCCCTCGGCATCGTGGCCATCGCCGTCAGTGACGAGACCTTCTCCATGGGCGACCCCTGGGTCTCAGCCAGTTTCTTGGTCTGGTTCCTCCTCCTCGGCGCCATTCACGGTGCCGTCCGACCCGCCATCAAGACCATGACAGGCCGAGCCGAGGCCGTTGAGCCCGGCACCGTGCTCGAGACCGACGACGAAGCCTCCACGGCCGCCCAGAAGCTCATGATCGGCGAGGGCGCCAGCCAACTCCTCCTCGTCATCGCCCTAGTGCTCATGGTATGGAAACCAGGTTCGTGACACCGAGCGCCTAGAGCCAGCGACGTTTCGCCCCAGGCGAAACTCGGAAGGTCGGCCCCCGGACGACCGACATGGTATGGAAACCAGGATCGTGACACGTTGAGATGTACAGCTCGGAGGGGCTGGCCTAGCGTTGGATATGGCTCCATTCGATGCTGATCTTCCCGAGGCGTTCGAGACCCAGCCCATCCAGTACCTGAGCCGAACCAGAGCCTGGTACTCGGCCATGGGCTACGACGCCTACCGCTGGCCCCATTTCGACGAGGTCGCGTTCACCCCACTGACCAAGCCGCTAGCCGAATGCCGGCTCGGGCTGGTGACAACGGCTGCCCCCTTCCAACCCGACAAGGGCGACCAGGGTCCCGGGGCGGCCTACAACGGGAGCGCCAAGTTCTTCGACGTATACACCTCCACCGTCAACGATGCGGCCGACGTCCGCATCTCCCACATCGGCTATGACCGGCACCACTCCAAGGCCGATGATGCCAATACCTGGCTCCCCCTCCCCCGCCTGGCCGAGGCGGTCGAGGCGGGCAGGATCGGGTCACTCACCGAGCGCTTCTACGGCGCTCCCACGGTCAGGCGGGTCCGCTCGACGACCGAACAACACGCTCCCGAAATCGTGGCTGCCCTCAAAGAAGACAAGGCCGATGTCGCCCTCCTGGTCCCGACCTGACCGGTCTGCCACCAGACCGTGAGTCTGGTCGCCAACACCATCGAGAGCGCCGGCATCCCCACCGTTGTGATGGGAGCAGCCAAAGACATCGTCGAACACGTGGGCGTCCCCCGCTTCACCTTCAGCGACGTACCCCTTGGCAACTCAGCCGGCCTACCTCACGACGTCGAATCTCAGCGGGAGGTACTCGACTGTGCCCTCAACCTGCTGGAGTCGGCCTTCTCACCCCGAACCACCGTCCAGACCCCACTCCGTTGGAATGACGGCGACCATAGCTGGAAGCACGACTTCATGAACCTCGAACAGCTGAGCGAAGAGATGGTGGCCAAAGCCAAGGCCGAGTTCGAGCGTCAGAAGGAACTGGCCAACCTGAACCGCTAGCGACCCGCTGCTGGCTAGGCCTAGCTCGCCAGGAGGGCGTAGACGACGGAGTCGCTGAGGGCTTGCCAGGAGGCCTCGATGATGTTCTCGCTGACCCCGATGGTGCTCCAGTGGCTCTCACCGTCGGAGGCATCGATCAAGACCCTGGTCACGGCTCCGGTGCCACTGCCGGAATCGATGATCCGGACCTTGTAATCGGTCAAACGGACAGCATCCAGGGCTGGGAATCGGTTGCCGACGGCGTTGCGGAAGGCAGCGTCGAGGGCGTTGACGGGGCCGTTGCCCTCACCCGTGGCCACGATCCGCTCATCGTCGATGTGGAGCTTGACCGTTGCCTCGGTCTCGACCCCGTCATAGTGGCCGAGAGGGTTCTGTTCGAGCGCCATCTTCTGGCCCGGTCGATGCTCGACCATGACCCGAAACGACTCCAAGGCGAAGAACGGGTTTCGCCATCCGGTCGCCCGCCGCATCAACAGCTCTAGGGATGCGTCGGCGGCCTCGAAGTGATAGCCAGCGTGCTCCAGCTCCTTCAGCTCCTCGAGCACGGCCCTCATCTGGGCACCGTCGAGCTCCAGGCCGAGCTCTTTGGCCTTCAACTCGATAGTGGCCCGGCCCGACAGGTCGGACACCAGGAACCGGGTCCCGTTGCCAACCAATGACGGCTCGACATGCTCATAGGCATCGGGCCGGCGGGCGATGGCCGAGGTGTGCAGACCCGCCTTGTGGGCGAACGCCGACTGGCCGACATAGGGCTGCTGATTCATGGGGGGCAGGTTCACCAGCTCGGCCACATGATGGCTGACCGCCGTCAGCTGGGCCATGCCCCCATCGGGCAAGGTCCTGATCCCCATCTTCAAGCTCAGGTTCGGCACGAAGGTCGTGAGGTCACAGTTGCCAGTGCGCTCCCCATAGCCATTGATGGTGCCTTGGACATGGGTCGAACCGGCCCGAACCCCGGCCACCGCGTTGGCGACGGCACAACCGGTGTCGTTTTGGGTGTGCATGCCAACGACCAGTTCGGGAAACATCGACACGACCGTCGCCGTCGCCGCTTCCACCTCGTGGGGCAGGGAGCCCCCATTGGTGTCACACAGGACCAGGGCTTCGGCCCCGGCGACGGCGGCCGCTTCCAGCGCCCGAAGGGCAAACTCGGAGTTCCGCTTGTATCCATCGAAGAAGTGCTCGAAGTCGACGAACACCCGGCGCCCCTCCGCCACCAGGTACTCGACCGAGTCAGCGATCATGGCCACCCCCTCATCGAGGGTGGTACGCAGAGCCTCGATGACGTGGTAGTCCCACGACTTGGCGACGATGCAACAGACCGGAGTCCTTGCTCCCAGCAGGTTGGCCAGGGTCTCATCGCTGTCGACCTTTCCCTTGGGCCGTCGGGTCGATCCGAAGGCGACCAGGGTCGAGCTCGATAGCGTCAGATCACCGGTGGCGGCCCGATGGAAGAACTCGTCGTCGCGGGGATTCGAGCCGGGCCAGCCCCCCTCGATGTAGTGGACCCCTAGCAACTCGAGCTGCTCCGCGATCCTGAGCTTGTCAACCGCGGTCAGGGCGATTCCCTCGAACTGGGAGCCGTCGCGCAGGGTGGTGTCGAAGATCTCCACCGCCTCGGGCCAGGCGGGGTCACGGGTGCCCAGCCTCTCGATGCTCATTGGCTCCGCCGTCGTCGACGATGGGTTTGTGCCTTGGTTGGTCATGGGTCCGGTCCCAGCTGGTGGTTCAGAGGTTCAGAGTCTTGCGATGACGGCGTCTGCGATCTCGGAGGTCGAGCCCTGGGCGTCGGTCGATGCCTCACACGCCTTCACGATCCTCGACGCCGCGCTTTCCTCGCCCAGGAAGTCGAGCATCAGCGCTCCTGACAGTATGGCGGCAATCGGGTTGGCTTTGGCCTGGCCGGCGATATCGGGGGCCGATCCGTGGACCGGCTCGAACATCGATGGTCCTGTCCGGTCAGGGTTCAGGTTGGCTGACGAGGCCAGGCCGATCCCACCCGAGATGGCCCCTCCGAGATCGGTGAGGATGTCGCCGAAGAGGTTGTCGGTCACGACAACGTCGTAGCGACCGGGATCGTCGACAAAGTAGATGCAGGCGGCGTCGACATGGTTGTAGGCCGTCTCGACGTCGGGGTACTCGGTGCCCACCTCGTTGAACGTCCGCTCCCACAGATCACCGGAGAACGTCAGCACATTCGTCTTGTGAACCAGGGTCAGGTGCTTGCGGCGCTTCATGGCCAGCTCGAAGGCGTAGCGGATGCAGCGCTCGGCCCCCATCCTGGTGTTCACCGAGCCCTGGGTGGCGATCTCATGGGGAGTCCCCTTGCGCAAGAAACCCCCTTCGCCGGCATAGGTCCCTTCGGTGTTCTCCCGGATGACAATGAAGTCGTGAGCCTCGGTCTTGAACGGCCGCTGGTTGACATAGAGGTCGAGGTCGAAACGCATCTTGAGCAAGAGGCCGCGCTCGATGACCCCGGGTGGAACCGCGGGGGTACCAACAGCACCGACGTAGATGGCGTCGAGCTGGCGCCACTCGTCGAGCACCGAATCGGGCAGGATCGTCCCGTCGGCCAAGTAGCGAGCACCGCCGAGGTCATAGTCGACGGTCTCCAACTCGACCCCGACGGCCTCGATCACTCGGAGTCCCTCGGCAATCACCTCTGGCCCGATGCCATCGCCCCCCAACACACCAACTCGATACGACATGCTCAAGCCTCCCTGGATCCAGTACTCGTGCTATTTGAGGCCGTCAACCCTACTACTCAAGGACTGGGCCCGACGCGCCGAAACTGGATCCAAGGAGAGTCTGCTGTGAGCACCCCTGAGAGCCTCGATTTCACAAACCAGCCCGTCCCGGACAGCTGGGTCGAAGCCGCATCGGAGGCACCATTACCCGATGACCGCCGGAAGCGGTCCAACAAGGCCGAACGAGGCGCCCCTCCGGTGGCGACCTCTTTCGATCTGTTCACGGCTTGCCTGGCCGCCGGGGCCGCCTCCATCGTCTCAGGCTATGCCTGGTACGAGCTCCAACTCAGTGGCTTCACCAGCCCCTGGGCCGCCGTTGGTCTCGGCCTCGTCATCGCCCTCTCCGTCCGCCTCGGCGGCGGCCCGGAGGATGTCCAGACAAGGGGCGTGCTGGCCCTCCTGATCTATCTCATCACCTCGTCGGTGGTGATCTACTTGATCGCTCGAACCAATTACCTCGATCTCTATGGCTCGCGCCCTGACCTCACCGACTTCGAGCAGGAGCTGCTCCATAGCCGCCTGACCGAGCCCCTGGCCATCGTGGCCTGGTTGGCCGGGGCGACGACGGCGGCCTGGTCGGCCAAGCTCCTCCGATAGCACCCGACCAGAGTCAGGTCCAGAGGTGAGTTTCGGGAGGTAGGGTCCCGGCTAACGCCGATAGGCTCGGCCCGATGGTTGATGTACACAAACTCTCGCGGGAAGCCTTCGACCGTCTCCAGTCTGAGCACGGCGATCTGACGACTCGGGGCCGGATCGAGATCGCCAAGAAGATCGAGACAGCGCGCGAGCTCGGTGACCTATCGGAGAATGGCGACTACCACGCAGCCAAGGAAGAGCAGGGGAAGATGGAGGGCCGCATCGCCCACCTGTCGGCCCTGATCGAGAACGCCGAGATCGTAGAGATCGACGTCGACGGCGAGCGAGTAGTCCAAGCCGGTTGTGTCGTCTCGATCCGCTACGCCGGCGACGACGACGTCGAGAGGTACCTGCTCGGCTCGATCGAGGAGCGGCGAGATGGGCTCACCGTCATGTCGCCCGGCTCACCCCTGGGCCAGGTCCTTGTCGGAGCTGGCATCGACGACACGGTGACCTTCGAGGCCCCTGGTGGCCCTCTCGATGTAACCGTCGTCGATATCGAGCTCTGAAGCGAAGCTCCACCCACGATCAAAGAGGAACAAAGGAAGGTCCGCATGGCCAACGAAGCCCGTACTCTCGCCGACAATGTGTGGGAGCGTCACGTCGTGCACCGTGGCGCAAACGGTGAACCCGACCTCCTCTACATCGACCTCCACCTGGTTCATGAGGTCACCTCACCCCAGGCTTTCGACGGGCTCCGCCTGGCCGGCCGCAAGGTCCGCCGACCCGACCTCACTGTGGCCACCGAAGACCACAATGTCCCCACCGAGAACATCGACCAGCCAATCGCCGATCCAATCAGTGCGAAGCAGCTCGAAACAATGCGAGCCAACGCCGCCGATTTTGGTATCACCCTCCACGAGATGGGGGCTCCGGGCCAGGGCATCGTGCATGTCATCGGCCCCGAGCAGGGCCTGACCCAGCCCGGCATGACCGTGGTCTGTGGAGACTCCCACACGGCAACCCATGGGGCCTTCGGCTCCCTCGCCTTCGGCATCGGTACCAGCGAGGTCGAGCACGTCCTCGCCACCCAGACCCTGCCCCAGGTCCGGCCCAAGACCATGGCCGTCAACGTCAATGGCACTCTCCCGGCCGGTACATCGTCCAAGGACGTGATCCTGGCCATCATCGGCA
>JAAETV010000144.1 GCA_024227975.1 Actinomycetes bacterium
AGATAGATGTACGTTTGGGGTTCGAGTACCACACCTCTGAACAGGTCGACGGGCTCATAGTTGTCGAAGTAGACGGCAGACAGAACTCTGGACTCCCACACCCCAGTGTTGATCATCAAGACATCGGCGTACACGGTGCCGATCTCTTGTGGGACCGGGACCAAGGCGATCATGACCGAGCCGCGGAGGTAGCCACTGTCGGGGGCAGTTCTCCAGTGGTCGAACCCGACCGGGTCGGGGTCACGGCCGAGGACGTTCTGGTAGACGAGGGTCACGAACTCCGCATTGGTCACGTCGCCGTAGCGGAGCTGAAACTCAGCCGACTGAACAAAGGAGTCGGACACCACTTCGATCGCGCCCGATCACCAGATCCCGGCCAGTGTGCTACCGGTACCGATGATGGGCCCAACTCGACCGGCTGCTCTCGAGGCGGACGGCCGACGACGAAGACACGGGTCGCGATGCCTAGCCGGCAACGGCACGACCAGTTCATTCGGGATGGCCGAGCTATTGTCCTATTCCGTGAGGCGCTTGCTTCGGTTCCTGAATCGCGTTGTGGTCGACGTCCTGTGGTGGGGGCCAGCGGGTCGAACCAGGAGCTTGCCCGACCACCAACAGGATCGAGTGGTCGATGAGCACTGGCGGAACGGATAGACACAGAGCACAACGGTCTTCTGCCTGCTCGAGTGGTGAGGAGATACGGTGGGCAATGTGGTGAACGCGGCAAACCGTGACCGGTTCCTGACCGTCCGATGGAACAATGCACTTGTCGCTGGGCTGGGCCTCCCAGCCCTGGCCTACGCTGCGGTCGCCCCCTTCGCTTCGGTACTTTCTGATCGGACCGCCTTCATATGGCTAGTGATCGTCGGCGTCGCCTATTGAATCGTGGTTGAGCAGCACTCAGCCATGCGGTTCGCATGGCTCCGTACCAAGGCAGGGTCGGAACAGGCTCCAGCCGCGAGTCCGGCCGGCCGGCTGCTCCTCGTCGCCTACAATGTGGTCTGGTGGGTGCCGATTGCCTTGGCCGTCGTCGGGGTCTTGTCCTACCGGTCTGCCTTCCTCAGCTTCCTGGTCATCACCATTTTCCGGGCCGTGGCCAATCTCTACCGCAACAACGTCTTACCGGTCGAGGTGGCTCAGCGCTTCCCCCTCCGATCGCCCTGAACCGAAGGCCGCTACGGCGAAGCCGATCACGACCTCGTGAATCCCAGTCCGTCCGACCATCAGCTAGGGTGACAGCGGGGACAATGAGAGAGCGAGTTGGAGGCCACGATGGTCGACATCATCGGCAGATCGGTTTGGGGGGCTAGAGCGCCACGAAGTCGGATCGAGATCCCGACACCCACTCCTGAGCTTTGGCTTCATCACTCCGCTGGGAGCGAACGGGGCGAGATTGGCGTTCGAAGTATCCAGAACTTCCATATGGATTTTCGAGGCTGGACCGATATCGCCTATTCGTTCCTGATCGACCGGGTCACTTTCGCCATCTACGAG
>JAAETV010000145.1 GCA_024227975.1 Actinomycetes bacterium
GCGAGGCCAATTGTTCAACAGGCCGGTGCGCGATCGTCATACGGTTGCGATCATGTCCACGACGGAGACAGATCGGCTGACCATTCGTAGGCCGGTCGAAAGCGATCGGCTGCGATTCGTTGAGTTGTTTACCGATGAGACGTTCACCGTGTTTTCTGGTGTGCACGATATGGAGTCGGCCAACGCTCGCTTCGATCGAATGCTGGCTCTGGCCGACGCAGTGCCGTACGCCAAACAGCCAGTGATCGAGAGGGCCACCGGCATCATCGCCGGCTACACAGGTGTCGGTACCGTCGTCTTGGACGGGCTCGACCGGCTCGAATGGGGTTGGCGATTCGTGCCCGGTGCGAGGGGGCGGGGATACGCCACAGAGGCCACAACCGCCCTGCTTGACGTTGCTGATGCTCATGACGATGGCGAGGTACTGTGCATCATCGATGCCGACAACCTCCCGTCGCGGCGTGTTGCCGACAAGGTCGGGTTTCATTGGTGGCGGCGCTTCAACTGGCCGGAGGATCCGACTGCTCCGACAGATCTTCTCCTTCGGTCAGTCGGCACTGGCGGCCCTCCGCTGGTCGTCCCCGAGCACGGCTGACTGCACATTCAGGAAGCCTGGTGGGGATTGGGATGGTCAGCGGTTGGTGTCACAGGGTGTTGGTTGTACCCGTCAGATTGGAGGGCGACGAGATCGATAGTGGTCTCGGTGAGTTGGTCGACTAGCGTTTCTGCCGGAGTACCTCCATGGCGGGAGCCGAGCGTGAGCACGGCGACACATTGATGCCGTGAATGTGGGGATGTATTGGTCGCCGTCAAGGTTCGGCGCCACCGGAGCTGGCCTACCTACCAGGTCCCCCGGTGTACAAAGTCCGGTGGTACTAATCAGTTGTGTGACGAAGGAACAATCAGCTCTGGAGGGCTCGTAGTGCCGGTGACCAAGAATGACGCCGCGATCGTCGACCCAGCTAGAGCAGTTCCTCGGCCCCGGACAGCCTTTTTCTCCAGCTACATCACGTGGTGACGCCAGAGGAAGGGCGGCAGCGCTCAACCGATGGTCCGATGGTCAAGCCCCTCGTGAGGACGCCAGACGACCACCTTCCGAAAAAGTCCTTCGGTGTGCCACAGCCCGTTGGCCGTGCGGTGATCCTTGCAGCCGGCAAGGGAAGCCGTCTGGAGCGTCTCGCTGGGGATGTTCCGAAGTGCCTGGTCGAAATCGACGGCCAGCCTTTACTCGAGCGCGCCTTGCACGCGCTCGCTTCGCAGGGCGTGGTGGAAGCGGTGATCGTCGTTGGCTACAGGGGCGAGGCGGTTCGTGAGCGAATCGGCTCGTGCTTCGCGGGGGTCGACATCCGTTTCGTCGAGGCGCCTGACTTTGAGACGACGAACAATATTCGCTCATTGTGGGACGCGCGAGAATTCCTAGATGAGGATGTCTTGCTGGTCGAAGCGGATGTCGCATTTGACCCCTCTGTTATCAGCGCATTGCTCGTGGAGCCGGGCAGCAGCATCGCGGTGGTGCCCTACCACCGAGGACTCTCCGGAACCGTTGTACGACGTGACAAGCGCGGGCATGTCACGAGCTTGATACTCGGTGCTGATCAGGACGAGTACTTCGATGCCAGCGCTACGTTCAAGACTGTCAACATCTATCTGCTTCGCGAGGAGTTGCTGCGCGATCAGGTGGTCCCGCGGCTTTGCCGGGCGATCGAGGCTGGACGGGTGCATGACTACTACGAGAGCATCTTGGGTGACTGCGTGACGGACGAGACTCTCACCGATCTAGCCGCAGTCGATGTGTCAGCGAGTCGTTGGTGCGAGGTCGATGACCATCGCGATCTGGGTGTCGCCGATTTCCTCTTCCTCGACCGTAACGCGCAATTCGACCGCGTTCAGGGGCTGTACGGCTCGTATTGGCGGTACGGCTTTACGGACCATTCGTACCTGTACAACATGCACTTCCCTCCCGCGAGAATGCTCGAAGTGTTCCAGGATGATCTTCGAAACATCGTCACGAACTATCCGGTCGGTCAATCCGAGCTTGCCCGTCTCACTGCCATGTGGGTCGGGGCCAAGCCCGACCATCTTGCTGTGGCCAACGGTGCCGCAGAACTGATCAAGATTCTTGGGAACCAGTTTGTGCAGCGTCTGACGATTCCGACGCCCTCGTTCAATGAGTATGAGCAGGTGATCGCTCCGGATGGGCTCAACCGCTTCCCGCTCGAATCAGCGACGTTCGAACTCGACATCGACGCGTTCGCTGAGTCTGCCCTTCGCTGGGGATCTGATACGGCAGTTGTCGTCACGCCGAATAATCCGACCGCGGTCTCGGTGCCGCCCGGCGAGTTGCTCAGGCTGGCGCATCGTTTGGAGGCTGGGAACTGCCGGCTGATAGTTGATGAGTCTTTCATCGAGTTCTCCAGAGCCGGCGTGGCCGGAAGCGTGGAAGAGATGGTCGATTCGGTCGCCAACCTGGTCGTGATCAAGAGCATGAGCAAGGTGTTCGGAATCGCCGGACTCCGCATTGGTTACGTTCTCAGTGCTGACCGAGAGTTTATCAGGACCGTCCGTGCCAGCTTGCCGATCTGGAACGTCAACGGGCTGGCTGAGGAATTCCTCCGCACTGTGGGGCGTTATCGGAACGAATTCTGGGAGAGCTGCGACCTGACTCGCTCGAGTTGCGCGGAGTTGTACGCGGATCTGCGCGCGCTACCGGGGATCGAGCCGGTCGAACCGGACGCGAACTTTGTTCTCTGCAAGCTCGTCGGCGGTTCCGCCACAGGGCCGCAGATCGCCCGGCGCATGTACGTCGAGCACAACATCCTGGTCAAGGACTGCGCGGCCAAGAGCATGCCCGAAGCCGATCGCTATCTGCGGATCGCGTCGCGCACGCCGGAGGAGAACCACCAACTCGTCAGGGCTCTTGCGGCTCTGCTCTAGGTCGCGGCTACGACGCAACGCTGAAGAGGAAGAGGATATGGAAGCAAGCGACGAAGAGAACGCCACCCTCATGGAACAATTGATGAAGACGATCCCTCCGATGGACCTGGGAAATGGAGAGAAGCTGCTACGGGAGGCGAAGCAGATATTCGACGAGCACGGGGTGGTCTTTTTCCTCCGGCAGGGCACCTGCCTCGGCGCGGTGAGAGACCAGGCGTTGATCCCGTGGGATGATGACCTGGACCTTGGATCCATCTTCGACATGCACGGCTTCACCGAGGACCTAATCGAGCCTACAATTGAGTCCTTCCGTGCGAACGGTTGCTACGTCGAGGTCTCGGACGACGGGCTCTACACCACGGTGAAAATCATGAAGTATCGGATCCGAATCGATTGGCAGTGCTACCGGGTGGTCAAGGGATCAATTGCTCACTATCCGGGTGTGCCCTTCCCCGTCAGCCTGTTCACCGAATTGACCGAGGTGGATTTCATCGGCGATACGTATCTCGTTCCGAGCCCGCCCGAGGCGTACCTCCGCTGCAAATACGGTCCGAATTGGAGCACACCTAAACAGGTGGGCTACGAGAAGGATGTACTCGACGCTATGCCGAAGGGGACGGTCCCTGGCCGTGCAGGGTGGCTGAAGCAGTTCCTAGCCGTTCATTTCTTGCCACGTCAGACGGCGACGCTGTTGGTACTTGACGAAAACGATGCCCCAGTGGCAGGCGCAGACGTGTTACTTGCTGGACTGAGCCGATCCAAGACAAATCGCCAGGGCATCGCGAAGTTCTATTTGCCCGGGCCCGACATCTATGCCTTGGCCGTCACGGCCAACGGCCGCGAAGAAGTCCTCTATGAGGAGGCGATGGCCCAGGAGGAGATGTACGTCTACCGACCGGACCCCGCCAAACCTGCGGGAAGATACTTCGTGCTCACGCAGAAGTAGCGATCGTTAGGCGACCCCTGCACGGGCTCGCCGCTGATAGTCGTGCGCTACTCGGCAATGTCGACCCATGACATCAGAATCTCGCGCAACATATCAAGCGAAGCCGCTCAGCTGTGTTCGGACTATGCGGCACCGCATCCGGGCCGGAGTGCTGTACCGGTCTCCATCTGCTCGCAGGGATCTAGGGCCGCGATCTCGATTGCCTCCCGTTAGCCGCTGACGTTCCATCGGCAGCTGCTTGCATTGTCTATCGGAGCTGATGGACCGCCGCCTGAGGTTGGGGTGGGCTGCTTGACTCTCGGGTGGCTGGAGGGTTCAGACTGGCGTCGTGGTCGGATCAGTCTTCCCAGTGGTGTCGTGTCGTGATCTGGATGTGTCGCGGGACTTCTACTGCGAGCTGCTCGGTCTGGTGACCGAGTTCGAATCGGGCTGGTACACCGTTGTTCGGTCGGCGTCGGATCCGTCGGCTCGGCTAGGGTTCGTCGCGGCTGGCCATGAATCAGTTCCCGCATGCGTAACGGACCAGGCCGCTGGCGTGTTGATCAGCGTGATCGTGCCCGACGTCGATGAGGTTCACGACACCGCGGTCGAGATGGGCGTCGAGATCGTGTGGTCGTTGCGGGACGAGCCGTTCGGTCAACGTCACTTCATGGCCTCTGACCCGAATAGTCTGGTCATCGATGTGATCACGCCGATCCCGCCCACCCGTTCGTTTCTTCGCGAGGTCGCCCAATGGCGACGGGCAACGACCGAAACGGTCGAAGTCGGAACCGTTGCGACACCATGGGCCACCGACGCAAACCAAGCCCCGGTACCAACCCATTACACAGTCGACGGCACCACACTCACCCAACACATCAAACACACCAACACCGAATACGCCTACCCCATCGTAGCCGACCCATCGTTCCATACGGGTTGGACAGGTGTGTACATCCACTGGACTCGATGGGAGGCAAAGACAATCGTGCAGGTTGTCCTCGCAGGTACCGTTGCCGGACTTGCCAACAAATTGGCGGCATTGTGTGCGGGACCTCAAGTGGCCCTCTGTCTAGGGATTGCCAACGGGGTATGGGAGGCTGCCGGGGCCGTTTCCAGCTATACGGTCGACTACCAATACGACAGAGGATGTAGGTTTGAGACCAACGCCAACACAGCATCGGTGGGAATCAATGCATTCCGGGCGAAGTGCTGAGTGAGGACTCCATGCGACATATTCGAGAAGTGATGAGCGACCGAGACAACAGATGGTTCATGTTTGGCGGAGTAGGCTTCGTCGCAGTCGGGA
>JAAETV010000146.1 GCA_024227975.1 Actinomycetes bacterium
GCTGCTGTGATCGGTGACGAACGGTTCATCGCCCCGGCAGTCGACCTCACCAAGAATGGGTCACCGACCACGCGGGCCCGAGCGGCCTCAGTGTTGGCCGGGAGCGGTGATCCGAGTACCGCTCCAGCTCTCATCGATCTGTTGAGTGACCAATCGCGAGAGGTCCGCGCTGCCAGTGCCAGGGGACTATCGAAACTTGGTTGCTGGCCTGCCTCGGCCCAGATCGAGCCGTTGCTTTCCGACGACGATCAGGACGTACGCCGAGAGGCTGCTCGGGCCCTGTGCGGTCTTGGCGCTCCGGGCATGGTCCTGCTGCAGGTCAATTCCCGAGGAGTCGGCCGTAGCGCGCAGACCGCCAGTCAGATGCTCCAGATCAACTCACTCGGTGCCATGACGGAGGCCGCATGATAACCGAAATCGCTGAGTTCTATGATCGGTTCCTCTCTCCGATCAACACGGTAGTTGTTGGCTACTTCGTAGCGCTCACCGTGTTCTACGTCGTTCTCTATATCTCTGCGGCACTCGACATGCGGCACTATCTTCGCGAGATACGAGCTGAGTCGTTCCGAGACATTCTCTCGTCAGAACTATCACCGAGTATCACACTACTCGTACCTGCACACAATGAAGCAGTGACTATTGAGCACAGCATACGCGCCCTTTTGACCATGGCCTATCCGAGGCTTGACATTGTCGTCGTTGACGACGGCTCGACTGATGAGACCATCGAACTGCTGATAAAGACCTTTGATCTCAAGTCAACTTGGATTATCTATGACGACTTCATTGCCACGAAGCCCGTCAAGGAAATCTACCGATCTGCCCAGTTCCCCAATCTCGTAGTCGCCGCCAAGGAGCAGGGTGGAAAGGCTGATGCGCTGAATCTCGCTCTCAACCTGGCCGAGAGCGATCTCGTGTGTGCGGTAGATGCTGACACCATTCTTGATCCGGATGGCCTTCGTCGTTTGGTGCGGCCGTTTCTTCGGTCGGATGATGTGGCAGCAGCGGGGGCGACGATCCGTGTTGCAAATGGTTGTACTGTCAGGCATGGGCGCCTGGCTACTGAACGCGGGCCTCGTCAGATGCTGGCTGGTATCCAGGTTGTGGAGTATCTCCGTGCCTTCTTGTTTGGCCGGCCGGGCTGGAACCGACTAGGTGGCAATCTGGTGATTTCCGGAGCGTTCGGCCTGTTTCGACGGCAGACGCTATTGGATATCGACGGATATGCGAACACTGTTGGTGAAGACATGGAGTTGGTGGTCCGCATCCGCCGGAATGGCTATGAGCGAGGCCTACCTTCGCGTATCGAGTTCGTACCGGATCCGGTCGCATGGACAGAAGCACCAACATCGCTGGCCGTGCTGAGTCGCCAGCGAGAGCGGTGGCACCGCGGCTTCTCTGACACGCTTTGGCGTCACCGGCGAGTCTGTCTGAACCGACGGTACGGAGTCCTTGGTCTCGTGGTCTACCCCTGCTTCGCTCTCTTTGAGTGGCTGGCCCCGATCGTGGAGTTGGTGGGCCTCATCCTCGTGCCCCTTGGTCTGCTTGTGGGTGAGATCAGTCCGCGGTTCGCCGTGCTCTTCTTCGTCATGGCGGTTGGGCTTGGGATCTTGCTCTCATTGCTTGCGTTGCTTCTCGAGGAGATTTCGTTTCGACGGTATGGCACGATCCGTGACCGTGCCCTCCTTGTCGGCTTTGCTCTGCTCGAAAACTTTGGCTACCGGCAGATGACTCTCTATTGGAGGCTTCGAGGTATGTTCAACTTCGTCCGTGGGAAGAGGTCATGGGGCACGATGAAGCGCAAGGGGTTCAAGGCCGCGAAGGCCTGACGATCTTGGCTTCGTGTCCGGGTCATTGTGGTGAGATGACCACGGCCACGGGATCGATGCTATGGAAACCCTCGGTTCCAACATGGCGAGCGTCGAGCGTCAGCCCATCGGCTTCAACCGGGGCACCCAAGGTCAGGATGTCAACCTGGACCCAGCGATCATCGGGCAGATCCGAGGTCGGCGCAGTTGCACCTAGTTCGACGCCGCCGGAGTCGAGAACGGCCATATGCCACTGCTCGTGGTTCTGCTCGGGCTGATAGCCAGGCTTGTGCTGGAGGTCCTGGGACACAGCGACAACGTATTGTCTACTGCAAAGACACAGATCAGCTGCATCGAGGCCAGCAACCTCGTGTTCACCGGTGACGAGTGGCCCTCCATTGAACTCGACCGTGACTACTTGCTTGTCGCAGGCCATTGACGTCGAGACGGGGAGCAAGACCACCGTCAGTGCTTCAACACTGTTGATCTTCCCCTTTGGTCCCGTATGTCGAGCACGGATACCGGCCACCCGGGGATCGACTTCGACCCGCCCGGTCGAGATCACGATTGTCTTGCTGTCTGGTACGTCGCTGGTCGGCCCTGACACAACAAGCGTCTCACCATCGGCGTCGACGAACTCGGCCTGCCACTGTTCTTCTGTCTGCTCCGGCTGATACCCCGGCCGGTGTCTACGGTCACCGCTGATCAACACGACTTCGTAGCGGCCACAGAGTCCTGAGAGAGGCATCCTCTCTGTCACGTCGCCTCCGAAGAGCAGAAGTGACTCATGCAGATCGATCGCGACGGGAAACTGGACACAGGTAGATCCTTGGGGTTTCGACACGCCCGCCATTGGGGCGCTTGTCTCCACCAAGGTCGGCTCCTCCACCGGAGCGGGTTGCTCCACTGGGGCTTGTTCTTCCACTAGGGCTTGTTCCTCCACGGGGGCTTGTTCTTCGACCGGGGCCGGTTGCTCCACTGGAGCGGATTCCTCGACCGGGGTCTGTTCCTCCGCTGGAGCAGGTTGCTCCGCTGGGGCTTGTTCCTCCACGGGGGCAGGGTCCTCCGTCGGCGTCTGATCAGTGTTTGACGACTCCGCCACCTCGGAATCGATCGGCACCACCGACTCAGTGGCGACGACGTGCAATTGCAGAGGCGCCTGGAGCGCGGCCAGTCCCGAAGCCAGCTCGCCTCGACCCGCCAGCATTGACATCAGGTCGTTCAGCGTGGAGTCATCAACCAGCACCCGCTGCTCCGCTGGGGAGGGCAGTGCGGAGCTCGTCACCTCTTGTGGGCTGCCTTCGTCGAGCGATACGACAGTGGTCACACCCTGTTGCGCCCCAGCTGCAGTCCCAATCGTTTCCTGTCCGACCAGGACGATTGCCGCGATTCCGGCGATCAGTACCCATCGAGTTCCCAACATGACGAAACCTCCATCTACGCCCAGCCCAGTCGGCGGCGGCAACGCGAACGTGAGCAGCGGGCCGGTCCCAGCACTCCACTCCGACAGAGGTCGCAGATCACCTGGCGTTCGACAGCCACTTGCCACGTAGGTTGCGGTCGACGAATGCAAGGCCGGCGACCTGAACAGGCGAGGTTCGTTGATGCCGAGCTTGTCGATCGACCTCGGTGAGGAGAGCTCTGGTGACACAATTGCACTAGTGAGATCGAGTCTGATCGAAGCAATGGTGACTGCGGGGATGCTTGTGGTGGCCACGGGATGTACTGGCTCAGCCGACGAGTCGGCTGTCACCGCGACTGACCCAGCCAGCTCCTACCCCTTCGCGACAGAGTGTTCCTCACCACCGCCTATTGAGCAACAACGTCTGTCGTCACTATTGCTGACCGTCGAACCCAACCCGGTCAAGGCGGGCTCAGGCGCGACGCTCGCGCTGGCTAGTGATGGGCTGGGCTCGAACGCCATGTCGGGAGCCGGGGTGACTTGGCAGTGCTGGGATGGTTCGGGATGGGTCTCAACCGGTCTGCCGGTCCCGAACTCCTATCCGATTCTGATTCCGAACGAGCCGCCGGGAATCTATCGAATTCAGGACATCGTGATTGACAATGGGTCAGAGCGAACTGGCTTCGTCCTTCTGGAAGTCGAATGAGTGGCCCGGGTGGTCGCGTTGTCGAGCACCCCGGGGACCGTTCCGGCCGCTTCGCTCACTACTACTGATTCGACTGAGCCAGGGCGAATACGGCGACGAGGGAAGCATCCCAAGTACTCATCGCCGCCGGATCGCTGGTCATTGCCACCACTTCCACGGTGCGGTTGGCCAGGTCGACCCGGGACGTCTGGAGGCCGTCGGTCGTCAGTGTCTCGCCGATGTTCTCGAAGCCGGTGTCGTCGTCTCCGGCGTCTTGATAGGTCAGCTCGATCCAATCGGCCCCGGCTGTGAATCGCTGTACGCACGAAGTCCCGGTGTCCTCTGTCGTCTCGAGAACGGCATCGGCCAGGACCTCGACCATGCCGGCCTCGATCTCCAGCACAACCGACGGGGTCAGGACACCACAGAGGTCGCCAGCATCGTCGGCGGATTCGCTGCACGAGATAGTCACGAGCGCCAGCATGGAGGCAAAGGCTGTTGCCAAGGTTCGTTGATGAAGATTCATGACGATTCCTCCTTCACCACAGTCCTATCGCCGTTGGTGGCCGAGTAGGTTCCAGAGCCACGCCCACCAGACGACGAGCGGGGCCAACAGATCGACCATGCTATCCCTGGCCTCAGGCTTGCCACCGCCGTCGGACACCCCCTTTCGGTTGTGCTTCAACTCCCCAAGACCCGAGCGCTCGACAGCACCGGTCTCCGCGGCTCGCCGAAGTTCGAGCGGTCTGAGCAGCATCAGCGACCTACGTCGTGATGCCAAGTGCTTCGAGTTCCTTCCGAGAGCCCGACCAGACAGTTCCTCTCTGGGTATGGCGCACCGCGTATTGATTCGTCGGCCGCCATAGACCAATCAGGAAGCGGGTCTCCATACGGTGCAGTGAGAGTGGACCTTCGTACTCGACCATGTCGCACTCTTCCCGTTGGAGACGACGGACTCCCTGCCATCGACGCCATCGGCCCGGGAACAACAACAGCATCTTTGTCTCCCTAGCTGGGCGGTATCGGGATCATTATCGAAGCACAGGCATCCTGGTCTCGCCAGACAAGCATGAGATCTCGGCCGACGGTTCTCTCTCCAAGGGTCGCACGTTGGCCCAGTTCGACGGCGGACACCCTCCATACCGTCAGCGCCTTCTGGCGTAGCGCCTGCGCTATTTCGTGGAGGGCCTCGACGTCGGCTCGGTGTTGCTCGACTATGTCCAGATCAGTTCAGTCCATGACTCGAGCTTCAGTTAGATCAAGATCAGGGAGACCAGATGACCACGCCCGAACAGATCGCCGCCGATCTCGCCCGACTGGAGGCTGACGTGTCGACCCGCCTCGACATCGCCTACTCGACCCTGGACGCAGCCGCCACGGAGCTCGCGGCCGGAATCAGGAAGGCCCACAACGACCTCGCTGCTCTCACCTCGCACCCAGCATCCCCAACCGTGCTCGCTGGCCCGTCCTGGTCCCCATCCGAGCTCGGCCCGCTAGACGAAGCGACGATCCACGCCGGTCACAACGTCGATGCCATCCACCTCACCGAAGGCATCCAGAACCTCGTGGCCGTCCCTGAAGGGATCCGCTGGCACGCCAAGGGCCAACCCGCCCACGTCCAAGCATCGAGGGCCCAAGCCTGGCTCCCCATCCCCGAGCTCGACACCGTCACCGAGACGTTCCACTTCGCCTTCGAACCATCGTTCGACTTCGGTGCTCAGGCCAAGTTCGGATACGGGCTCATGGGCTACCACTCCGGTCAACGGTTTCCCGGTGGCGGCTACTGCCATGGATCCGACTGGCTCATCCGCCCGATGTGGCACGCCTTTGGTGGCCAACCGCTTCGGTTCGCTCTCTATATCTATTCCACTGGTGACGATAAGGCTCGCCTTGACGGCCAGAACTGGCAGAGCGACTGCATCGGTGGCGGATACCGGCGACTCGTCCGCCTCGGTGGCTATCAACCAACCGAGGACACCGCCTACACCTGGCAGCTCACCATCCATCGCAACCCCGCCAGCAACCAGGCTGACATCACTGTTCAGATCAGCGACGACCACACAGTCCTGGTCGACTGGGAAGCCATGGTGCTGCTCAACTCACCAGCCAACCGAACACCCATCATCTGCTCCTACGGTGGCAACAACATCGCTGACGGACCCCACCACGACACCAGCGTCCTACTCAGCGACCTCGAGGTCCTCGCCGGCTGACTGGGATCCATGGTCATCGGGCTCGATGTGAGCTGCGTGCGTCCAGCATTTCCCCTCCTCCTCCTCCTCTCCTATTGGCCTGGCTTTCGCAGGGTCAGGTGGACGCTGACCCATTCCAGATCCCCTTGACCGAGGACGAGGTGAGGGTATTCGGGCCAATCCAGCTCCGACCAGACCAACTCGCCGTGCCGCTCCATGTGGGATCGGACCTCCGCCGCGGCCTCATCGAAAGAGACGGTGGGAGCCCCCTGTCTCGGGTCGTCCCAGTTCGCCGGGCCGACAACCTCCCACGGCATGGCCTCGATGACATACTCGGTCAGCTGGGCCCGGTCGAACATGAGGATCCCCGGTAGTCCTGGTGAGGGTCCGGCTAGCCGGTACTCGGTACTGACCGAGAACACCGCACCCGGACGCAGAACCCGGTACACCTCTGAAACCGCTTGGGCAACATCGGCCCAGTCGCCGAAGTGCTCGATCGAACTGGACGAGAACGCCCCGTCGAAGGAGTTGTCCTCGTAGCGCAAGTCACGGCCGTCCATGTGCTGGGCCACGAGGCGCCGGGGGTTCCACTCACCGAACCAATCACTTCGGGGTGAGATGAGCATCGAAGAGTTCGCCGACTCCTCCCATCCCTCGCTGAGATAGAGATCGGTAGCAAAAACCCGACGGGTGTAGTTGGTCAGCCAGAAGATCGTCGGCTCGTTGCCGGCTCCGACACCGAGGATGTCGCTCCCCGGCGTCAAACAACCGGTGGCAGCCAATGCCCGACCAGCCTGCGCCACCTCCCAGTGCTTGCGGTACTCACGGCCGACAGGGAACTGGGGACCAAAGCTCTGCCGGCCGAAAGGCACCATCTCCGCCATCCAGGGCCGGAGCGCCACGAAGTCCGCAAGCTGACAGAGACCAGTCAGGGCAACATCTCCAACGGCGGGAACCATTGGCGACAGCCTCCCACATCCGGTGGTGAGCTTGGTGGAATACGAGACGACCGACGGCACCGGGCAGCTGACCAGGCCCACTGATCGGCTCATATCCTAAGCTACGCCGGTCGACACCACCGGCCACAAGGAGAGACGGTCACCGTGAACACCCCCCTTTTGAACAGGCCCATCGCTGAGAACATGTTGGGGGCCATGCCATTTCGCTGCATCGGCCCTCCTCGGGGTGGGCGAGTGGTGGCGGTGGCTGGTGATCCTTCGAATCCGGCCGTGTTCTACTTCGGTGCTGTCGCCGGTGGGATCTGGAAGACCGATGATGCCGGCACGACGTGGCGCAACATCAGCGACGGCCAGCTCAAGACATCGGCTGTCGGGGCCCTGACCGTCTCCGAGTCAGACCCCAACGTCATCTACGCCGGCATGGGGGAGAGCACGATCCGGATCGATGTCTCTCACGGCGACGGGGTCTACCGTTCGGGCGACGGGGGCCAGACCTGGACCCATTGCGGCCTGACCGATACTCGCTTCATCGGCGAGATTCGCATCCACCCCAAGGACCCTGATCATGTCTATGTCGCCGCTTTGGGTCATGCCTTCGGACCCAATGAGGAGCGTGGCCTGTTCCGCTCCACCGATGGTGGAACCACTTGGGACAAGGTGCTCTACGTCAGCGACAAGGCCGGGGCCGTCGATGTCACCTTTGATCCCCGCAATCCCGACGTGGTCTACGCAACGATGTGGGAAGCCCACCGCAACTTCTGGGAGCTGAGCAGCGGCGGCTCCGAGTGCGGTATCTGGAAATCGACCGATGGTGGCGACACCTGGACTGATATCAGCCGCAACACGGGCCTGCCCCAAACGGCCCTGCTGGGCAAGATCGGGGTCGCAGCCTCACCGGTCAAGGCTGGTCGCGTCTGGGCCCTCATCGAAGCCAGCGACGACCCTGGCCTCTACCGCTCCGATGACTTTGGGGAGACCTGGGAGCTGTTGACCGACAACCAGGATCTGCGCTACCGGCCCTGGTACTACATGCATATCTTCGCCGATCCCCAGGACGCCGACACCGTCTATGTCAACAACCTCGAGATGTGGCGATCCGACGATGGCGGCAAGACGTTCACCGGCATCCCCACCCCTCATGGTGACAACCATGATCTTTGGATCGACCCCAACGACAACCGCCGGATGATCCAGGGCAATGATGGCGGGGCTAACGTCAGCTTCAATCGGGCCGAGTCGTGGAGCACGATCTACAACCAGCTAACAGCCCAGTTCTACGTTGTCACCACCGACAACCGGGAGCCCTACTACCACGTCTACGGAACCCAACAGGACAACTCCAGTGTCGCTGTGCCCAGCGCCACCAACGACGACGCCATCGTGTGGGCTGACTGCTACGCCGCCGGTACTGGCGAGAGCGGATTCATGGCCGTGCACCCCGAGGACGATGACATCGTCTACGTCGGCGCCGTCGGCAGCTCCCCCGGTGGGGGTGGTGCCCTCCAACGCTATGACCGCAGAAGCGGCCAGATCCAGCTGGTCAATGTCTGGCCTGAGCTTCATGGTGGGATCGGGCCGGGGGAGCTGACCTACCGCTTCCCCTGGACCTTCCCCATCCTGTTCTCACCTCATGATTCCAACATCATCTACACCGCGGGCAACGTCGTGTTCCGCACCACCGACGAGGGGCACAGCTGGGAGCCGATCAGCGGCGACCTGACCCGCAACGACCCATCCAAACTCGGGGTATCGGGTGGGCCGATCAGCAAGGACACCAGTGGAGCTGAGCACTACTGCACCGTATCCACCTTGCGGGAGTCGCCCCATGAACCCGGGGTGCTGTGGGCGGGGTCCGACGACGGTCTGGTGCACCTGTCACGTGACAATGGGGCCACCTGGACCGACGTCACCCCTCCAGAGTTGCCGGAGTGGAGCTTCATTCGCACCGTCGAGCCTTCGCCTCACGATCCGGCGTCGCTCTACCTGGCCGCCACCCGCTACAAGCTCGATGACAACACCCCCTACCTCTACAAGACCACCGACTACGGCCAGACCTGGCACTCCCTAACCACGGCCAGCAGTGCCGTTGGGGCCAATGGGAGTAGCCCTGCTGGCAGCGCTGCTACCTCGATCCCCGATGACGACTTCGCGCGTGTCATCCGAGCCGATCCCCAGCGGGAGGGGCTCCTCTATGTCGGGACCGAGACGGGGCTGTATGTCTCGCTCGACGACGGGACCACCTGGCGGCGGTGGGAGTCGAACCTGCCGATCACCCCCGTCTACGACCTCGAGATCAAAGGCACCGATCTCGTTGTCGCCACCCATGGACGCTCATTCTGGATCCTCGATGATCTGACCCCACTTCGTGAGCTGAACGATGCCGTCGCCGACTCCGCTGCCCACCTTTTTGCCCCCGGTCAGGTCTGGCGTGTCGTCCCCGATCTATTCGCCGCCTGGATCAGTACTGATGGCAAGGACTATGCCATCGGCTTGGGCAAGGCCGCGACCTTCATCGCCAGCAAGACCGAAACCGGCCATATCGAGCGCAGCGTCATCGATGCCGGCCAGAGTTCACCCCTGGGGCTGATTGTCAGCTACTACCTCAGCGATGACGCCGCGGCTGCCGCGGCTGCCGCTCTGACCGAAGGTGGGAGTGAGGAGGGGGAGGCCGGGGCGTCGGTCTCGCTCAGCTTCCTCGACTCAAGCGGTGAGCTGATCCGCTTCTTCAGCCCCAAACCGGATGGCTTCGACAAGCGAACCGACGACGAGAAGGCCCATGAGCCCGGGCCGTGGATGTCGATCCGGCCAGGTCTCAACCAATTCCGCTGGGATCTTCGCTACGCCGGGTCGACCAAGGTGCTCGGCAACAAGCTGGCGGCCGAAGCCAATCAGGGTCCCTTGATCACCCCCGGTTCCTACCAGGTTCGCCTGGTCGTTGGTGGCGAGGATGGTAGCGAGCAGACCCTGTCGGAGCCTTTCGAGGTGGTGCAGGATCCTCGCGTCGACGCCTCCCATTCTGATCTGGAGGAGCAACGTGATCTCCTACTTCAGATCCGGGACAAGATCTCTCAGGTTCACGAGGGCATGACCAGGTTGCGCCAGGTCAGGACCCAGGTTGTGGGTTGGCGGGAGCGGATGTCATCGGTCAACGGCAGTGCTTCGTATGCCGAGGCCATTGCCACCGCTACCGATCTGGAAGCCAAACTGAACACGATCGAAGATGCCCTGATCCTCCCCGGTGAGCACAAGGACACCTTCGGGCTCAATGAACGGTCGCGGCTCAACGAGAAGCTGGCTTCTCTGATCAGCGTGGTGGCGAGCGCTGACACCCGCCCGACGACCCAGGCCCGGGCTCTGGCCGACATCTATTCGACCGAGATCGACGAACACCTGGACCAGTTGGGCCGTGTCCTCGACGAGGACGTGGCGGCGTTCAACGCCCTCATCAGAGCGGCCGACGTGCCGGCTGTTACCTAGCCGGCGGCTCTCGCCAGAGCGAGACCTGCATCCAGCGACCCCATGCACCCCTTTGTTGTGATAGCGACCCTGGTCGCCATAGCTGTTTCCTTCACCGTCTCCGCTTCGGCTGGACTCGGTGGGTCACTGGTGCTGGTGCCGACTCTGGCTCTCGTGCTCGGGACCAAGAACGGGGTGGCTCTGGCCGCCCTGCTCTTGGCGGGAAACAATGTGGTGAAGGTTTACGCCTATCGCCAGACGTTGCCGCTCAAGAAGGCAGCGATGGTCGTCGTGTTGCTGGCCATCGGGGCCGCCTTGGGGGCCCGGTTGTTGGTGTCGTCGCCCGATGACGTGGTGACGGTAGCCGTGATCGTCAGCTTCGGGTTGGCGTTGGTAGCCGAGCAGATGGACCTCTCCCGTCTCCGAGCGGTCGGGGGGCCCATGCTGGCTTTCGCTTCGGGGGCCACGTCGGGCTTCTCCGGTACGTCGGGTCCGCTCAAGGGGATGTCGATTCGCCAGCTCGATCTGGATCGGGCTCACTTCGTCGGAGCTGCCTCCCTTGCTTCACTGGTTGGTGACGTAGCCAAGACGGCGGTGTTCGCCGAAGCGCGACTTCTCGACCGGTCGTCGGTCATGCTGGCTGTCCTCGCCGTCCCCCTCATGGTGGGGGCGACGTTCGGTGGCCGCAGGATCAACCAGGCCTTGGGGGAGAGGGGCTACACCGGCCTGTTCTGGACGGTGATGGCCGGCTACACGGTGCGCCTTCTGATCCGCCTCGTCGGCTAGCGGCCAGACTCGGGCGCGCTTTGCGGGACCTTGCCGGGGATCGTCGACGAGGTGGCAGCGGTCCCTGACCGGCTCGGTCGACATGCCAGAGGGCGGACATCCTCCCGACTGGAATTGGGAGACCAACGTACCGTCGTCGGACTGACGGTGGGGCAGATCCGGGCCATGGAAGACTCGGTGCCCATGCCAGTGACGTTCCCTGCTCATCAAGGGTTGATTGCTTGGACCAAGCTGCGCTGGCCCAGCCTGATCGATGGTACTGCGGTGTGCATTGGTGCTGCGGCCCCCGATTTCGCCTATTCGTTCAGTCACTGGATGAACGTGAGGAGCCACACTGCTGTCGGGCTCGTGCTCTGGGCCATCCCGTTCACCGTTGTCGCCGCCTATGTCACCCGATGGCGGGCGGCAGCAGGGATCTTCGCCCACCTACCTGACCTGGGGCCGCTTCGTGTGCGTTCCTATCGGGTGCTAGGGGAGCGCCGACCGGGCTTCGTCGTCACCCTGGCCAGCGCGGTAGTGGGCGCCGGCAGCCATGTGCTGATCGATGCCTTCACCCATGGGGGGCGTTGGGGAGCGGACCTTCTCGGACTCAATGCGGTGCTATTCACCGCGCCGATACGCGGGGATTTCACCGTAGCCAGGGTCGGCCAGTACTTCGCCCACGTGGTTGGAAGCCTCACCTTTGTCGTACTGCTCGTCATGGTGGCCCGAGGTGGATTGCTCGAGCGGTGGTACGGGGCAGAGCGGGTCGAAGCCGTTCGGGCCTACGAGCCGGGTTTGGCCGAGCGAGTCAGATTCTGGTCAATGGTGTTCATCCCGACGGTGGCGGCCGTCGTCGTCGTCGGCCCTTTCTTCGATCGCTCCCCCGTGTTCCTGACCATCACCGCCTTCACC
>JAAETV010000147.1 GCA_024227975.1 Actinomycetes bacterium
CGCAGCAGCCTGGCGATGGATGCCAGCGCGGTGTCTGACTGGCTCCAGTCGGGATAGGGCGTCAGGGGGACGTCACCGTCAATGAACACGAGGCGCTCCCGCCCGTCCTCATCGACACCGACTGGTAGCGATGCTCCCTCGAAGCCGGCTGCCCTCACCGCTCGTAGGAAGGCGTGAATCGACCCCGTGTATGGGCTGGAGGGGCGAAGCACATGCGGGCCGACTCGAACGACCTTGCCCGCGTTCGCGATCCCGCCGTCGAGCTGCTGCTCAAACACCAGGTGACGCCGCCACTCCAGGTGGCGGTCTGTGGCTTGTCGAACCCTGATAGTCATCGGCCGTTCTCTGTGGTCTTGTTTCGGATCGGATCCGTAGGACCTCGGCCCCTGGACACAAACCTGAGCGACGATAGGACTGGACGCGGGGCGCGGGTCGTCTCTGGTTGCCAGCGAGGTCCAACTGAATCACCGGACCACCGAGCATGCCGATCCGGTTTCGTCGTGTCTGCCGACAGGTTGAAGTCGCAGGCCTCGCTTGCTCCTCACGACCTCCATGGCGAAGTCGAAATGGTCGACACGTCCAGCCAACGCGATGTCTATCGGATCGCAGTGCTCGGGGCCAAGCGCCAGACTTCGCTTGGCTTCGAGGGTTTCGTGCAACGCAGCAGAGGTTGCTGCGCTATCGAGCGGTTGCCCTCGCCGTGAGCGCTCGATCAAGGCGGCGGTCAGCCGATCGTCTTGGCCAGTGGTGTCCGGCGCATCCGGGAAACAGCCCGTAATCACATAGGTGGGGGGACCAATAGCGGCGGCGGTGACAGCCGCGGCTGTGGCCGAGGCACAGACAAGGCTCGCCGCCCAAGCCCGATCCGCCTCAGCGGCTCCGATGACGCCCTGGGTTCCCGATGAGGTTCGCTGAACCAGAGTGCGGCCAACCAGGTCGGCTCGATGCAGAGCAGCGGGAGAGTTGGAGAAATCGAAGCCGACAGGACGCAGGCCGTGACTCTCACCCATTGCCAGGACACCCGGATGCTCGTCTTTGAACGACAAGGCTTCCTCGACCTCTGAGACCAGGTAGATAGTCTCGGCGCCGGCCCCAAAAGCGTACGCAGCGGTCGTGAAAGCCCGAAGCACGTCAACCACGACAACCGCTCCCGACACTCCTTCAAGCTCCCACCGAGTTATCTGTCGCTCAGTCATCGGAGCCGCCCGCAGATGTCCAAGATCGGCCACATGGTCACACATTCTGACAGCCCCACAAGACTGAACGCCATGATCGACGTTGTCGACTATGACCCACGCTGCGTCGTGATCCTGCTCTGCGCGACGAGTACGCATCGGTCAAACGATCTATCGCCCCCAGGATCGTGATTGGGTCGCACTCGGATTGAGTTGGCAGGCCCGTTGCTCAATAGTCTTGTCGAGACCAGCCCAGGAGCCGTTTTCATGATCATCGAGGGTGACTACGAACACGACGGGGTTGTCTGCATCCGCCAAGCTTTCACTCCTGAGCAGGTTGAGTGGGTCACGATGGCGATCGACGCCAATCTCCGGGACCTGTCACCCCGGGCCAAGCGAGCCAGTGCTGCCGACGATGCTCTGTTCGTAGAGGACTTCTGCAACTGGGACCGTCTTCCCACTCTGGAGCGGTTCATCCGGCAATCTCCAGCAGCTGAGATTGCGGGCGGGCTGACTGGGTCCCAGACGATCCGGTTGTACCACGATCACGTTCTTGTGAAGGAACCAGGCACCAAGCAGCACACGCCGTGGCATCAGGACCAGCCCTACTACAACGTCGACGGTTACCAGAACGCCAGCCTGTGGCTTCCTGTTGACCCCGTGGATCGTTCATCGACGCTGGAGTTCATCGCCGGGACACATCGTGGCCCGTGGTACATGCCCCGTACCTTCCTGAACAACCAGGCGTCGTGGTTCCCTGAGGGGAGTCTGGCCGAGCTTCCTGACTTCGAGGCAGATCCAGGCCGGTGGCGGGTGCTGGCCTGGGAGCTCGAACCCGGCGACGCCGTCTTCTTCAACATGCTGACCGTCCATGGCGCCGGCGGGGTGTCAGCCTCACGCCGGAGGCGGGCCCTGGCAGTCCGCATGCTCGGCGACGACATGATCCACGCACCTCGCCCATGGACCACGTCCCCTCCGTTCCCCGGCCTAGAACTCGAACTAGACGAGGGAGCCAAGATGGAACACCCTCTCTTCCCCATCCTTTGGACGCGGACCTAGCCCGGTCGTCCCGCTCCTGCGGCCAGAGCCACTCCGTGAGACCACTCGGAACCACCACCAACACCCACTCACAGAACCGGCAATCGAGAGCACCGGCCAATGCGTAGTAGCTGACGCGATCGACTGGACGCTCTCACCTGGATCCTTGTCGATCCTTCTAGTTGTCGACTGGTGATGGGATACCGGCCATCATCAAGTCCAACAGCTCAGCATGCGACAAGGCCAACTCGAGTTGCGTGTAGAGATCATCGTCGAGCTGGGAAGTTTCATGGAGGCTGTCGGCGGCGGCAATGAGTGCCCCGTCACGGGGTGAGGACCAACAAGGATCTTCTGGCGACCCGTGGGTGAGAGACCGGACTTGATCACGCCCCAGCTCTGCTTTGTCCGCGAAGAAGGCTACGTGTACTCCCCATTCGTATTCGCAGCGGCAGAGGGCGCACGTACGGGCGATGAGGATCTCGCGATCCCGCAGCGTCAGTGACATCTGACTCGACAGCTCGTAACCACCCCATCCTTTGAGCGCCGAGGTCATTGGTAGGTTCTGAGCGATCTGTTTCCGAACGTTGAGAAACCTATCGTTTCGAATATCGAAACGCAAGCGAGAGTCATGACATCACCAACTCCTCTTCCCGGTCGCCAAGTTCGCGGGTCTACGACAGGCCGACCGTTGATGGCGGCCCTCGACCTCTTCGGTCGAAGATGGGCTCTCCGTCTGATCTGGGAACTGCGCCACGGCTCAGTCGGCGCTCGCGACCTTCGCGAACGATGCGACGAAATGTCGTCAAGTGTGCTGTATCAGCGTCTCTCGGAACTGACCGAGGCGAAACTGCTCGAGAAAGATGACCGGGGCGACTACCGATTGTCTGAACTCGGTGCTGACCTCACGAATGCTCTTGTGCCTCTCGTCAAGTGGTCAGAGAGCTGGGCGGTCGCTCAAGGCGACGACTAGCACGTCCCCGCCCGGGGCAGTCAATCGGCTCGGGCTCTCGACCTCTGGGCTAGGGCTAGCGCTGCGGAAGCGCTGGCTGCGAACTACGGCTGTAGCTCTACTACTAGGTCTAGGGAGTGATTGCTGGTGGCGGGCGGTACACGTCGTCCGGATGCTCAATGAGCGAGGCGCAGCCGAGTGCATAGTCGACGATTTCCGTCAACTCGTTCGGAATCCACGGCGTATCGGCGAAGGTCCCCCGCTCGGAAGTGGCGTCGAGCTTGGCCTGGAAGTCGGCGCATGTTTGATTGTCGGCAGCGAGCGCAGCCCGATATGCGGCCATCTCCGGGCTCTCGGAGAGTTCATCCCAATCCGCTGCGATGCCCGCCCGGGCGGCTAGCTCCGCGATTGGGAGTTCTCGAAAGTAGAGAGCGTGGAGGTCAGCGATCTGCTCGGGGGGGTCAATGGCTGCGGCGGCCTCCAGGGCCTCGGCCTGGATCTCCGCCACTCGTTCGAGAGCCACGTGCAAGTCTTGCGGGGTGAAGTCGGTGAGCTGCGCGCCTTGATCATCAAACCCGAAATGCGAGCCCTGACCCGCGATGAGCACCAACCCTTCCGGGCTTTCGACGACCACCTCGTATTGCTGTGAACCCCGGTCAAAGATGGCGTCGATGCGCTCCACGTACTCGGTCAGCGTCATCTCGCCACCGCCGCATCCACCCGCAACAACGATGACAGCCAGCCACATGCCAACCAATCCAAACGGGTCCCAGGGTTGGCGCCCCGGACGCAGAGACGAGCGCTTCATTGTAGCCACGCCGCTACGATATGGCCCGGAGCGGCAACCGGTCAGAGGACAAGGACCCGGACTACGATCCGATCGACGACGGCGAGCATGGTCATAGTCGGTGAGCCACCGGACCTTGGTCCCCAGCATTGTCGAGCACGACGAAGTGCCGCTGGGTTGTGCTCTCTGTTCATCGGCGATCAGATTTGTCGATCGGTTCCGCTCGGTCTGTTGCTCGCGTTGAACCCTGGTGTCGTCCGATCCTCC
>JAAETV010000148.1 GCA_024227975.1 Actinomycetes bacterium
ACCTCGGTCGCATTGTCGAGATCGGGCCCAACGAGGACGTGTTCAGCCAACCGTCGCATCCCTACACCCAGGCGTTGTTGTCGGCGGTGCCGATCCCTGACCCGATTGTGGAGCGAGGCCGCACCCGCCTTCTACTGAAAGGTGATGTACCGAGCGGCATCGAACCACCCAGCGGATGCTCGTTCCACACGCGATGCTGGAAGGCAGAGGATCTCTGTGCTCGTGAACGGCCGGAGCTCATTGACCGTGGCGAAGGCCATCCGGTCGCCTGTCATTTCACAGCATCCGATGCACGACCCCCGTCGTCGTAGTCCGAATCAAGGTAGCCCTTGCCATCATCAAACCCGAGAGAACGGAGTTGGCAGATCCGGGCCGGCAATCAGCCAGATCCGGGGACGGGGATCAGCCGACAGCCACTTCTGGGAGCGTCACGACATCGATCCAGAAGCACTCGACCGCCTCCACCACCTTCAAGAAGCCATCGAGCCCGACAGGCTTCGTGACAAAGGCAGCGGCATCGCCTCGATAAGAGGCGAGCACGTCCTGTTCCAGCGTTGAGCTCGTCAGGATGACCACCGGGATGTGGCGCAACGTGTCGTCGGCCTTCATCTCAGCGAGGACATCCCGACCATCGATCCCAGGAAGGTTCAGGTCGAGGAGCACGAGATGGGGATAGGGAGCATCGGCGAATGGCGGCCTGCGGTGCAGGTAGTCCAAGGCTTGGGCCCCGTCCGTGACGACCTGGATATGGTTCGCCAATCGGCTTGACCGGGCAGCCCGCAATACCATGCGGGCATCGATCTCGTTGTCTTCGACCAGCAACACGGTAGTTGGTTGATTCTTGCGCCTCACTGGGCCCTCCTGGTGAGCGGACTCGCTGAATAGGGGATCACTGACCTCATCGTTGGATGGATGATCTCCGCCTACTCACTCGCAATCGTGAAGATGAAGGTGCTCCCCTCATCGGGCTCGGACTCCACCCAGATCTCGCCACCGTGGCGCTCGACGATCTTGCGGCAAAGGGCGAGACCGATCCCGGTACCTTCATACTCCCCGGCGGGGTGGAGCCTCCGGAACATCTCGAAGATCCGATCGTGGAACCGAGCTTCGATCCCTAGTCCGTTGTCAGCAACAGCGACAGCCCACCTGGAGCCATGGCGCTGGGCCGAGACCGAGATGTGGACATCCCGATCGGGATGCTTGTACTTGATCGCATTCGAGACCAGGTTCTCGAGAACCTGGCCGAGAAGCTGCGGATTGCCGTGAACGATTGGCAGATCGGTTGCGTCGACGGTGATTGAATCGTGTTCGACCATCAAGGTCTCTGACAAGATCGACTGCAATAGAGGTTCCAAGTCCACAGGTTCGATGGATAGGGCTTCGCTCCGCTGGATCCTGGAAAAGTCCAGAAGTCCCTGAATGAGCTCTTCCATACGTTCGGCCGATTGGCTCAGAATCTTGAGGAGAGCTAGCGACTCCTCGTTGATCTCCTCAGGGAGCTCTGAGCGGAGGAGCTCCACGACATGCTTGACATTGCGGGCCGGCGTCTGGAGGTCGTGTGATGCGACGTACGCGAACTCCTCGAGATCAGCGTTCGACCGGCGAATATCGACGTTTGCTTCCCGGAGATCTCTGGTGAGCTCGATGGCACGATTCTCGGCCCGGGTTCGTGACAGGGCTAGCACGTGTACGACAGCGGTGGCGGCGAAGGTTGCAAGCGTGCCAGCGGCGATCGCCCACCACATGGTGAAGCCGCCCGCGGTTGCGATCGAGTCGTCATCGATGGTGATCTCCCATCTCCGACCGGCCACGTCAATCGCCAGATCAGCTTGATGGCCAGCCAGATCCTGTCCACCAACGTTGAAGATGAGGGTCCGTTCATCACCGGAAGCGAGGTCGATCGGCACGTCGAATACCGAGAAATGGATGTTCTCCTGGGTGCTCGCCCCCTCGAGTAGATCTCCCAGCCGGAACACCGCCAACACGAGCCCACGGAATCCCTGACGACGCTGCTCCAAGTCCTCTGGGGTGCCGTCATACACCGGTACCAGGAGCAGCATGCCAGCCTGCGAGGCTTCTTCCTGAACGAGGGTGATGGGGGCGGTGGCGACCGGCTGACCGGAATCGCGAGCTTCTTCCACCCCCGTCCTGCGCACAGGGTTGCTGCCGAGATCGAATCCGAACGCGGCCTCGTTGCCCTCGAGGGGCACGAGGTAGTCGACAACAAAGAGATCGCCGTGCTCACTCGTCGGGTGAACGGCGAAGTCGGGGTAGCCGATGCCATTTGCCGTCGTGTCTGTTCGCACTGAAGGCTCGTAGTCGGCCAGGTCCTGGCGATACACGAGCGGTGCCCACTCCAACGCTTGCACTCCCGGGAATCGCTCGAAGATCTGAGCAGTTTCGATGTAGGCCTCGAACTCGCCACGTGTCACCGCGTCGGAGGACTCGAAGAGCCCCCGCAATCCGATGAGGGTCTCGGAATAGATGGCAAGTCGCGACTCGACGTCTCGGCTCAGGACATCGGAGACCCGGTCTCGTGTCGCTGCCCGCTCGGTCGTGATGCGGGCATTGGTCTCAGCCACCATGACGACAGTCAGGATGGCGGCCAGCCCGAAGACGACAATCGGAGCCAACCGAGCCCTCAAGGTCGCCCGGATCGGCTCGATCCCCTCGAGCTGGGGGTCGGTGACATCCGTTCCATCACCTGAGAATGCGACCGGCCGTGTCTGCGTCCGCTTAGGCTTGATCTGTTCCTCAACGCTCACGATTCAGCCTTGTCGGTCGGTGGGCGAACCTGCCCTGGGTTGACACATCGTTCGAGGTCTTGGGTCGTGTCTCTCATGACACGCTGGCTTTCGAGCTGTCTTCCTGGCTGTCGAATCCGGTTCGCTGCAATGGATCCCAGCTGCTCTCCGTCTTTCGAATGGCGGCAATCAGACCTTCCAACCGCCAGACTGCGTGCAGCGGCCGGTAGAAGACGGCCTCGCCCACTGAGGCCAGGACCGAGATGCCGAGATCTCCCCATCGTTCGTAGCGGTGATAGGAGAACTCCTCGATAGCCAGCGTGGCCGCCGAGACCAGCAGGCCATAGACCCAGGCGGCAACCATGAAGAGGAGCATGAACTTGATGTCGACGACCCCCAACCCGAGCCCGACGAGAACCACGAAGAAGCCAGTGACCTCGACCACCGCGCCCAGAAGCTCGAACAGCAGATAGTACGGAATCACGATCAGACCAATCCGGCCGTAGCGGGGATTTCCGATCATCGACCGGTGTGTCCACAACAACTCGGCCAGGCCACGGCTCCAACGGCGCCGCTGGCGCCGCAACTGGGATGCGGTACCAGGCGCCTCGGTCCAACAGACCGGCTCGGATGTGAAACCGATCCGGTAGTCGATTCCCTCCCTTCGCAGATCGCGATGAAGACGGGTGACGAGCTCAGCGTCCTCGGCCAGAGAGTCAAGATCCAGGCCATCGGCAGAAACGACCACATCGCGACGGAAGAGGCCAAAGGCTCCCGACACGATCAGCAGACCGTTCATCTTCGACCAAGCGACTCGGCCCAGCAGGAACGATCTGAGGTACTCCAGCACCTGTATCCGGGCGAGCCAGGTTCGGGGCTGGCTCGGCGACTGCACCCGGCCGCCGGCCACGGTCGTGCCGTTGACGACGCGGATGGTCCCCCCGACGGCGACCATTCGCTCAGGGTC
>JAAETV010000149.1 GCA_024227975.1 Actinomycetes bacterium
CCTTCCGGAGCTACAATGTTTGCAGGTGTGTAGCCGGCATCTTCCATTGTTTCCCAACAGATCTCTAAAAACAGTCGTTCCTGGGGATCGATGGATTCTGCCTCTCTCGGAGAAATCCTGAAAAATTGAGGATCAAAACAGTCTGCATTTTCAATAAATCCTCCCCATTTCGACATCGATTTGCCTGAAGGGGACTTGAGACCACTAAATCGGTCAATATCCCACCGATCTTTGGGTATTTCTGTAATGCAATCTTTTCCTCCCTTGAGATTCTCCCAGAACTCATTCAAATTAGCTGCCTTTGGATAACGGCCTGACATACCAATAACTGCAATGTCCAGGGTCGAGGGGCTTGAGCTCAATGAGGCAGAAGAAGAAATCAAAGGAGCATGAGTAGTTTTCGCTACTGATCGAGTACTCCGTCTGAAAGGCCTCGATTGATTGAGTACTTTGGATCCATCTAACGCCTTTACAGAATCCATAGCACCTGACATGTCATATCCTTTTGAAAGATGCTTAGAGAGACTCTCGATAGTAGTGTATTCAAAGAGAAGCGTTGGAGAAAGAGTTGTGGACAGTACAGATTCTATCGATTGGACGACTTTCAACAACAAGGCTGAATCAAGTCCCAATTCATAATATCCAATATCCATAGCAACCTTATCAACATCAATCGCCAATTCAGCAGCAATGATCGATTGCAGAAACGAATCCATGGAATCAAACGATAGATTGGCTATCTCTCTTTTCTCACTC
>JAAETV010000150.1 GCA_024227975.1 Actinomycetes bacterium
CCAGCATGCCTGCGACCTCGCCGGCCGACCCCTCAGCAAACAGGAACGAGAAGCCCTCGGCCTCCCACCCTCACCATCTGCCTGCAACTGATCGGCCAGTATACATTCGACCAATTGGCGAACTAGGTTTGGGCTATGACCTCCAACGATGAGTCGGAGGCTGGGGCTGAAGCCAAAGAGTTCGCCGACGTCGTGGCCGAGAGCGACTTCACCCACAGCGCCTATTCGGTCGAAGGTGAACTCGAGCGCCTGGGTGCGGCGGCTCTGATCGCTCGTCGAGGTGGGCGCTCACCGATTGTTCGAGCCATCGCCATCGGCATCGTCGGCGCTACGGCTCTCTCGATACTCATAGTCATTGGCATCATGGTTGGAGCCGTCATCTCCTAGAGGTCATCTCCGAGAAGGGGCGCGTCAGCTGTCAGCTTCGAGGACTCCTGAGTTGACCAGGAAGTTGACGTACTCCTCGGTCCGGTCTTCGGCGTCGGCCGGTGGATGGGGGATGGTCAGGCTCGATATCGGCTCGAACCTCGTCAACGATTCCAGCGTCCAGATGGTGTCGGCAAAGGCCACGATGGCCTCGGCTCGCTCTGCTTCGGAAACCCCCGTGATGAGGGTGGTATCAGCGAAGATCCGGCCCCACAGATCCGAGAGGTCGGCCTCGTAGTAGATCGATTCGACACTGCCATCACTGCGAAGGGTGATGGCCACGTCGATGACGAGAGACCGATAGAAGTCCAGATAGAACGCGCCTAGAACCTCAGGGTCGAGATCAATCGTGAGTGCCACCCCACCGGCGGCGCCATAGGCCATCTGTCGGGCATCAGTGCCCATGGCCTCGAGCACGTCGGTGTAGATCGCGTCACCGACCAGCACAATCGGATCGGACTCGACCTTGACAAGATCGTTGACCACCGAAGGGAGTTGCCGACCGAGCGTTTGAAGGTCGACAGATGAGCCGCCAATCGACCCCACCAAGATCTCTGGTTCGATCTCGGCTGCCACTGCCAGGTCGATGAAGGCCACGCCGGGGCGGAACGGCCCGAGGTCACCCGATGGATCGAGGTCGACCAGAGTCTGGTAGCTGGTCGTGTCAACGATGATCTGCTCATCACCAACCCACATCTCGAGGGCAATCGGATCCAGGCTTGGATCGATGAGACCTCCCAAGGCGGCAGTGAGATCAACTCGGCTATGGGTGCCATCGGGCGTCACCTCTGTCACCGTGGACGGGTGCTCCAGATCAAGCTCGGCGACTGAGTTCACGCCTAGCGCATTGGAGATCAACCGCTGGCCAGAGAAGATTTCGATCCGGTAGCTCTGGAGCTCGGTCAGACCGGCGAGGGCTGCGCCGACATCCGGGGTCTCCTCCACCTCGACGACCGTCGTGGAGGAGGTCGAGGTCGAGACCGACTCGGCTGGTTCATCGTCGCTGTTCTCGACGGCACCTTCGCCGCCATCAGGATCAGCGACTGCCGTGTCGGTCGCATCGGGGCCAGATCCGCAAGCCGCGAGCAGAAGCCCGAGGACAAGCGCGATCGTCAAGTGAAATCGGTGAAGCATCGACCGAACAGTAGCCGAGCGCCTCGCAAGCACCTGGCCAGACGCTCCTCCCAGTCGGAACCACAGTCAATACCGTCGCTGAAGCCCACTCCCGAGGGAACTGAGCTGAACTGGATCGGTGCTCAGTCGAGAATCACAGGGACTGATCCGGGTCCTCCTCGGATTCAGCGTGCTGGCAATGGCCGTGGGCGGGTTGATCGCCGTGTCCCGTGCAACCGAAGACGATGAGCCGCGGCCCTCCAACGCTGAGCCCGCCACGACCGAGACCAGCCGCTTGGCGGCGACCGTCGCCAACCAGCGCAGCGCCGCGTCAACGACGGCTGGCATTGGGCCGGCGACCACATCATCAGCCCCGGAACCGCGGCCAACCACCCTTGATGGCTACGAAGCCCTGTGGGCCGAGGAACGGCAACGCATCATCGACCGGCTCGATAGTGGCCCCTACGGCCTCGATGCCAAGGGTGTCCTCCACGGCCCCGGTCGGTTCACCCTCGATACCAACCAATGTCCAGCGGACTGGTCGGACAGGCCGGGTGTCGAAGCCGACACGATGACCATCCTCCAGCTGGCTCCTCTGAGTGCCCTCACCGTTGTCGGCGATCTTGGTCTTGGTGCCAAGGCCTATCTCGACGAAGTCAACGCCAAGGGTGGCATCGGGCCCGACGGCATCATGGTGGAGCTCATCGTCAAAGACGACGGGTATGTCGCCAGTTCGACGGTC
>JAAETV010000151.1 GCA_024227975.1 Actinomycetes bacterium
AATGTTGTCCTGGGTGCCCTGTTCATCGGGATCGTCCAGAACGGTATGAACCTCGCCCGCATCCAGTCGTTCATGCAGATGATCGTGCTCGGATCACTTCTGATCATCGCCGTCATCGCAGACCAATTCAGGCAGCGCTCCCTGTCCCGGCTCGCAGCTACCGGCGTACTCGGCTGAGCCATGATCAACGAGAGGAACAACGAGTGAACGTTGGCGTGAACTGTGACATGGGTGAATCCTTCGGGATCTACACCCTCGGCCGCGACGAGGACCTCATGAGACACATCACCGCGGCCAACGTCGCATGCGGATTCCATGCAGGAGACCCGACCGTCATGGCGAACACCATTGGCGCCGCCAAACGCCATGGGGTGGCGGTCGGTGCCCACCCCTCGCTGCCAGACAGGCAGGGGTTCGGCCGCCGCGAAATGCAGCTCCACCCCGACGAGCTAGAGAGCCTGCTGACCTACCAGGTCGGAGCACTCAACGGCTTCCTCGATGCCGAGGGAATGGACCTCCACCATGTAAAGGTCCATGGCGCCCTCTACGGCATGACCGCCCGTGACGCCGAGCTCGCAGCCGTCGTCTGCCGTGTCGCCCGCGCCTTCGATGTACCCGTCTACGGAATGGCCGGCACCATGCATGAGACGTCTGCGGTCGATAATGGGGTCGAGTTCATCTCCGAGTACTACGCCGACCTCGACTACGCTGCCGACGGATCGCTGATCATCAGCCGCACTCATGGTGCAGTCATAACCTCAGAGGCCGCGAGGCGTGCCCGGCGAGCAATACGGGAAGGCCTCGTGGAGTCAGTGGAGGGCCCAGACATCGTGGTCAGAGCAGACACCGTCTGCGTCCACTCCGATACGCCAAATGCGGTAGAGCTCGCAGCCGCAGTGAGTGCCGTTGTCAGTGAGGAGAACACGACCCGATGAGCCAACCCATCGAACGAGGAGAACACTCATGAGCCATGAGATCCGGTCACCCATCCCGGGCATCTTCTACCGGCGGCCCGCACCAGACCAGGACCCATTCGTCGAGGTCGGCAGCGTGGTAGCCCCCGACACCCAGGTCGCTCTCGTCGAAGTCATGAAGAACTTCCATGAAGTCCTCGCCGGTGTCGCAGGCACCGTGCTCTCCATCGAGGTCGAGGATTCCGCCATGGTCGGGCCTGGCGATGTGCTCATGACCCTCGAGCTCGATGAACCAGCCGCCAACGGTCAGGTCCACTGATGAAGAAGCTCCTCATCGCAAACCGGGGTGAGATCGCTGTCCGCGTGATCCGCGCCGCGATGGAGCTCGACATCGACACGGTTGCCGTCTACTCCGACGTCGATCAGCAGGCACACCACGTCGGGATCGCCACCGAGGCCATCAACATCGGACCACCACAGGCAACCCAGAGCTACCTCAACATCGACGCCATTATCGACGCAGCGAAGACAGCCAACGCTGACGCAATCCATCCGGGGTACGGCTTTCTCTCCGAAAACGCCGCCTTCGCCGAGCGCTGCTTGACCGAAGGCATCCAATTCGTCGGCCCCGGCGCCGATGCCATTGCCCTGATGGGCAACAAGGCAGCAGCCCGAGAAACGGCGATAGCGGCGGGAGTACCGGTTGTGCCTGGAACCTGCGGTGGGGTTGGGTCCTTCGACGACGCCGCAACCGCTGCCACCCAGATCGGCTTCCCCCTTCTCATCAAAGCAGCTGCTGGAGGTGGCGGTCGAGGCATTCGCATCGTCAATACAGCCGACGAGCTGGCAAACCAGATGACCCAGGCCCAAGCCGAGGCGGGCGCGGCCTTCGGTGACGACACCGTCTACCTGGAGAAGTACATCGATCCTGTCCGCCATATCGAGGTCCAGATCTTTGGCAACGGTGACACCGCGGTTCATCTCTACGAACGGGAATGCTCGTTGCAACGCCGCCGCCAGAAGCTCATCGAGGAGGCACCGGCTCCGAACTTGCCGGAACCCCTGCGCAGGGATCTCTGCCAGGCAGCGACAGCTCTGTCGACTGCGGTTGGCTACGAAGGGGCCGGGACGGTCGAGTTCCTCGTCGACCTCCGCCGCGATGAGTTCTACTTCATCGAGATGAACACCAGGATCCAGGTTGAACACCCGGTGACCGAGCTCATCTGCGGCCTCGATCTCGTCCGGGAGCAACTCCGCAAGACCGGCGGACTCGGCTCG
>JAAETV010000152.1 GCA_024227975.1 Actinomycetes bacterium
CATCGGTCGCCTCAACCGTCCTGCCCAATGCGTCGAGGATCGCTGCTTCCATGGTGGCAACCTCGATCCTGTGCTCAACCCGATCTCCGGTGAGCAGTCGCATGCTGGCAAGGTGCTGCTCGGCACGATCCGGTCGGCCGCCGGCCAGGTCGAGCCGTGCCCCCGTTGAGTACTGTTCGAACTGAGGATTGTCGAACTCTCGTTGGCCGCGCTGAGGTATGGAAGCCGATCGCTCGTGCAGTCGTATTGCCCTTTCGGGATCTCCCGCTCGCAGCGCAACTCGCGCTTCGCAGGAGTCGAGCCCTTGAATCAGCGCCTTGCTCTGGCCGAATCCGGCCAGATGATGCCGGGCCTCGTCGATGATCTCAGCTGCTTCGCCGTGGTCGCCTTGCAGCGATTGGGCTTCGGCCCATCGCCGGTAGGCCAGCGATGTGTAGTCGATGGTTGTTGTCTTGCGAAGCTCGACCAATGCCTGGCGGAAGGCCTCGGCCGCGGTCTCCAGATCGAACTGTTCGAAGGCTACGACGCCGCGGCCGAGATGCCCAGCCCCTCCAATCGGGAACTGGCGTCCTCCTGTTTCCAGGTCGCGGGCCAGGTCGAGGGCGGACAGAAAAAGGTACCGGGCCCGATCGAGCTCACCGTCGCGAACACTGACAGCTCCCGCCGCCACTCGGGCCGAGAATGCGGTGTAGTCGTTCCCGACCTGGTCGGCCAAGTTCATTGCTTCGTCGAGATGCTGAATTGCCTCAGATGATTGGCCGACGACGAGCTCACCAATTCCGCAGTAGAGATGTGAGACACAGATGGAGCCGAGGTCGCTCTCGGCTAGGAGCTCCAGGCTCCGATGACCGTGCTCCACGCACTCGACGTGGCGGCCGTCGAACCAGGCCGCGATGGCTCGAATCAGTTCGAGGTGGCCGGCTCTCGACCCAAAGAATCCTTCTGGTGCTAGCCGCTCGGCTCTCGCCAGATCGTGCAAAGCTTCCTGGGGTTGATCGGCAAACAGCTCCGACCACGCCCTCGTCAGCAACAGGCGAGGGTCATGGTCGACAACGGTGGGAGGAAACAACCCCAGCCACGCCCGGTGCCGACCAATGTCGCCCTGCATCAGCAATCTCGGTGCCCGTCGCGCCGCCAGCTCGGCTGCAGCATCGGTGTCTCCGGCCTTGATCAGGTAGCGGAGAGCTTGATCTAGGTCGCCATCCTGTTCACACCAGGCCGCTGCTGACCTCAGTACCTCGGTGACCCTCTCTGGCTCGCGCCGGTGGATCCTGGCTCGGAGCAGTTCGGCGAACAGCTGGTGATAGCGGAAACAGTCTCCACCCGAACCGGTCCGGACAACGAACAGGTTTCGGGTGAATAGATCGTCCAGGGTCTCACCAGATTGGTGAGTATCCATGACGGTGTCACAAAGCTCGGCGGTCATCTCGTCGAGCAGCGACGACTCGAGGAGGAACCGCTGGACCCTTTCTGGCTCTCGGTTCAGCACCTCTTCGAGCAGATAGTCGGCCACGAACCGGTCGTCGCCTGAGAACGAATCGACGAATTCCTCAACGTCAGTGCGGCCAGTCAACGACAACGCAGCCATCCGCAGCCCGACGGCCCACCCTTCGATCCGTTCATTGAGTCGAGCGACAAGTGCAGATGGGATTGGTTGGCCGGCCGCTGCGAGCAGTTCCTCGCTCTCGGCGGGGGTGAAGGCGAGATCAGCGGCCCGTAGCTCCGTCAGCTGGCCAGCGGCCCGGAGCCGAGCCAGTGCCACCGGAGGGTCGAACCGCGACAGCAAGGCCAGCCTGACGTGGGGAGGAAGGTGGTTGATCAAGAACTCCAGAGCGTGAAGGACTGGCTCAGATGAGATGTGGTGGAGGTCCTCGACGACGATGACCGTGCCCTCGTGGGCCGCTTCGAGATCCTCCGCCGCGGCACTGGCCAGCATGATCCCGGCTGCGGCCAGACCTGATGACGACGAGACCAGTCCTTGGAGCCGGCCCCGGCCGCACACCGGCTCGATGGCGTTTGCGACTCGGGTGAAGAAGATCATGAGGTCGTCATCACGGTCCTCCAGAGAGATCCAGCTCGACGGGTGCTCTGTCGTTTCGAGCCAGTCGGCGACTGCCGTCGTCTTACCGAACCCGGCTGGAGCGACAACTACGACAACTGGTGATCGGCCGTCCTCCATTAGCTGTGTCAACCGAGGGCGCTGATAGTGGTCGGCTCGGAGGGCGGAGGAGGCGGGAGCTGCCCCCCTTCGATGTTCACCGTCTTGCACCGTCACACAGACAACGTACTCTCGAGCCGACCGGCACCACAGCGACGCATCACCTGCTCACCGTTGGCACCGCTGGGGAGGGACTATCCGGCGTTCATCACTTCGAGCACGTGCCCGACCTCAGCCACCGTGTTGTAGAAGTGGGGAGCAAGTCGGATCATGCCGCTGCGTTGTGCCACGTCGATCCCGCCGGCAGCTAGGCGTGCACTCGTCCGGTCGGCGGACGCATCGAGTGGTCGGACGAAGATGATGCCCGAACGTTGCTTGCTGGGGCCGCGATCTTGCACCTCGAACCTGTTGTGATCGAGGCCAGCGATGAGCTGGGCTGCAAGCTCGAGGTTGTGATCGTGGATCGCGGGAACACCAGTTGAATTGATGAGGTCGACGGATTCCGCAAACGGTGCGTTGTTGAAGAAGTTGGCGGTGCCAAAGATGTCGTGTCGACCCGTTTCCGGTGGATCGATGTCGGAGAGGTCAATGTCTGGCTTTGTCAGGTCATCGGTGGACAGGGTGTTGAGCCAGTAGAGCTTGGTGGGAGCGACCTTCTCTTGGGCTCGCTCGCCGAGCCAGCAGAAGCCGGTTCCGTATGGGCCACAGAGCCACTTGAACCCGACGGTACTGAGTGCATCGATGGGAATTTGCTTCACGTCGAGGGGGATGGCACCGACCGCTTGGGAGCCGTTGACGATGAACAGCACCCCTGCTTCGCGACACAGGGACCCGATTCCCTCCAGGTCAATCATCTGCCCGGAGAAGGAGTGAACCCAGGTCAGACACACAGCTCTGGTCCGGTGGGTGATGGCTGATCGAACCTCGTCGGCCGTCGCCACGGGTTTCGTTGGCCGGATCTGGCGGACAATGACTCCATGCTGCTGGAGACGGAGCCATGGCAACAGGTCGGACGGGAAATCGTTGGCCGCCACGACAACCTCATCGCCGGCCTCGAGCCCCATGCCGTTGGCCAGCAGGTGGAGTCCGTAGGAGGCGCTGTTCGCCAGGACCACATCTTTGACCTGTGCACCAACGAGATCGGCAAGGCGGCACCTCAGCTCAGCGATCAGGTCGCTGAACGCACGCGAGGGCTGCAGATGGTGGGGCTGAGTCTTCCAACGGACCATCCGTTCAACGGCTGTGACCCCCCGTGTTGGCAACGGGCCCTGATGAGACGCGTTCAGCCAAACCCGATCCGCTGGCAGATCAAACTCATTCGACACATCGAGCACTACCCCCAGTCTCGCGCCGCCGGCGAGCCCAGAGTGGTCGGTCTGTGCCCCTACGGCGCCCTCCGAACCGTCGACGCCGACGTGTGACCCACGCCAAGGCAAGCGTGTCTTCTCTGGGGGCGGCATGAACAATCCTTGGAATTGACGACTACCGTCGCCCCCGGTGGCTCTATCGAGGAAGAAGTCGAGGCAGATTGTCGTTGAGGGCATCTCCTATCGGTGGGCCGTGTCAATGGACAGCGGCTATGACGTCGTCGTCGTTCAACACGACAGTGGCACCGGCCAACGGCTCGAAGCACAGACGTCTCTGTGGCGGCGCCCGGGCGAGCACCGACGCATCACTCCCGCCGGGGTTTCGGCCCTCATCACCTACGCGCTCACGAACGGGTGGGTGCCCGATTCTCTCGGCCCGCCGATGAGGGTCCAAGACATTGACAAGCAGGTCGAGCTGTTCACCTAGCCCGTGATTCAGATCGGCTCTTGCTGTCGCTGGAGCCATCGCGGTCCGCTCCAGGCGATGGCCAGTGCTCCGATGGGGGCGGTAACGATGATGGCCAGCACCGCGATGGTCACGACCTGAGTCCCGTAGATTTCGGCCTGGAGGCCAGAGTGGTTCTGTCGGGCCAGGTCGAGGGCCAAGGCCCCGATAGCTGCTTGCACCGTCGCCTTGGGGATCCAAGCCACGGCGATGAAGAGCCTCTCGTGAGTCGTGAAATGGCTGGAAGATGCGGAGAAGTAGGTGACGAGTAGGCGCACGGTCAGGCCGATTGCAAGGATGACCAGGCCTCCCCGGACATAGGCGGGTTCGACCGTCTCCAATACAACGGCCGCACCGATCAAGCCGAACAGAAGCGGTTGTGCCAGGGCCCATACCTGGCCCAGTCTCATGGCAACGGGGTATGACTCGCCGTGCCATCCGCGACCGGCCACGGCTCCCATGGTCATGGCAGCCAGGCTTCCTCCACCCGCGAACCCGATTGCCCAACCGCCGAACACCGCGACCAGGCCTACTCCGGTCAGGGCTCCAAATCGGAACCAGGCTGGAGCTCGCACAATGGCAGCACAGAAGGATCCAGCCAGAATGCCGGCACCCAGGCCGAGGGCGAGCTCCAGGGGAGCGCGGAGCAGGCTCTCAGTGATGCTCGCCTCCCCTTGGCCTGCGAAGATCAGGCTCAGACTGGCACCGAATCCGGTGATCGAGAGAACATCGTCGAAGGTGGCCGCAGCCAAGATCATTGTAGGGATGCCCTTGGAGACTCCATAACCCTTGTGCTGCAAATCAAGCAGGCTTGGGACCACCACGGCTGGTGAAACTGCGGCGACCACGAAACCCAACAGAAGGCCCCAGATCAGCGGCAGATCTAGTACGAGCTTCGCGACGGCTGCCACCGTAGCCGCCTCACTCAGATTCGGAAGGAATGCTAGTCGAACTAGACTACCGCGTAGATCAACTAGTGCATTCAGATCCAGCCCGAGTCCGGCTCGCAGCAGAATCACCGTCAAGGCAGCCAAGCGCAGCCCAACCGACCAACTGTCTGGCAGATTCGCAAGAAGATCGCCGGGGACGTTCCCAACGAGTATTCCAGCGAGCAACATGCCCAGGAGTGGTGGCATTTGAAGGCGCCTCGCCATAAGCCCACCTAGAACCGAAGCGGCAAGGAGTATCCCCAAGGCCACGATTTCACCGACGGGTGTCACGGCTTCCTCTCAATTCACTGGTGGCTAGCAATGCCAGCAACGGAGCGAAGGCTTGGGGATAGAAGGATTCCACCGGACGATAACTCTCCGCAGGCAGGCTCGCAATGTTCCGATTGGGCATGGCTGGCGAAGCAGCTAGACCCAAGTTGACATGCCAGTGGCCAGGGCCTCATAATGATGAGCACGGTTCCCGCCGAGTTGGGACCGGGAGGCTGATCTAGGGGGAACCATGGTCGCCTACGAGTATCGGTGTGACAGCCACGGAGTTTTTGTGGTGCATCTCCCAATGGGTGATGCCACAGCATCAGCACCATGCGTAACCTGTCACCGCGATGCACCTCGGTTCTACTCGGTACCGATGCTCCAAAGAGCACCGGCTGACCGTATGGCCTTGATCGACAAGGCTGAAAGGAGCCGCGATGAGCCCGAAGTTGTCTCGTCGCTTCCGTCACGTCATCCAAGCAAACGGACACCAACAGCACCGCTGACCCCTGCTCTTCAAAGGCTACCTCGGCCTTGATCTGAGCAGTTTGGCAGCGACATAGTTGAAGTCAACTGGCATCAGTAGGTGCTAGTTCGCCATGCATTCGCAGACAAATAGAGGAAGATGAAGGTCTGAATAATGGGAAGTGTTGGACTACTCTACGTCGGCGCAATCCTATTCCTGAACGGCGCGATGCTGTTGGGATGGGTCGAAGGTAAATCTGCCGGGCCACTCAATCTGTTCGTAGGCATTCTCCAGGTTGTGACGCCAACGTATTTGATCTTCACTGCGGCCGGTGACGAGAACGCGATCCTTGGTGCTTCGGGAATCTACCTCTTTGGATTCACGTATCTCTATGTCGCCATGAACGTGTTCTTCGATCTGGATGGTTCGGGTCTCGGGTACTTCTCCGGCTTTGTCACCGGTTGTGCCCTGGTATTCGCTGGCCTGAACTTCTGGCGGGAGGGCTTCGGCGACAACGGCTTCGGCGTCATCTGGCTCTACTGGGCCTTTCTCTGGGGTCTCTTCTTCGTCGTCCTCGGACTCGGGCGAGAGAGCCTCGGCCGGTACACGGGCGGGGTGGCCGCCGTCGAAGGAATCGTCACCGGTGCGATCCCTGCTTTCCTGCTCCTCACCGGCAACTGGACCGACAACACCGACACTGCCGCCATCGTGTTGGCCATCTTCGGGGTCGTCGCCTTCGTGGTCTTGTGGCCGGTCCTACGCGAGTCGAGCCCAGCACCCGATCGTGCGGCGGCCGGTGCGACCTAGACGCCGACCGAGCCCATGGTGCCGGCCGGCTCTCGCCCGATGCGCCTCCCGCAAATCAACCGTAAAGACAGAATCACAGCTAGAGATAGGACTCCCTGATGCCACAAGTCGTCTACCCCCTCGACTCTACGAAGTCGTTCACCGACCAGCAGTATGTTGGCCACAACCGATGGCACCCCGAGGTGCCCCCCAATGTCACCGTGAAACCCGGCGACGTGTTCCGCGTCGATTGCCGTGAGTGGTTCGACGGAGCGATCGTCAACGACGACTCGGCCGACGACATCCTCAATGCACCACTCAGCACGGTCCATGTCCTGAGCGGGCCATTCGCCGTCGAAGGAGCCGAACCAGGCGATCTCCTCATCGTTGACATCGTCGACGTCGGTCCCATCCCCCAAGAGGACTCTGGTCCCCTCGCCGGCCAGGGCTGGGGCTACACCGGAGTGTTCGCCAAATCCAACGGTGGTGGCTTCCTGACCGACCAGTTCCCCGACGCCTACAAGGTCATCTGGGATTTCCGAGGCCAGACCGCAACCTCTCGCCATGTCCCAGGTGTGTCCTTCACCGGCATCGTCCATCCCGGCCTCATGGGTACAGCACCATCGGCCGAGCTCCTGGCCCGCTGGACAGCTCGCGAGACCGCGCTCATCGCCACTGACCCAGGCCGGGTTCCACCACTAGCCTTGCCCCCGCTGCCCGATGACGCCATTCTCGGGACGCTTTCCGGAGCCGATCACGACCGTGTCGCCGCAGAGGCTGCCCGCACCGCGCCACCCCGAGAGAACGGCGGCAACCAGGACATCAAGAACTTCACCAAGGGGACCCGAGTCTTCTACCCCGTGTTCGTCCCTGGTGCCAACCTCTCCATGGGCGACCTGCACTTCTCCCAAGGCGACGGCGAGATCACATTCTGCGGCGCCATCGAGATGGGTGGCTTCCTGGATCTGCACGTGGATCTCATCAAGGGAGGAATGAACACCTATGGCGTCTCGGAGAACGCAATCTTCATGCCCGGCAACGTCGACCCCCAGTACAGCGAATGGCTGGCGTTCTCCGGTACCTCGGTCACCCTTGACGGCGAGCAGAAGTACCTCGATTCGCACCTCTCTTATCAGCGAGCATGCCTCCACGCCATCGACTACCTGCAGAAGTTCGGCTACAGCGGCATCCAGGCCTACATGATCCTGGGTGCGGCCCCCATCGA